>NZ_JBVHWM010000065.1:0-59478 GCF_055564375.1 Streptomyces sp. NPDC029138
CCCGCGGTTCCGCCCCTCGGGGGGGGCGGGGCAGACCAAGCTTTTCGCGCACCTGGGGGGAGAGGACGAGCTGCCGTTCGGCCACCGAGACGACCGTGGGGGGGGGGGGGGCGCCACCCCCCCCCCCCACCGCCTCGACGCCCAGCTCCGCGACCGGCACCCTGGCGCAGCGGACCGAGGCGTCCACCTTGGCCAGCGCCTCCTCGGTGTCGGCCAGGTGGACGCGCAGTCCGAGGGCGTCGGCGTCGCGTACCACCGTGCCCAGTTCGTGGAGGTTCCAGGGGACCCCCACCACCAGGATCTCCGTGTTCATGATGCGGTCAGGAGATGCCGAGGAGCCGGGCCGCGTTGCGGTACAGCAGGTTCTCGACGGCCTCCTCGGGCAGGCCCAGGTTGCGGATCTCCTTCAGGTGGGCGGAGAGGGAGGACACACCCACCGGCCAGTCGGAGCCGAAAAGGACCTTGTGCGAGATCTCCGCGAGCCTGGGGAGATAGACGAGGAGCTTCTCGGGCTTGATGAAGGCGGTGTCGAGATACAGGTTCGGGTAGGTCTGGGCCATTTCTGTGGCTTCATTGGTCCAGATCGGCTTGCCGGCGTGGCAGAACACCACGGTGAGGTCGGGGCATTCCTCCAGAATGGGCTGGAAGATCTTCGGATCGCCGTACTCGTCGACGCCGTCGTCCTGGCCCGTCGTCCCGGTGTGGAACATGAGGATGAGGCCGTCGGCCTCCAGCCTCCGGTAGAACTCCATCAGCTCCGGGGTGATGGGGTGGAAGTCGTGGTCGGCCGGGTAGAGCTTGTATCCCTTGATCCCGCGCCTGAGATCCGACTCGTACTTGGCGATGACGTCCGGAGTCCGATTCGGGTTGACATTTCCGAAGGGAATGTAGAAGTCCTTGTCCTCGCCCGCCGCCTCCCAGAAGTCGCAGATGAAGTCGGTGGTCGGGACGAAGTTCACGCCGGGGCCCTCGTCGGCCACCAGGACGGTGCGGATCACCCCGGCGCCGCGCAGATAGGCGGCGAGCCCGCGAGGGTCGGAGAAGAGCGCCTTCATGTCGAAGTCACGGCGGCTCGCGGTTCCTTCGAGGAGGTTCTTGATGTCATCCCGCATCCGGTCGAAATCGCCGACGTGAACGTGGAAGTCGATGACGCCAGGAATGGTCATGTAAAGGCTCCCGGGTAGCGGTTGGCCTGAACGCGGTGGCGGAACGTAGCCGCGTACTCTTTGAGACTCCTATGACGGAGCTGTGAACTCTGCGGCACAGCCGAGCAGAGAGGAAAAATCAGCCGGCCGGCAGCGGATCACCGGCTGATTGCGAATCCATAAGAGCGTAGGCAGAACGTCGAGCGTGAGACAACCCTCCCCAACCCTTCCTCCGTGAAGGTCCGTTTTGTCATGAGCCGGAAGCGGCGGAACGTAACCGGCGTGCAAACAATCCGGCAGCCTTGTTTGAGCCTCGTCCGGATGGTAAAAGTCTGAAGCTGTCCTACCAGGGCAGAGTCGAGCACAGTTTTCCGCTACCACGGAAGCGTTGGTGCATCAATGACGGGGGTCATAGACACACATCGGGCCATGGAAGTGGCCCGACAGCTGTGTTCCAGCCACGCCGCGAAGGCAGATGAAACCGGGCAGTTAGCCCCAGAGGTGACAGAGGCTGTTCTCCGGGCGGGATTCGCCCGTTTCTTTGTGCCGCCCCCCTGGGGCGGCGGTTCCGGTTCGTTTCTCGACATGACCCGTGGCGCCGCCGACATCGGCCGGGGCTGCACCTCAGCGGCCTGGTTCGCCTCCCTCGCCGCGACCCTCGGCCGGTTCGCCGCCTACCTGCCCGACGAGGGCCGCGCCGCCGTCTGGGCGGACGGCCCCGACACCCTGGTCGTCGGCTCGCTGGTGCCGGCCGGCACCGCCGTCCGTGAGGGCGCCGCGTGGCGGCTCAACGGCTCGTGGCCCAACGTCAGTTCGGTCCAGTTCTCGCAGTGGGCGCTGGTCCTGGCGCTGGCCGGGACCGAGCGGGGCGAGGCGCGGATGTTCTTCGCGGTACCGCGCGCCGGCTACGAGATCTCCGAGACCTGGTCGGCCCTGGGCATGCGGGCCACCGGCAGCCACACCGTGCGGGTGCGCGACCGGCTGGTTCCCGACGCTCACGCCTTCGCCCGCAGCGATCTGGACACCGGGCGGCGGGACGGTGCCGATGTGCCGTACTGCGCCGTGCCGTTGGAGGCCGTCTCGGGGCTCAGCTTCGCGGCGCCGGTGCTGGGCGCCGCCCGCGCCGCGCTGGAGACCTGGAAGCTGCTGTACAGCGGCCCGCGCAGACCGCCGGCGATGGCGCTCTCGGGCGGTGCGGCGGAGCAGACGTTCGCCCGGGCCGCGGCGGAGATCGACACCGCCGCGCTGCTCCTGGAGAGCGTGGCCGTGGCCGCGGACTCCGGGGCGTTCCCGGAGGGCCGGCCCGAGCGGGGCGCCCGCGACTGCGCGCTGGCCACCGAACTCTGTGTCGCCGCTGTGGACCGCCTGGTCCGCAGCGCCGGCACCGGAGCGCTGGCCAACGGCCGCGACCTCCAGCGGATCTGGCGGGACGTCACCACGGCCGCCAGCCACATTATGCTCAACTTCCCGAGAGCGGCGGCCGGTTACGCCCGTTCGGTACTGAACTGACGCGTCTGCCGGTGCCCGCCCGAACCGGCCCGGCCGAACCGATCCATGCCCGCACTCGATCTAGGACGTCGCACACATCATGAGCAGGGTCGCACTGATCACCGGGGCCGGACGCGGAATCGGCCGGTCCATCGCGCTGCGCCTGGCGTCGGCCGGGTACGCCGTCGCCCTCACCGCGCGTTCCAAGGACCAGCTGGAGGAGACCTCCGCCCTCGTCGCGGCGGACGGCGGCCGTGCCCTCGCCGTACCGGGTGACGTGACGGACCCCCGGGACGTGGCCCGCGTCTGCGCCACCGTCGAGGACGCCCTGGGTGCCGTCGACGTCCTGGTGAACAACGCGGGCGTGACCGGGCCGATGAGACCGTTCCTGGACACCGCCCCCGAGCAGTGGTGGGCCGTCCTGGAGACCAACGTGCGCGGCCCGGCCCTGCTCAGCCATCGCGTCCTGCCGTCGATGGTCCGCCGGGGCGCGGGGCACGTCGTGAACATCAACTCCCTTCAGGGCTCGGACGGTTCCGGTTCGCCCCCGGCGTACGGTGTGTCCAAGGCGGCGCTCATGCGCTTCACCGACTCCCTCGCCGCGGAGCTGCGCGGCACCGGGGTCATGGTGGTCGACCTGAGCCCCGGTCTCGTCCGTACGGCGATGACCGCTGACCGTACGGACCTCGCACGGGTGCCCGCCGAGGTGTGGCAGCCGCCGGAGAAGGTGGCCGGGCTGGTGCTCGCCCTGGTCTCCGGCGGCTACGAGGAACTGCACGGCCGGTTCGTCCACGTCACGGACGACCTCGACGAGCTGGTCGCCCGGGTCCGGCAGGACCGGGAGGCCGGGCACGACGATCTGCGCATTCTGCGGCTGCGGCGCTGACCGCCGTATCGCGCCCGCCGCATGTCCACGCTGCTGCCAGCCTTAGCGAAGGATGAGACATGAGCCGAACGCCGGCCCCCACCGGTGCGGAGAAGACGGAATCTCCCCAGGTGGTCGCGGACGTCCTCGACTGGATCTCCGGCTTCATCATGCAGCCCCACCCCGACCTCGGCCGCAAGGGCGCGGTCTGTCCGTTCATGGACCGCGCGATGAAGCACGGCCGGGTGCTGGTCAATCCGGTGCGGGTCGGCACGGAGAGCGACATCCCGCGGCTGCGCGCCGTCACACGGGAGTGGCTCGGCCGCATCCGCAACGCGTCCCAGGACGGTGAGGACCACGAGTCGGTCGTGTTCGTCCCGTTCGGCGGTGACGAGTCCTTCCTGCGCGAGGCCGTGACCCGGGTCCAGGAGGAGCTGCGCTTCGAGGCGTTGGAACAGGGCTGCATGGTCGGCGAGTTCTACCCGGGTCATGACGCGTCCGCCATCCACAACGGCGCGTTCCGGCCCTTGCGCAGCCCGCGCCCCATTCTCGGCATCCGCAGCATGGTGGAGACCGACATCTACTTCCTGCGGCTGGACACCGGCTCGGAGCTGGACCGCCGGCGCTGTCTGGCCATCTGGCACCGGTTCTTCGGCGCCACCGCGGCCGAACCGCTGTTGTCCCTGTACACGGAGGCCCTGGAGGTGGCGGCATGAGCGCCCAGCACGGTCTGACGCATGTGCTGATCATCCGCAACTGGGCGCCGGCGGAGGTGTTCCGCCAGTACACGCCCGACCACATCGCCTACCTCGACCGGTTCCACGCCGCCGGTGTCTTCCGGCTCTCGGGCAAGTCGACGTCCCCGGGACACGCCGGGGTGATCATCGCGGACGGGGTGACCCGCGAGGAGATCAGCGAGATCGTCGAGGACGATCCGTATGTCAGGGCCGGAGTCGCCGAGTACCAGATCGTGACGGTCGAGGCGCTGTCCGACCGGCGCACTGCGGCAACCATCGCTACGGAGTAGACACTTTCATGACGCACATCCTGATGATCGGCTTCAGTTCGGTGTTCTTGCGGGGCATCGACGGCAAAGTGCCGCCCGCGAGCATCACCGTGCTGGAGGAGCCGGACATCATCCGCAACGGGGACCTGGCCGGGAAGGCAGCGGCCCTCGGCTGTGTCGCCGGCCTCGTGCCATCGACGTACCACCAGGGCGGGGACTACCTGGCCGTGGCCGAGGACCTGCACACGCGGGTCCCGGTGACCGCGGTCGTCCCGGGCCTGGAGTACGCGGTCGTGGCCGCGGCGGAGATCGCCGAGCGGCTGGGGCTGCCCGGGGCCTCCGGGCGGGCCGCCGCGACCCTGCGCGACAAGAGCGCGCTGCGCGAGGTCACCGCGGCGGCGGGGGTGCGTAATCCGCGCTGGCGGGAGATCCGGTCCGCCGCGGACATCGTCGAGTTCGCCGGTGGCGGGCCGGTGGTGGTCAAGCCCGCCGACCGGCAGGGCAGCTTGGGCGTGCAGCTGCTGGACGCGGTGGACCCTGACATCGCCCACCAGGCATGGCAGGCGGTGCTGGGCGCCGACGAGCCCGGCAAGATCCCGGACCGGCCGATGCGCTGGCGGTATCTGGTCGAAGAACGGCTCACCGGTGCCGAGTTCAGCGTCGAGGCGCTGGTCGACGGCGGCACCGTCGTCTTCCTGAACGTCACCGAGAAGTTCGTGATCCCCGGCCGGCACCCGGTCGAGGCCGGGCATCTGCTGCCGGCCGCGCTCGGCGACGACGAGCGGGCGGAGTTCGACAAGGGCATGCGGATGCTGGTCGCCGCGACGGGCTTCGACACGGGCATCCTGCACGCCGAGTGGATGCGGACCGAGCAGGGTCTCACCCTCATCGAGTGCGCCGGCCGCTGCCCGGGCGACCGCATCACCGACCTGATCGACCAGGCGTACGACACCTCGCTGCGCAACTGCCTGATCGACCTGCTCTCCGGGCGCCCGGCACACCTGCCCGGCCCGGCCGCCCGGACGGTCACCATCCAGTTCCTGTCGGCCGCCCCGGGGGTGGTGGAGGACGTGCGCGGCGTCGAGGAGGCGCGGGCGCTGCCCGGCGTCGACGCGGTGCACGTCTCGGTCGGCCCCGGCGACACGGCCCGGGTCTGGTCCTCCTCCTGGGACCGGTCCGGCTTCGTCGTCGCGAGCGGCCCCGACCGGGCCGAGGCGCTCGGGCGGGCCGAGGCCGGGCGCGCCGCGATCCGTATCGGGACCAGGTGAGCGGCATGTCCCAGGACCAGTCGGACCAGTCCGCCTCCCCCGCCGCCGAGGACACCGGCCGGGCCGGGCCGGCCGGTGTCCTCGGCCGGTTGCGCGGGTGGCTGCCGGAGGGCGCGGCCGGCCGCAAGCTGACCCTGATGTCGCTGATCGACGCGGCGGGCACGGGGTCGTTCCTGGCCGTCTCGGCGATCTTCCTGACCCGTCAGGTCGGCCTGTCCGTGGGGCAGGTCGGTCTGGGTCTGTCGGTCGCCGCCGGGGTGGGGCTGGTGACGACCGTGCCGGTCGCGATGGTCGCGGACCGGTTCGGCGCCCGTCGGCTGCTCGTCCTGGTGACGCTGTGGCGGGCGGTGCTGTTCGTGGTGTATCCGTTCGTGCCGGACTTCGCCTGGTTCCTCACGGTCGTCGTCCTGATGGGCCTCGTCGACAAGGCCGCCGCGCCGCTCGGGCAGGTGCTCGTCGGGATGGCCGTCCCCGAGGACCAGCGGGTGCGGACGATGGCGGTCACCGGCGCGCTGCGCAACGTCGGCTACGCGTCGGGCGCCCTGCTGGGCAGCGTGGCCCTGGTGCTCGACAACCGGGCCGCCTACACCGCCGTGATCCTGTGCAACGCGCTGTCCTTCTTCGTCTTCTGCGCGCTCGCCTGGCGGCTGCCGCTGCTGCCGGGCGCGACCGGGGACGCCTCCAGGCTCCGGCGGCGGGTGTCGGCCCAGGTCTTCCGGGACCGGCCGTATCTGACGCTGGCGCTGCTCAACATCGTCCTCACCATGCACATCAGCCTGCTGAGCGTGGGCATTCCACTGTGGGTCGCGACGACCACCTCGGCGCCCCGCTCGGTGGTCTCCGGGCTGCTGGTGATCAACACCGTGCTCGCGGTGCTGTTCCAGGTCCGGGTCAGCAGGGGCGCCGCCGATCTGCCGAGCGCGGCCCGGCTGATGCGGGTCGCCGGGTTCGGGCTCGCCGCCTGCTGTGCGCTGCTCGCGGTGGTGCCCTCGGTCTCGACGGGGCCGGCCGTCGGGTTGCTGGTGCTGTGCATCACGGCGATGACGGCGGGCGAGCTTTTCCAGTCGGCCGGCGGCTGGGGGATCTCCTACAAGCTGGCGAAGCCGGGTGAGGAGTCGACGTACGTCTCGCTGTTCTGGCTGAGTGCGGGCGCGCAGCAGATCGTGGCGCCGCTGGTGATCGCGCAGGTCGTCAGCAGTGGCGCGGCGGCCTGGCTGGTGGTGGCCGCCGTGCAGGTGGCGGCCGGTCTCGCGGTTCCGCTGGTCACCCGCTGGGCGATCCGGGACCGGGAGGCGGTGGTGCCCGTCGCCGCGGCGGCGGCCGAGTGAAGAGTTCCCTTCCTGCCGGCTCCGGTGCACCGAGCGGGTACGGCAGGTTCGTTCCCCACTGGAAAGGTGGATGTCATGGACATTGTGAACATCGATTCCGTCCTCGCCGATTTCCCGCAGAACCGGACGTCGGAACTGGTCGCCGGGATCGACGGCTACGACGTCAGGCTGGTCAAGACCGAAGGTGATGTGCCCTGGCACCACCACGACGCCAAGGAGATGCACCTCGTCCTGGACGGCGCCCTGACCCTGGTGTTCCGCGACGGGAACGAGATCACCCTGCGCAAGGGTGACATCAATGTCATCCCCGCCGGGATCGAGCACTGCGCCCACGCCACTCCGGGCACCAACGTCCTGGTCTTCGAGCCGGTCCAGCAGTGAACCCGGGTCCGCCGCGGCCGGCCGTACACCGGTCCCGGCGGACCACCCCGGGCCCGCCGCCACGCCCCGTTCCCTCCGGCCGGCGCGGGCCCGCCCGTCAGCGGGTGACCCGGTACGACCCGCATCCCGCGCGCACGCTGCCCTGACCCCGCGGAGCGTCCCCGCTCCCGCCGTGCGCCTCTCCCAGTTCCTCCCGCGGCCCGCCGCGGCTCTCACCCGCTCCCTCACCTTTCCTCAGCACTGCCCGAAATCCCCTTTCACGAACGGAGACAGGCATGCCCAACAACGTGGTGATCGTCGGTGGCGGCACGGCGGGCTGGATGACCGCCTCGTATTTCAAGGCGGCGTTCGGCGACCGGATCGGCATCACCCTGGTGGAGTCCGGGAACGTCTCGACCGTCGGCGTCGGCGAGGCGACCTTCAGCGACATCCGGCACTTCTTCGAGTTCCTCGGGCTCAAGGAGCGGGACTGGATGCCCGCCTGCAACGCCACCTACAAGCTCGCGGTCCGCTTCGAGAACTGGCGGGAGAAGGGGCACTACTTCTACCACCCGTTCGAGCAGATACGGTCGGTCAACGGCTTCCCGCTGACGGACTGGTGGCTCCAGGAGCGTCCCAGCGACCGGTTCGACAAGGACTGCTTCGTGATGGCGTCGGTGATCGACAACGGGCTCAGCCCCCGCCACCTGGACGGCACCCTCATCGACCAGCCCTTCGACGAGAACGCCGAAGAGATGCAGGGGCTGACCATGTCGGAGCACCAGGGCAAGACGCAGTTCCCGTACGCCTACCAGTTCGAGGCGTCCCTGCTCGCCGAATACCTCGCCAGGTACGCGGTGGAGCGCGGGGTCACGCGCATCATCGACGACGTCCAGCACGTCGACCTGGACGAGCGCGGCTGGATCTCCGGGCTGCGCACCGCCGAGCACGGGGACATCACCGGCGATCTGTACATCGACTGCACCGGTTTCCGCGCGCTGCTGCTGAACAAGGCCCTTGAAGAGCCGTTCGTGTCGTACCAGGACACGCTGCCGAACGACAGCGCCGTGGCGCTCCAGGTCCCGATGGACATGGGCAAGCGGGGCATCCTGCCCTGCACCACGGCCACCGCCCAGGACGCCGGCTGGATCTGGACGATCCCGCTGATGGGCCGGGTCGGCACGGGGTACGTCTACGCCAAGGACTACCTCTCGCCGGAGGAGGCCGAGCGCACCCTGCGCGAGTTCGTCGGCCCGGCGGCACAGGACGCGCCCGCCAACCACATCCGGATGCGCATCGGCCGCAGCCGCAACTCCTGGGTCAACAACTGCGTGGCCATCGGCCTGTCCAGCGGATTCGTGGAGCCGCTGGAGTCCACCGGGATCTTCTTCATCCACCACGCGATCGAGCAGCTGGTCAAGAACTTCCCCGACCCGGGCTGGGACCCCACGCACCGCGACCGGTACAACAAGGCGGTCGCCCATGTCATGGACGGCGTACGGGAGTTCCTGGTGCTGCACTACGTGGCGGCCAAGCGGACCGACACCCCGTACTGGCGGGATGCCAAGTCCCGCGCCCTGCCCGACGGACTCGCCGAGCGCATCGAGCTGTGGAAGACCCAACTGCCGGACAGCGAGACGGTGTTCCCCTACTACCACGGTCTGCCGCCCTACTCGTACATGTGCATCCTGCTCGGCATGGGCGGCATCGAGGTGCAGCCCTCGCCGGCGCTGGGGCTCTCCGACAGCCAGGCCGCGCTCCGCGAGTTCGAGGAGATCCGGACGAAGACCGAGCAGCTGACCAAGGTGCTGCCCAAGGCGTACGACTACTTCGCGCAGCAGCACTGAGGACGACTGCACACCGCTGAACGGCACCGAGGGCCGCTCGGTCCACGGGACGGCGGCACGGTGGCCGTGGCACCCGGCGCTCAGCCGGGCACGACCACCGTGCGCCCCGCCCGCAGCACCGGGGTGCGAAACTCGTCCGGGTCGACGTCCGGGCCGTTCGTGAGCAGGACCAGGTCGCAGCCCGGCGCGGCGAGGGCCGCGGGCCACGGCGGCAGCGGGCCCGGCCGCCGGGTCACCACGAGCGCGGGCCGGGACAGCGCCCGCAGGCTCAGGAACCGGTCCGCGTGGTCGCCGCCGAGCCGCGCGTCGAGCACCCCGGCCGGCACCGGGGTGAACCCGAAGCGGCCCTTGAAGGCGAACAGGCCCGGCTGCACCACATGCCCGAACAGGGAGGGGTCATTGCCCAGCGACAGGTACGACAGGCCCCGCTCACGGGCGTACCGGAACGCCTCCGCGTACAGGGCCCGCATCAGCCGGCCCGAGCGCAGCCGCGGGGAGACGGCGGAGAACCGCAGCTGGAGCATGCCCTCGTCCCCGCGCACCCGCCAGATCGAGCCGGCCACCAGGCGCGGGCCGTCGTACACCCAGGCGCCCACGTGGTCCGCACCCGTGGCGAGCATGCGGTCCCGCCACCGGTGGGCGAAGTCCACGCCCCGGGGCATCGCGGCGATCTGCGCGGCGTACAGCACGAGGAACTCGTCCATCAGCGCCTCCGACAGCCCCGCCCTCACGTCCGTGCGCAGGCCCTCCTCGCGCAGGAACCGGCGCCCGAGACGCACGTTACGGCGTTCGCCGGAGCCGAGTCGCGCCAGGAAGTCCTCGTCCGAATCGCCGGCCTCGGCCACCCAGTTGAGCCAGCGCGGCCGGATCAGCGGGTCCAGGCGTGCCCGCAGCTCGTCGGTGAGGTTCTCCGGATCGGTGATCCGCTCCACGTCGGCCGGCGGGCCGGTCCACCGCCCGTCCCGCTCCTCAACTTCCTTGCAGGTCACGGCCGCGACGACCAGGCCGTCCTGGTCCAGGATCTCCACCGGCTCCTCCTTCGTCGGCGAGGGTGCCCGCCGCCGGCGGGCCGTCGGGGGGCGGGCCCGCGTGCGCCGGGGCCCGCTCGGTGTGCAGGGTGTGACCGCACCACAGGGCCACCGCCACGGCCCAGACGGCCAGTTCGGGGAGCCAGAACAGCCATCCCTCGAACCGGCTCGACCATGCGTAGAGGAACCCGGACAGCGGGATCGCCCCCGTGATGAACATCCGGATCACGGAGTTCACGCGCCCGGCGTACTCCACCGGGATGCTCTCCTGGCGGTAGGTGATGGACACCACGTTGCTGGCGCCCACGGCGAAGGAGACCGCCATGTAGCCGAGGATCTTCACCGCGAGCGCCGGGACCGCGACCAGGGCCAGCCCGCCCAGGGCGATGACCTGGAAGACGAGGATGCGCCGCTCCATGCGCCGCGCGGGCAGCAGCAGCGGGGCGAAGCGGCTGGCCACCGCGCCGACGACCAGCCCCGCGGCCATGACCAGGGAGATGGCGGTGGGCTCGATCCCCGTCCGGGCGAACTGGGTCGCGAGCGCCGGTTCGATCTGTCCCACGGCGAGGTTCACGATCAGCATGACCGCCACCAGCCAGAGGATCTCGGGCCGCAGGAGCCAGCGGAAGCCGAGGCCGAGGTCGTGGCCCAGCGAGGTCCTCGTGTGCCGGGAGGGCACCCTGGGCAGGGGCAGGGCCACCACCGCCGCGACCAGATAGAGGGCGGCGATGAGGACGGAGGAGAACACCGGGCCTCGCGAGTCCAGGGTGACCCCGCCCAGCAGGAGGCCGGCCACCTTGGAGAACTCGATCACCGAGGTCAGTTTCGCCACCGCCACGGCACGGCCCTCGGGGCGGATCAGCTCCGGGATCAGCACGAACTGGCCCGTGATGGAGGTGGCGACACCGCCGATGCCGGACAGCAGCAAGAGGACGGACACGACGGCGGGCTGGGTGGTGAACCACGCCAACAGGCCGAGGCAGAGGGCCTGTTGGACCTGTGCGAGGACGAAGACGGTCCGCTTGTCGAAGCGGTCGATGAACGCCCCGAGGAACGGGGAGGCCACATAGGCGACCCCGCGCAGCGCGAACACCGCGAGCGACATCGCCACCGAGCCGGTCTGCCGCAGGATGGCCAGCGGCATCACGATGCCCAGCTGCCAGTCCGCGACCTTGCAGACGGCGGTCGACGCGAGGAGGACACGCAGGGACACCGCTTCCGGACCGGACGCGATTCGCCCGTTCTCGGCGGGCTGGCTCCCTTTTGTTTCATGCGCCATGGGAATGACCCCCTCGAATCCCACGCACCGGTCCGGCGCATCGTAACAGTACGCCCGAAGCCCCCAACACACCTCGTTCCATTGGGAGTTGATCGTCACACGAGTTTCACTTCAGACGACGCAGGGAAGCCTCAGGAAACCTGGACACCCCTCACCGGATCGCTCTAGACTCTGTTGTCGGCTCGATGACAGAGGCAGAGGATCCCGCTAGGAATCCGATGGATCTCAGCATTCGAGGCAAAGTCGTACTCATCTCCGGAGCCAATGCCAATCTCGGCAGAGCGCTGGCCCTCGCTTTCAGCGACGAAGGCGCCCGTCTCGCACTGTGCACACAGTCGGACGAAGCCGGGATGCGGGAAACGCAACGGCTCGCCGAAAGCAGGGGCGCGAAGACGGTCACCGGGCTTCTCGACATTTCCGACCCGAACGCGGTCCGAGACTTCGTCGGACGCGTCGAGGAGCAGCTCGGGACCGTGGACATCCTTGTCAACAACGCTGTCCGGCGGGCCGAATCCGACTCGCTGACCGCACACGACGACCACCGCAGGGCGTACGACACCGCCGTGACCGGGCCCCTCAACCTCTGCGCGGAAACGCTTCCCGGAATGAAGCGCCAGGGCTGGGGCCGCATTCTCACATTCGCCGGCATCGGTGCATTTCTCGGCCATGGATCGGTACGCGCCGCCACCAAGATGGCGACGGTCGGACTGACCCGTTCACTGGCGGCGGAGCTGGGCCCGGACGGTATCACCGTCAATTGCATCGCGCCCGGCGTGATGGACACCGAGCGGAGTCGTCCGTTGAGCGAGGCATGTCTGCGGGACGAGGCGCGCAGAGCGATACCACGGCGCGGCAGAACCGAAGAGATCGCGGCCACCGCCGTCTTTCTCAGCAGCGTCCAAGCCGGTTACATCACCGGGCAGTGCATTCACGTCAACGGAGGTTCCTATTATGCTTGACCCCGCCGATTTCGGTCCCGGAATTCAGCAGACCCTCCTGACCAGCGCCCCCTTCTGGGCGCTCGAACACGAGCTGGCGGTCCGCTACTTCTCGGCCGGACACCGCACCCCGGAGAAGGACAAGCGGTGGATCGGCCACCAGATGTTCAAGGAATGGACCGGAAGCGGCGTCTACGGTCCGCGCGGCACCACCGTGGCCACGATGATCCAGGAGGTGGCCGAGGAGATCGCCGGCCTGGACGCCGGCTCGATCGCCCCCAACCCGCTGCGCAGCACCTACGTCAAGCTGGCCTTCGCCTCCGACGAGCTGCGGCACTACGCCCAGCTGCACGACCTGTACCTGCTGGCGGAGACGTCCAGCCCGCCGCCCAGCATCGCGGACCTCGGCCACCTCGGGGACGGCAAGGCACTGACCGAACTGCGCTGGAAGTGGCGGGAGGACCGGCTCGGGGAGATCGCCGTGGACCTCTCCGAGGGCGGCGGCCTCGGTCTCTACTTCGGCATCCGCTCCTCGGCCGCCCACCTGGACGCCTCGCAGGAGGTCGACGCGGAGATCCTGGAGGTGGCGGAGCGCACCATCGAGGACGAGACCCGGCATCTGCTCGGCCGTTTCCGGTCCGCGCGGAAACACGATCTCACCGAGGACGACTGGACCCGGATCTCCGCCCTGCTCAAGGAGATCTCCCACCAGAAACTCCTGGAGCGCAACGAGCAGTTCGACTTCGTGCTCTCCGACGACGAGGTGAGCCGGGCCGTCGAACAGCCCGACCTGGAACTGGCGCAGACCTTCCTCACCACCCACCTCGGGTTCCTGCTGGAGGAACTCGGGCTCACCGCGCATGTCTCCTGACGCCCGGCGCGTCGCCCGGGCGGTGATCGAGGAGAGCCGGACGCGCCGGCCGGACCGGCCGGTCCTCGCGTTCGGCTCGCCCCGAGGGGCGGTCGTCGGCCTCGGCGCCCGCTCCTGGCTGACCTCGCGCGACGGCACCTGGGAGTGTCACCTGCCGGGGCGCCGGACCGCGCACGGCAAGCTGGGCGGGGAGTTCGACCGGCAGCTGGACGCGTTCCTCACCGAGCACACCGGGCAGTGGGTCATCGGCTACCTGGGCTACGACCTGAACCAACGGCACGTCGGGGCCGTCCCGGCGCCGGCCGCGTATCCCGCGACGCATCTCGTCGTACCCGAGACCGTGGTCGAGATCGACGGCGCCGGGCGGATCCACGCCGACGGTCCCCGGCCGACGCCCACCAAACCGGCACCGGCACCGGTGACCCCGGTGGCCGTGACGGACGCCGCCTGCGCCGAGTTCGCCGGCCTGGCGCGGCGCGTCCTCGGCTGGATCGACGGCGACTCGCGGCGCCGGGCCACGGTCTGCGTGCGCTCGGAGATCGGCTTCCCCGTCGACCTGCCGGCCACCTTCGCGGCCGGGGCCGACGACGCGTTCGGCCTGAGCCGGTCCTTCTACGCCGCCGTCGACGGCCTGGAGTTCGCGGGCACGAGCCCGGAACTCCTGGTCGCCGGGTCACCGGCACAGGGCATCGCCACCCACAAGCTCTCCGGGACCTTCGCCTCGGCCGACCACACCGGCACGGCGGACCTGCCGGCCCGGCTGGTGCTGGAGCACGACGGCTCCGCCCGCCGGATGGCCGAGGCGCTGGCCGCGCTGGGCTGCCCCGAGCGCGGCGACCGGCGCGTCATGCGGCTCGGCGCGCTGTCCCACCTGCTGACCAGCTTCGACACCGTGCCGCACCCGGGCACGACCGAGGCCACCGCCCTGCTGGCACTCCTCCCCCACGGGGCGTCCCCGAGGGAGGCCGGCCTGGAACTGATCGCGGACGTGGAGTCGCACCCGCGCGGCCCCTACTACGGACTGTTCGGCGTCCGCACCCCGCGTGGCGAGCTGTCCTGGAGCCAGACACTGCGGGCGGTGTTCCGCGCGGGCGAGGACCAGTGGGCCACGGTGGGCGCGGCGGTCACGGAACGGTCCACGCCTGAGCTGGAGGTGGCCGAGATCCGGATGAAGGCGGCGAGCATCACGGCCGTACCCGCCGCGAGCATGACAGCCGGACGCGCCGAAAGCGGCACGGCCGGCCCCGTCGGAGCGGGTGGTGCCGGATGAAGTCCCTGTCCTTCCGGCTCGACTCCGGGCTGCCCGCCGATGTCCGGGAGTCGCTGCGCAAGAACCTCTACTGGACGGACCGGGCCGTGCGCGGCGTCGAGGTGTCCGACGAGGACCCCGCCACGGTGACCATCCTCTGCCCGGACGACGCCGACGAGCAGCGGCTGACGGCACATGTGCTCGCCGATGTCGCCACGATGACGGCGGAGCTGGGCCAGTTCCCCGCCCGGACCGTGTACGAGAGCCCGGGCGACGCGGCCGCCGCCCTGCCCGCGCCGCTCCCGGCCGACCGGGTGCTCGCCGACCTCACCGCCCGTGGCTGGGTCACCGAGGAACTGGCCGGCAGCTTCGTCTACACCGGGCTCATGGCCGACCTCTACTACGGCCTGGAGCACACCTTCGCCGAGACGGCCCGGCAGCTCGGCGCGCGCGAGACCCATCTGCCGGCACTGCTGGGCACGGGCACGCTCATCAGGTCCGGCTATCTGGCGGACAACGCGCACGCGGGGAACTACGTGTTCCATCTGCACGAGGACCGGGAGCTGCGGTCCCGGGTCGCCGCCGCGCTGCGCCCGGACGCGACGGACGTCGACCTCGGCGGCCTGGATTCGAGCGCGGACCGGCCGGAGGCGATGCTGTCCCCGGCTGCCTGCCAGCCGGTCTTCCCGGCCCTGGCCGGGAAGCGACTCGCCGAGCCGGTCCGGCTGACCGGGTACACCCGCTGCTACCGGTACGAGAGCGGGGCGACCCAGGGCCTCGGACGGGCGCGGGAGTTCGGGGTCCGGGAGATCGTGTGTGCCGGCTCGGAGGCCGAAGTGGCCGCGTTCCGGGACGAGTTGCTCGCCGTGTGCCGGGCGCTGCCGGAGCGGTTCGGACTGCGCGGCCGGGTGGTGACGGCGTCCGACCCGTTCTTCATCGACACGTCGGCGCGGTACCGGGCCTTCCAGATCTCGTTCGAGCTGAAGCACGAGGTGCTGCTCGACCTCGGTCAGGGGCCGCCCGTGGCCGCCGCCTCGGTGAACCGGCACGGCGACCACTTCGGCAAGGCCTGGGACATCGGCCTCGCCGACGGCGCCACGGCACACAGCTGCTGCATGGGGTTCGGCATCGACCGGTGGTGTCTTGGAGTGTTCAGCCAGTTCGGATGCGAGGTGGACCAGTGGCCGCTCAGTCTGCGGAAGGTCGTGGCGGGGTGAGCGCGAGCGGGTTTCCGGAAGTCACCCCGGCCGCCGTGGAGCGGGCCTTCCGTGCGGTGGGGCTGTCCGCGGGCCAACTGGTCTACGCGGGCTCCTCGCTGGCCGGCCTCGCCTACGTCCAACGCCCCGAGGAGCTGGTGCTCGGCGCGCTGCACCAGGTGCTGGGCGCGTCCGGCACGCTCGTCATGCCCTCGGGCGGCAAGAGCTTCCGCCGGGAGAAGGTCTTCGACCGGGAGCACACACCCTCGGGTCTCGGCATGCTCACGGAGTACTTCCGCCGGCTGCCCGGCACCCGCCGCTCGTTCGCACCCCCGTTCAACCCGGTGTGCGCGCGGGGCCCGCTCGCCGACGAGCTGTGCGCGATCGAGTCGGAGACGTCGTTCGGCCCGGACTCGGTGTACGAGTACATGACCCGGTTCGACACCCAGCTGCTGATCATCGGGTGCAACTTCCACGACGGCATCTCGCACATGCACTGCCTGGAGGAACGGCACGGCGCCCCGTACCGCCGCTGGAAGCCCCACCGCGGAAAGCTCGTCGTCGACGGCGTCGCGACGGAGCGCGAGTTCCGGCACCACACGCGCATCCCCACGCTGGAGGTGTCGTACGCGCCGCTGGAGGACGTGCTGCGGCGGGCCGGGGCCATGCGGTACGCGCAGGTGGGGCTGTGCCGGATCGGCGCCGTGTCGCTCGCGGACTTCTTCGACGTCCTGGACCCCTGGTACGCGCGGAACATGGAGCAGCTGGTGACAAGGAGGGCCGATGGAGAGCCTGCGTGAGGAGATCCGGCACGAGATCGCGGAGGTCGTCGGGGCCGGCCCGGACGGGATCGGGGACGGCGCCAGCCTGACCGCCGGTTCCTGGAACTCGTTGCAGCACCTCACCATCCTGCTGCGGCTGTCGGAGCGGTACGGCTTCGCGGTCGATCCGGTGCTGATCCAGGAACTGACCTCCGTACAGGCCATGCACGACCACGTGGCCGGTCTGGCGGGCCCGGACGGCCGCTGAGCCGGCCGGCGGCGGTCAGCCGAGGTAGGCGGTGCGGATGTCGTCGATACGGCGCAGCAGGGTGGCCTCGTCCGGGGCTCGCAGGACGTAGGAGTCCCGGAAGTCGACGGAGTGCCGCACGGTGTCACCGGAGGCGGCAGCCTCTTCACGGCCGGCCGGGGCGCCGATCCCCGGGTGGCCCAGGTGCTCGACGACGCCCAGCGCGGCGAACCGGCGCGGGTCGACGGTCCGCGGCCCCCGGTCGTGCGGGTAGAAGGCGATGAATCCGCACACGCCGGGGCCGGGGTCCGCGTCCCCGCGGCCCAGCCGGTCGTCGAGCCCGCACTGGAGCCGTACGGACGCCTCCACGATGTTGAAGCCGTACTGCCACTCGATCACCGGCGGAATGATCCCGCCCGGCGGCCGGCCGGCCACCTCGCAGAAGACCAGCTCGTCGTCCGGGGTGTGGAACAGCTCCAGGTGCGTGGTGCCGTCCCTGAGCCCCAGCGCGGCCAGCACCCGGGCGTTCAGCGCGCGGATCCGCTCGCGCAGGCCGCCGTCCAGCACCATGACCGTGCCGAAGGTGCCGCCGGAGGCGTAGGAGGCGGGGTCGGCGAGATAGCGGCCCACGCTCGCGAACCGTATCCGCCCGTCCCGCACGACGGAGTCGCAGTGGTAGATGGGCCCGTGGACGAACTCCTCGATCTCGTACCGCTCCTCGCCGAGGTCCAGGGTCGCGCAGAGCCGTTCGGCGTCCTGCCGGGTGGGGACGATGTGCACGTCCTGGGCGGCCAGTCCACGGCGGATCTTGATCACCTTGGGCCCGGTGCGCCAGTCGACCGCGGCCAGGTCCCCGGGGCCGTTCAGCGCCGCGAAGTCCGGCACCCGCGCGGCCCCGGCGGCGCGTACGGCCTCCTTCATCCGGACCTTGTCCCGGAAGCGGAGGGCGGTGTCGACGTCCATGCCGGGCAGCCCGAACCGGGAGCGCAGTTCGGCCGCGAGCAGCACGGACCGCTCGTGCACGGCGACGATCCGCTCGATGGGCCGGGTGCGCAGCGCCCACTCGCAGGCCGTCCGCCACTGTTCCTCGTCGCGGGCGGCGCACACGGTGACGTACGGGAGCGCGTCGGCGTCCACACCGTCGGTCCCGCCGAAGGAGCGGTTGCGTGTCACCAGGTGGAGGTCCACCTCGGTGAGCGGCAGCAGGGAGCGGCCGGCGCGGCGGAAGTGCGGGTACGGGTGGTGGTTGACCAGCAGCGCGGATGTCTTCACCGGGCGCCCTCCTGCCCCATCGCCTCGACCAGGTCGTCGGACGGGAGCCCGAGGGCCCGCGCGAGCGCCCACCGCCGCACGTCCACCCCCGTGGCCCGGCGCACGAGTGCCGGTACGTCGCCGGGACCGGGGCAGTTCACGGCGGTGACCACGTCCACGCGACCACCGGTCACGGCGACGGTGGTGTACGCGGGCCCGTCGGCCAGCCCGGCCTGATCGAGAAAGGCACCCACTTCCTTCTCCAGGCCGGCCACGAGGCCGGGGCCGGGCGAGAGGAGTTCGGGTTGCGGCGAGAGGATCTCGGGTTCCGGCGAGGGCAGGCCGGGTCCCGGCGAGGGAGACTCGACCGCGTCATCCCCACCCCGGCTGTCCCCTCCCCGGCTGTCCCCACCCCGGCTTCCGACGACGGCGAGGAGCCGGTGTCCCCGGCCCCCGGTACCGAAGGTCTGCACTCCGAGCACCCGGCCACCAGCTGCCCGGCCCGCCCCACCGCCCTCCCGCAGCCGGCGCACGGTCTGGGCGGAGGTCCCCGGCAGACCGAGGACCGCGCCGGCCACGGCGGCCGGCAGCACCCCGGACGCGGACAGGGAGACGACGGCGTCCGGCGCGAGCGGGCGCAGCACGGTGTCCACGAACTCGGGGAAGAGGTCACCGGCGCAGTCGACGGAGTAGAGATGGGAGTCGGCGTCCACCAGCTCCTCCACCGGCGATCCGGGCGGCTGGAGGAAGACGGTGTGGCAGCCCAGGGAGTGTGCCGCCCGGGCGGTGTCGACGTCGGCCCCGATGACGACAAGGCGTGGCACCATACGACGGGACCCTACCCACGAAGATCGCCGGAGGCCACCCCCTTCCGCCCCAACGGCCTGGCTTTCCAAGCCGGTTGAGCGGAGGAGAGGCAGACGAGTCGGGCTGTACGCCGGGTTCTGTTCCCCGGTGTCCTCGCGGACGCCGGGGCGACGGCCATCCATCTAGGACCGGCGTTGCCGCCGGCCTCGTGCGGTCTACCCGCGGACTCGGGCGGGCCGCCCTCGATCGTCCGCGCAGGGACGCCCCTCTTGCGAAAGGCGGCCCCTCTTGACCTTGCTCCGGGTGGGGTTTACCTAGCTGCCCAGGTCACCCTGGGCACTGGTGGTCTCTTACACCACCGTTTCACCCTTACCAGGGGCCGGAGCCCCGGGCGGTCTGCTTTCTGTGGCACTGTCCCGCGGGTCACCCCGGGTGGCCGTTAGCCACCACCCTGCCCTGTGGAGCCCGGACGTTCCTCGGGAAGCCCCCTAAGGGGACTCCACGCGGCCGTCCGCCCGGCTCGTCTGCCGTGTGGACCATGGTACCGGGCGCGTGCCGCGTCGCGGACCCGCGGCCGTCGCCAGGACCGAGCCGGCCAGGATGAGGGCGAAGGCGGCCAGCACCGGAAGGGTCAGCGGCTCGTCCAGGAACAGCGCGCCCGCCGCCACGGCCACCGCCGGGTTCACGTAGGTGATCACCGTGGCCCGGGTGGGGCCGGCCTCCTTGATCAGCTCCAGGAACGCCACGAAGGCCACCGCGGTGCAGATCACGCCCAGGCCGGCCAGCGCGGCCAGCACGGTGGGAGAGGGCAGGGCGGCCGGGCGGGTGAGGGCCGCCGCCGGGGCGTAGACCAGGGCGGCCAGGGTGAGGCAGGCGGCGGTCAGATGGAGCGACGGGACCTCCTTCAGACGGCGGGCGGCGATCAAGGGGGCCGTGGCGTAGCCCAGGACCGTCAGCAGGACCTCCGCCAGCGAGCGGGCGTCGCCGCCGGTGAGGTGCGGGAGGGTGAGGACCGCCACCCCGGCCAGGCCCAGGCTCAGGCCCGTCGCACGGCGGACGCCCAGGTGCTCCGTGTCGCCCAGGAGCCGGGCCAGGACCACGCCGACGATCGGTACGCCCGCGATCAGCAGGCCCGCCGTCGAGCTGGACAGGCGCCGTTCGGCGTCGGTCAGCGTGAACCAGGGGACCATGATCTCCAGGACCGCGAAGGCCAGCAGGGGCCGCCAGTGGCGTCGTATCGCGTCGAGGAAGCCGCCCTGGCGGAGGGCGAACGGGAGCAGCAGGGCCGCGCCGAGCGCGCAGCGGGTGAACACCACCACCGGCGGGGACACCGCGTCCACCGCCACCTTGATCATCAGATAGGGGATGCCCCAGACCACTCCCATCAGGGAGAACAGGAACCAGCCGCGTGCAGTCATGCGGCCGAGTGTCGGCCTCCCGGTGCGGGGGTGTCTTGAACGCTGTTGCGGTAGGCCGCCGGGGTCACCCCGAGCACCCGGCGGAACCAGCGGGTCAGGTGCGCCTGGTCGGCGAAGCCGACGAGGGCGGCCACTTCGGCCGGGCGCAGGCCGGTCTCCAGCAGGACCCGCGCCTTGGTGACCCGGTGCTGGGCGAGCCAGGCGTAGGGGGGTATGCCCATCGTCGTACGGAAGGCGCGCAGCAGCTGGTAGCGGGACAGGCCGAGGTCCGTGGCGAGCAGGGCGAGGGAGGGCGGGTCGGTGAGTTCGTCGGCGAGGCGGTCGCGGACCGTGCGGGCTATGGCGTCGGCGCCGGGGATGCGGTCGGGGAGCGGGCGGGCCGTGGAGTGGCGCTGGGCCAGGGCCGTGAGCAGCCAGGGCAGGACGGACTCGGTCTCCAGCGCGTCGGGGCAGGCGCTGAGTCGCGTGTGGGCGGTGCGCAGGGCCGTGGCCAGGGCGGGGTCGTCGATGACGGGTTCGCGGAAGTGCGGCAGGCCGCCGAGGGTGCCGTCGGTCAGCAGGGACGGGTCGGCGTACAGGGCGCGGTAGGCGTAGCCGTCGGTGGGGTTGCCGGGGCCGCCGGTGTGCATCTCGCCGGGTTCGAGGACGACGATCGTGCCGGGGCCGGTGCGGATGTGGCCGCCCCGGTAGTCGATGATCTCGGAGCCGCCGACGCAGACGCCGATCGTGTACTCGTCGTGGGCGTGCGGGGCGTAGACGTGCCGGCGGAAGCTCGCGGTGAGAAGGTCGAGCGGGGGCCCGCAGCGGCCCAGCCGCGCCCGCGTCCACCGTGCCTGTTCCCCCATCGGACCGTCCCCCTCGCCACTCCCGCCGTCGGCGCCCGGCATGCGCTGTGCTCCCTGGTACCGGGCTGCAACGCCGCAAGCCCCGCCTCCATGCCGACGCGCACGCCGTGCTCCCCGCTACGGGTACAACGTCACAGGGCCCCGCGTCCATGCCGACGTCAGGCGAGGCGCCGCGCCATGTCCTCGGCCGTCCGGCCCCACCCGCTCCGGCGCCCCGGACGCCGGTGGTCCCGTGCCCCGTCCTGCACCGGATCACCGGCCGGCAGCCGCCGTACGGAGCCGAGGAAGACCGGGCGCCGCTCACGCCACGGTGAAGAGGATCTTCGCCGTGGCCGGGTCGGCCCGGGTGAGCCGGACCCGCAGGCGTTCGCCGAGCGGCAGGTGCGCGCCCTCGATCCGTCCGATGACCGCCGGGGACAGCACCTGCACCGTGCCCACGGTCGGCCGGTGCTCGTCCACGTCCACCACGCAGCCGTCGAAGACGTCCCCGACCCGGTCCTTGAGCAGGGCCGCCTCCACGATGTCGACGCACTCCCGCTCCACCGTGCCCGCGCGCCGGGAGCCCTCGGCCATCCGCCGGGGCAGCACGTCCAGCGCGGCGAGCACCCAGTCGGGCGGGTCCTCACCGGCGACGGCGGCCAGGCAGATCTCCGAGGCGTAGCGGTCGGCGAGGCGGCGCAGCGGGGCCGTGCAGTGCGCGTAGGCGGCGGCGACGGCCGCGTGCGTGGTGAGCGCGGGCAGCGCGCCGTCCCGGAAGACGGTGTAGCCGGCGCCGCGCAGCAGGGTGGTGCACTCCTGGAGGAAGGCCGCGTGGTGCGGGTCGTGCGGGTCCAGGGTGCGCAGCAGGGACGCGTACGACACGTGGTGCGGCCAGTCGATGTGCAGGGCCGTGGCGGTACGGCGCAGCCGCCCGACCGCGCCGTCCGGGGCCGCCGGGAGGGTGCGCAGGATGCCGGTGCCGTGGGCGAGCATCAGATCGGCGGCGGCCATGCCGGTGAGCAGGGAGAGCTGGGCGTTCCAGCGGTCGGCGGGCAGCGGGGCGCGATAGCGCAGCGCGTAGCTGTGGTCGCGCTCGACGATCTCCTGCTCGGGCACGTGCAGGGAGATCCCGCCGCGCTCGGCCTCCAGCCGCTCCCGCGCCACGCCGATGTCCCTGAGCAGCGCGACGGGCTCCTCGGCCGTCGCCGCGTCGATGTCCCGCTGCACGCCCGCGTAGTCGAGCTTGGCCCGGCTGCGGACCAGGGCCCGGCGCACGTCGACGGCGAGGGTACGGCCCTCCGCGTCCAGGTCGATCGTCCACAGCGCGGCCGGCCGGGTCTGGCCGGGCAGCAGGCTGGCCGCGCCCTCGCTGAGCACGGTGGGGTGCAGCGGGACCTTCTCGTCCGGGAAGTAGAGGGTGGTCACCCGCCGGTGCGCCTCCGCGTCCAGGGCTCCGCCGGGGGCGACGAAGGCGGCGACGTCGGCGATGGCGTACCGGACGCGGTAGCCGGTGCCCTGCCGGGACAGGTGGGTGGCCTGGTCGAGGTCGGTGGAGGTGGGCGGGTCCAGGGTGAAGAAGGGGATGTCCGTCGCGTCGTGCACCGGCAGGGCGGGGTCCTTGGCGGCCTGCTCGGCCGCCGCCCGCACCTCCGGTGCGAAGGCCTGCGGAATGCCGAGTTCGGAACGCAGCGCGTCGAGCGCGGCCCGGAGGGGCGCTTCGGGGGCACCGGTGACGCGGATCTTGCGGCGGGGCATACAGCGAGCGTAGGTCGAGGCGGCACCGGAGGCACGCCGTACCCTGGCGCGGAGGTCTACGTAAGGAGTACGTGTTGCTGGTCCTGCTGCCGCCCTCCGAAGGCAAGGCGAACGCGGGTGAGGGCGCCCCGCTTCGGCTGGAGTCGCTGTCCCTGCCGGGGCTGACCGCCGCGCGGGAGGCCGTGCTCGGGGAGCTGGCCGAGCTGTGCTCCGGCGACGAGGAGAAGGCCCGCGAGGTGCTCGGGCTGAGCGAGGGGCTCCGCGGCGAGGTCACGAAGAACGCCGGGCTGCGCACGGCCGGCGCCCGCCCCGCCGGGGAGATCTACACCGGTGTCCTCTACGACGCCCTCGGCCTGGCCACGCTGGACACGGCGGCGCGGCGCCGCGCGGCGGACTCGCTGCTGGTCTTCTCCGGGCTGTGGGGTGCCGTGCGGGTGACGGACCGGATTCCCTCCTACCGCTGCTCGATGGGCGTGAAGCTGCCGGGGCTGGGCGCGCTGGCCGGGCACTGGCGGGCGTCGATGGCCGAGGTGCTGCCGGAGGCGGCGGCCGACGGCCTGGTCCTCGATCTGCGGTCCTCGGCCTACGCGGCGGCCTGGAGGCCGAAGGGCGAGGTGGCCGGGCGCACGGCGACGGTACGGGTGCTGCACGCGCCGACCCGGAAGGTCGTCAGCCACTTCAACAAGGCGACGAAGGGCCGGATCGTCCGCGCCCTGCTGACCGCCGGGGCCGCGCCGAAGGACCCCGCCGAGCTGGTGGAGGTGCTGCGGGAGCTGGGGTACGTGGTGGAGGCGGAGGCCCCCGGGAAGGCGGGCAGGGCGTGGGCGCTGGATGTGCTGGTGGACGAGATCCACTGACCCCAGGCGCCCGAGCGTTGCACCATGCGCAACGCTCATTGCGTAGCTTGCAGTAACTGGGCACGATGAGCGCATGACCTCGCCGCTGCCCTCCTTTCCGGCTGCCTCCGTGCTGGACCTCGCCCCGGTCGTGCCCGTCGTGGTGCTCACCGACGCCGCCGACGCCGTACCGCTGGCGCGGGCGCTGGTGGCGGGCGGGCTGCCCGCGATCGAGGTGACCCTGCGGACCCCGGCCGCGCCGGCCGCGATCCGGGCCATCGCCGCCGAGGTCCCGGAGGCCGTGGTCGGGGCGGGCACGGTGATCACGCCGGAGCAGGTGGAGGCGTGTACGGCGGCCGGGGCGCGGTTCCTGGTCAGTCCCGGGTGGACGGAGGCGCTGCTGGAGGCGATGCGCGGGTCCGGGGTGCCGTTCCTGCCCGGGGTGTCGACCACCTCGGAGGTCGTCGCGCTGCTGGAGCGGGGGGTGCGGGAGATGAAGTTCTTCCCGGCGCAGGCGGCGGGCGGTACGGCGTATCTGAGGTCGCTGGCCGGGCCGTTGCCGCAGGCCCGGTTCTGCCCCACGGGCGGGATCGGTCCGCAGAACGCACCGGAGTATCTGGCTCTGCCCAACGTCGGGTGTGTGGGCGGGAGTTGGATGGTCCCGGCGGAGGCGGTGGCCGCCGGGGACTGGGGAAGGATCGAAGAACTGGCGCGTGCCGCGGCCCGGTTGAGGTCTGCGGGCGGCTCAGGGGCGTAGGGGCGGGCGGCTCACGGGCGCAGGTGAGAGGTGTCGTTGAACAGCCGTACGCTCGCGTTGCCGTCCGCGTAGTACGCCACCGCCGACAGGGAGGCCGCCGAAAGCTCCATCCGGAACAGCGACTTGGGCGGGGCGCCGAGCGCGAGGCGGACGAAGGTCTTGATCGGGGTGACGTGCGTGACCAGCAGGACCGTACGGCCCGCGTAGGCCGCGGTCAGCTTGTCGCGGGTCGCGGCGATCCGGGTGGCCGTCTCGGCGAAGCTCTCGCCGCCGCCGGTCGGGCGGGCCTCCGGGTCGGCGAGCCAGGCGTTCAGGTCGTCCGGGTGGCGTTCGCGGACCTCGCCGAAGGTCAGGCCCTCCCAGGCACCGAAGTCCGTCTCGCGCAGTCCGTCCTCGAGCGTGACGTCCAGGTCCAGGCGGGCGGCGACGATCTCGGCGGTTTCGCGGGTGCGGGCGAGGGGGGAGGCGACGACGGCCTGGATCGTGCCGCGCCTCGCCAGGGCCTCGGCCACGCGGTACGCCTGCTCTCGGCCTGCGGCGGAGAGGGAGGGGTCGGTGCCGCCGCTGCCGGAGAAGCGCTTCTGGGGGGTCAGGGGGGTTTCGCCATGACGGAGGAGGACGAGGGTGGCGGGGGCACCCAGGTCGGGGGCGGCGCTCCAACCAGGGGCACTGGTGACACGCTGCTCGCTGACGGTTTCCCCACGAGTGCCCGGAGCCTCGCCGGCCGCGGGACCCGCGTCAGCTGCGGCGGCCCCCGTCTCGCGTGCCGCTTCCGCTTCGACGTCGTCCTCGGCCGGAGCAGCCACCGGCTTCGCCGAACCGGCGGCCCGGCCCTCCGTCAGGGCCGCGCGGGCCTTTGCCGCCCCCGCTGCCGGGTCTCCGGGTGGGCCCGACGGCTCGGGGATGGCAGGTGGCGTGTCCAGGGCCGCCCGGGACCGGGACGGTGACCACTGCCGGCCCTTCGCCCCCGCGTCCATCGCCTCGTTCGCCAAGCGGTCCGCGTGTTTGTTCCGGTCGCGGGGGATCCACTCGTACGTGACCTGGTCCGGCGGGAGGACCGCCCTCGCCTGCGTCGCCAGTGGCTTCATGTCGGGGTGTTTGATCTTCCAGCGGCCCGACATCTGCTCGATGACCAGCTTGGAGTCCATTCGGACGTGGACCCGGGCCGTCGGATCGAGGGCGTGGGCGGCGCGCAGGCCGGCCAGGAGGCCGCGGTACTCGGCGACGTTGTTCGTGGCGACGCCGATGTACTCCGCCGTCTCCGTCAGCGTCTCCCCCGTCGCCGCGTCACGGACCACGCTGCCGTAGCCCGCGGGCCCGGGGTTGCCCCGCGACCCGCCGTCGGCCTCGACGATGAACTCCCGCACCCCTGAAGCTCCTTACAGACCCGACTCCGCCGTACGCACCAGGATGCGGCGGCAGTTCTCGCAGCGGACCACCGTGTCCGGCGCCGCCGAGCGGATCTCGTTCAGCTCGGTGATGGCCAGCTCCTGGCGGCAGCCCTGGCAGGTGCGGGCGTACAGCTTGGCCGCGCCGATCCCGCCCTGCTGCGCGCGCAGCTTGTCGTAGAGCTTGAGCAGGTCCGCGGGGACGGAGGCCGCCACGACCTCGCGCTCCTTCGTCACCGAGGCGGCCTCGGCGTCGATCTCCTCGAACGCCCCGTCACGGCGACCGGTCGCGTCGTCGATCTTCGACTGCACGGAGGCGACCCGCTCGGTCAGCTCGTTCACCCGCTCCTGCGCGGCCTCGCGGCGCTCCATGACCTCCAGGACCACGTCCTCCAGGTCGCCCTGCCGCTTGGCCAGGGAGGCGATCTCGTGCTGGAGGTTGGACAGGTCCTTCGGCGAGGTGACCGCGCCGGAGTCCAGGCGCTGCTGGTCACGGGCGGCACGCTGCCGCACCTGGTCGACGTCCTGCTCGGCCTTGGTCTGCTCGCGGGCGCAGTCGCTCTCCTCGGTCTGCGCGGCCACGAGCAGGTCGCGCAGCTGCGTGAGGTCCTTCGTCAGCGACTCGATCTCGGCGTGCTCGGGCAGGGACCTCCGCCTGTGCGCGAGCTGCTGGAGGCGGACGTCGAGGGCCTGGACGTCGAGGAGTCGGATCTGGTCGGCGGGCGCGGCGTTCAGTTGGGGGCTCCCGTTGCTAGATGGTGGTGGTGGACGCCGCGTGGGCGGTCCAGGGGTCGGTGACCGTCTTGGAGACGTGGACGCGGAGGTCCCAGCCGTGGCGGTCGGAGATCTCGTCGAGCTGGCTCGCGGCCAGCTCGCACCAGGGCCACTCGGTGGCCCAGTGCGCCGCGTCGAGCAGCGCGAGGGGACTGTGGGCCACCGCCTCGGAAGCCGGGTGGTGGCGCAGGTCGGCGGTGAGGAAGGCGTCGACGCCGGCCGCGCGGACCTGGTCGAAGAGGCTGTCGCCGGAGCCGCCGCTGACGGCGATCGTGCGGACGACGGCCTCGGGGTCGCCGGCCATCCGGATGCCCTGCGCGGTGGCGGGCAGCCGCTCGGCGGCACGGGCGGCGAGTTCGCGGACGGTGAGGGGGTGGTCGAGTTCGCAGACGCGGCCCAGGCCGCGGCGGCCCTCGGGGTCGGTCGGGTCCGGCACGAGGGGGCGTACGACCCTCAGGTCGAGGGCCCCGGCGAGGGCGTCGGAGACACCCGGGTCGGCGGTGTCGGCGTTGGTGTGGGCGACGTGCAGCGCGATGTCGTTCTTGATCAGCGTGTGCACGACCCGGCCCTTGAAGTGCGTGGCCGCGACCGTGGTCGTCCCGCGCAGATACAGCGGGTGGTGGGTGACCAGCAGGTCGGCGCCGAGCTTCACAGCCTCGTCGACGATCTCCTGGACGGGGTCGACGGCGAACAGGACCCGGGTGACCTGCTGGGCGGGGTCGCCCACGACCGTGCCGACCGCGTCCCAGGACTCGGCCCGCTCGGCGGGCCACAGGTTCTCCAGCGCGGCGATGACTTCAGACAGACAGGGCACGGGCCAAGGCTACCTGGCTGTTCGGCGCGGCTGTACCGCATGCGTCCGGTCTGACCCCGCTCAGCACAGACGCCCCGGTTTCCTCAGGTGAATCGCTTCTGCACCACACGTACGTGTGAAGCCGGAGAGGGCCGGTCCCCCGCCTGTGCCTGCGAAAACTAGCTTCGTCGCCGGAGGTGACCGAACGATGACGGCCTGTGCGATCGAACCCCCCTCCACGGACGGGGCCGACGGCGTGCCGGGGGCGGGATGCGCGATCACGGTGGACGGCGCGTACGCCGCCCGGCTCGCGCGGGACGGTGACTCCTGGTTCCCGGAGCGCTGGACCCTGGACGGCCCGGAGCCGTACGCGGTGCCCCTGCCCGGCAACCAGCCGGAGGAGCCCGGGACCGAGGTGCAGCCGATGGGGGACGGGCGGGTGCTGATCCACCGCCTGGTGGCCGGGCGGCACGCCTTCTCGCTGCTGTACCCGACCGGGCCCGGCACCGGCGAGCTGCCGCTGGGCGCGGTGGAGTGCGCCGAGCCCGGCACCCGGCTCACCCTGCTGCCGCCGGCGCCGGGGGGCGTGCGGGCGTACGCCCTCGCGGTCGGGCCGCGCTCCAGCGTGGTGTGGCTGGTGGCGGGCGGGGCGTTCGGCCCGGAGCGGTGCGCCGAGGTGCCGGGGCGCTGCTCGGGCGGGGTCTGGCTGGACGGGGCCGGGCGGATGCTGGCGCTGGACCGGGAACTGGGCGGGCGCACCAAGACGGTGGTGGTGGACCTGGAGCGCGCCGGCGAGGTCTCGCCGCTGCTCCAGATCGCGGACGGCAGCGACGACCGGCTGCTGCTCGCCGATCCCGACAGCGGCCTGCTGCTGATCTCCTCGGACGCGCCCTCCCCCGGGCGCGAACGCCTGGGCTGGGGCGTGCTCGGCAGCACCCTGCCGGTGCGGTTCCCTGAATGCCTGCGGGTGCCGGAGTGCGTGGTGACGCCGTTCGCGATCCAGCCCGGGCAGGTGCTGATGCCGGAGAACTGCGCGGTGGGCCTGCGCGTCGACGGGACCTTCGGCACCTGGGTGGGCATGTGGCGCCCGGCCGACCGTGAGGTCCGGCACCTCCCGGCGCCCGAGGGCTGGCTGGCGGGTGCCGGGCTGTTCACGCGCGACGGGGTGCTGCGCCTGCCGTACGCCACGGAGGCGATTCCGTGCGGTGTGTCGGGGCTGGTCGCCCCGAGCGGGGACGCGGTGACGAGGGGCGGCGGGGGCCCGGCGGCCGGAGCCACGGAGGGGGCGGGGGACCCGGTCGCGGAGGAGCGGATCCTCCCGGCGGAGGCGGCGGAACCGGCGGAACCGGGGCCTCCGGTACCGCCGGTGACCCGGCCCGTGCCGTTGCAACAGGCCCCCTTGGGACGTCTTGTAACGAACTAGTGCCGGTTGGCGTGTGCGCCTGGATTCGGCCCGTGGTGCGCCGGTTAAACTCGCCCGGCTGTACGAAAGATCAGGTTGACGGGGTGAATACGTCCGATGAGCGACACCAGCACGACTGAGCAGCTGTCTGCCGGCTCTTCCGAGACCGCCGGCCACGGTCGGCACCGGGGCCCGGTCGCGGCCCAGGAGAGCGAGTCGGCTCCGCACGGCCGGCATCGCAAGCCGGTCCAGGAGACGGCGGAGGCAGCTGCCTGACGGCACCGAAGAAGAGGGGGCGTTCGCTCGGCGAGCGCCCCCTTCGCCTTACCCCCGCCCGAGCCCCAGCACCTCCGCCGCCGCGAAGGTCTCCCCCGCCGGCCGGTCCGCGTAGTGCGGGGTGAGCAGCGCGTCGAGTTCGTCGTACGTGAAGGACTCCTGCCTGCTGTCGAACCGGGCCCGCACCCGGGGCCGTTCCATCACGGCCACCATGCCGCCGTGGACGACGAGCAACTGGCCGTTGACCCGGGCGGCGGCCGGCGAGGCCAGATAGCCGACGAGCGGGGCGACATGCTCGGGAGCGAGCGGGTCCAGGCCCTCCTCCGGCTTCCGCGGGCCCGCGAAGACGTCCTCGGTCATCCGGGTCCGGGCGCGCGGGCAGATGGCGTTGGCCGTGACGCCGTACTTGGCGAGGGCGAGGGCGGTGGAGGTGGTCAGGCCGACGATCCCGCCCTTCGCCGCCGCGTAGTTGGGCTGGCCCGCGGACCCGGCCAGGAACGCCTCGGAGGAGGTGTTGACGATCCGCCCGTACACCGCCGCCCCGGCCGCCTTGGACCGCTCCCGCCAGTGCGCGGCGGCGAAGCGGATGGTGTTGAAGTGGCCCTTGAGGTGGACGCGGATCACCGCGTCCCACTCGTCCTCCGTCATGGAGAAGACCATGCGGTCGCGCAGGATGCCGGCGTTGTTGACGAGGATGTCCAGCTTGCCGAACGCGGAGACGGCCGACCCGACCAGTTCGCGGGCCTGTGCGAAGTCGGAGACGTCCCCGGCGTGCGCCACGGCGGTGCCGCCGGCCGCACGGATGTCAGCCGCGACCTCCTCCGCGGGCCCCGCCGACGCCGCACCGGAGCCGTCCCGCCCCGGTTGCCCGTAGTCGTTGACGACGACGGCCGCGCCGAGCCGGGCGAGTTCCAGGGCCTCGGCCCGGCCGAGCCCGCGTCCGGCGCCGGTGACGATCGCGCAGAGCCCGTCAAGTGGCAGTGTCATGCGCCGCTTCCTCAGATCTCGATGCAGGTGCGCAGGGCGGTCCCGGTGCGCATCTGGTCCAGCGCCTCGTTGATCCCCGCGAGCGGCACCCGGTGGGTGATCAGGCCCGCCAGGTCGACGCGGCCGGCCCGCCACAGGGCGATCGTGCGTTCGTAGGAGCGCAGGACGTCGCCGCCGCCGTACATGGACGGCAGGATGCGTTTCTCGTCGAAGAACAGCTCGAACATGTTGAGCTGGAGGAAGTCGTCCATGGCGCCGGCGCCGACCACGACGAGGGTGCCGCCGCGCCGGGTGTTCTCGTAGGCGGTGCGGGCGGTGGCGGACCTGCCGACGACCTCGAAGACGTAGTCGAAGCCCTCGCCGCCGGTGACCTGCTGCTTGGCGTCGGCCAGCCCCTCGGGCGCCACGGCCTTCGTGGCGCCGAACGCGAGGGCGGACTCGCGCCGGGAGGCGACCGGGTCGACGGCGACGATCTCGGCGGCGCCCTTCAGCCGCGCGCCCTGGACGGCGGAGATGCCGACGCCTCCGCAGCCGATGACGGCGACCGACGAACCGGCGGCCACATCGGCGGTGTTGAGGGCGGCGCCGAGGCCGGTGGTCACCCCGCAGCCGATGAGGGCGGCGATGTCGAAGGGCACGTCGTCCGGGATCGGCACGGCGCAGCCGGCGTCGACCACGACCTCCTCGGCGAAGGTGCCGGTGCCCGCGAAGCCGAACAGGTCGCCGCCCGAGCGCCGGAAGTTGGGGGTGCCCGCGTTCATGAACCCGGCCAGGCAGAGCTGCGTCTGCCCGCGCTTGCAGGCCGGACAGGCGCCGCAGGCCGGCAGCCAGCACAGGACGACCCGGTCCCCGGGCTTCAGGTGCCGTACGCCGTCGCCGACCTCGAGGATCTCGCCGGCGCCCTCGTGACCGGGTACGAAGGGCGCCGGCTGGGGCAGCACCCCGCTCATCGCGGACAGGTCGGAGTGGCACAGCCCGGTGGCGCGCACCCGGACCCGGACCTTGCCGGGGCCGAAGCCCACCGCCTCGACGTCGTCGAGGACCTCCAGCTTTTCCTGGCCGATCTCGTGCAGTACGGCTGCGCGCATGGTGCGGCTCCCCTCGCGGTGATCCAGGGTTCAGGCGTGGTGGACGACGGTGTCGACGAGGACGGGCGCGTCGTCCCGTTCGGCGGCGCTCACGGCGACCCGCACGGAGGCTTCCGAGGCCCACATCCGGATCCGCAGGGTCTCCCCCGGGTACACGACCCCGGCGAACCGCGTGGCGTACGACCGCACCCGGCTGACGTCCCCGCCGAGGAGCGTGTCCACGACCGCCTTGAGCGTGACGCCGTAGGTGCACAGGCCGTGCAGGATGGGCCGTTCGAAGCCGGCGAGCTTGGCGAACTCGGGGTCGGCGTGCAGGGGGTTCCAGTCGCCGGACAGGCGGTAGAGCAGCGCCTGGTCCTCGCGCAGGCGCCGCTCGGCGATGCGGTCCGGCTCCCCGGTGGGCGGCTCCGGCCGGGTGGACGGTCCCCGGTCGCCGCCCCAGCCGCCCTCTCCCCGTACGAAGATCTGGGCGTCGTTGGTCCACAACGGGCCCTCGGCGTCGGCGACTTCGGTGCGCATGACGAGGACGGCGGCCGAGCCCTTGTCGTACACGGCGGCGATGCGGCCGGTGGCGGTGGCGGTGCCCTCGACCGGGAGGGGGCGGTGCAGGGTGAGCGTCTGGCCGCCGTGCAGGACGCGTGCGAGGTCGACGTCGACTCCGGGCATGGACAGCCCGCTGATCACGCCCGGTGAGCCGGCGCCCGCGACGGTGGCGAAGCTGGGCAGGACGTGCAGCCGGGACTCCAGGGTGTAGCGCAGCTCGTCGGGGTCGGTGGCGGGGACGCCCGCGCCGATGCCGAGGTGGTAGAGCAGGACGTCCTTGCGCGTCCAGGAGATCTCTCCCGACCGGGGCTCGGCGGCGAGTGCCTTGGCGGCGTCGATGGGCATGGGGCTCCTGACGGGTCTCAAGACCTCGGTGCGGACGTCCGCACCGTCGGCCGCACCGAGGTCGTCCACGTGCGGACCTAGAACGCGTTCCAGTCCGGCGCCCCTTGTATAGCCGAGCGCTCCGCAGTTGTGAAGGCTCCTGACACCGTGTCAGCCCGGGTGGGCCGGCCGTGACATTTGTCCTGCCCGAATCGGTACATGCGTGTCTGCCGGCGCCGGGCCCGGATCCGTACCGTTCGATTCGTACGCTGTGCTGCCCTCCCGCCCTCGTGCGGGGGGCCGTTCTGACGACTGAAACGGGGGACACGGAGATGACGTGGTGGCGGAGACTGCGCTGTCAGGCGGCGGCCTGGCAGCGGGAGCGGCTGGTGTGGCGGGCGGACATGCGGCGCTTCAGGGCCGCGCGGCGGGCCGCCCGGCGCGCCGGCACGGATCACCCGGCCGTCGAGCATCCGGGCCCGCCGCCCACCGGCTTCACCCTGCTGCCCTGGCTGCTGCTGGGCATGGGCTCCTTCTCCAACGTGATCCAGGGCGAGACCCCGAACCCGTGGATCGGCGGCCTGGGCCTGCTCGCCTTCAACTCCCTCTACGTCTACGTCACCTTCCGCGCCTTCGACCGGGCGAGCCGGGAGTCGGCGTCCACCCGGGTGGCGCTGGGCCTGCTCGGCCTGGTCACGACGGGCCTCGCCCTCGGGTACGGGGGCAACTGGCTGATGTTCTTCCCCCTGCTGGGCCTCGCCACGGGCGCCACCCTGCGCGGACCGTGGCTGGGCCGCGTCGGCCTGCTGCTCACGCTCTACGCGGGAGCCGTCACCTGGCTGCGGGACGGCTGGGACGACGCGTCGAGCATCGCCTACGCCACCTTCCTGTCCAGCATGGTCACCGCCGCGATCCTCAGCCTGTCCGAGGCCGTGCGGGAGCTGCGCGCCGCCCGGGAGGAGCTGGCCCGGCGCGCGGTGGCGGAGGAGCGGCTGCGCTTCTCCCGCGATCTGCACGATCTGCTCGGGCACACGCTGTCGGTGGTCGTGGTGAAGTCGGAGGCGGCCCGCCGGCTGGCGTCGCGCGACCTGGACGCGGCGCTGGCCCAGATCTCGGACATCGAGTCGGTGGGCCGGCAGGCGCTCACCGAGATCCGGGAGGCGGTGACCGGCTACCGCGAGGGCAGCCTGGCCACCGAGCTGACCCGGGCCCGGTCGGCGCTGTCCGCGGCGAGCGTGGAGCCGGTGGTCCGCCAGTCCGGGCCGCCGCTGGCCCCGCAGGCCGAGGCGCTGCTCGGCTGGGTGGTGCGCGAGGCGGTCACCAACGTCGTCCGGCACAGCCGTGCCGGCCGCTGCGAGATCACCGTCGAGGGGGCCGCCGAGCGGGTCCGGCTGACCGTCACGGACAACGGCACGGGCGCCGGAAGCCCCGCCGGTGGCGGCGTCGGCGGTACGGGGCTGAAGGGGCTGACCGAGCGCCTCGCGGCGGCGGGCGGCTCCCTCACGGCCGGCCCGGCGCCACGCGGCGGCTTCACCGTCACCGCCGACCTTCCGGTGGGCGGTGACGAGGTCCCGTCGGCGGTGGGTACCGCCACTGGTACGGCTACGGCTGTCACGGCGCCCGGGGCGCGGCGACCGCCCGGCTGACGTCGGCCGTCCAGGACGTGCCGCTGTCGAAGGCGTTGGCCCCGTCGTCGCTCGGTCAGAGACTGGCGAGCAGGCCGTCGAGCGGGGCGGGTACGCGGTCGGGATCGAGGGCCTCGACGAGGACACGGCCGTAGTGGATCTTCCGCCCCTTCTTCGTGCCGAGGAAGCGCCGCAACCGCTGCTGTGCGGTGCGCCCCCGCTGCGCGGGCTGGCGCAGGAAGGTCTGGAGCGGGCGCGAGTCGCCCTCCGCCCGGACCAGTTCCTCCACCCGGGTCACGCCCAGCGCCCGGATCAGCTCGTCCTCCAGATCCGCCGCGCAGACGAAGAACCCGTGCGGCGCCGCACCGGCCCGCTCCCAGCCGCGGGCGTAGTACGGGCGCTCCCGCTCGTCGCACAACCCCGTCAGACGCAGGCCCAGGCCGGGAGGCCCGAGGAGAGTGGCGAACCGCCCGACGTTCATCGCACCGCCCATCGACAGCACGCAGACCCCTTCGGCGGCCAGGTCCCGGCCGCGGCCCCCGGCCAGCGCGCCGACCGCCGCCGCGTCGCTCGGCCCTTCGAGCAGGACGACGGCCCGGACGGACAGCCGCGCCGCCAGCTCACGCGCGGGACCATCGGACCCACCGGCCGCCCACGCGCTGACCGCCTCCCGGAACGCCCCCATGTCAGCCATGAGCCGAGTCTCCGCCCTTTCCCACGGCCACGGTAGGCAATTTCCGCGAGCGCGCACCGCTCGCCCCGGTGAGCGGCCGGCCGGCGCGCCCCCGGTCTCCGTACCGCCGCCGACCCCGACCGACGGCCATCCGTGCGCCCCTCCCCTGGTACCTGCGCGCACTGCCCGACCCCACCGAGGGAACGCCGAGTCCACTCGCCGGGACGCGGTTCGGCACGACATGACGCAGGGCCGACCGGGCCGCCCGCGGCAACGGGTCCCTCGCCGGTCCGCGTGACCCGGTCGTACGGCCCCGCCCCGGGACGCCCGGCGTAACCTGTGGCGATGGACGACGAGATGCCCCGGGACCACCGGCCCGTCACCTGCATCTGGGTGCTGCTCGCCGAGGACCAGGGCATGATGCGTGGCGCTCTCGCCCTGCTGCTCGGCATGGAGCAGGACATCGAGGTGGTCGCCCAACTGGGCTCGGGCGACGGCATCGTGGACGCCGTGCTCACGCACCGGCCGGACGTGGCCCTGCTGGACATCGAGCTGCCGGGCATGAGCGGGCTGGACGCGGCGGCCGAGCTGCGGACCCGGGCTCCCGACTGCCGGGTGCTGATCCTCACCACCTTCGGCCGGCCGGGCTATCTGCGCCGCGCCATGGAGGCCGGAGCGGCCGGCTTCCTCGTCAAGGACGGGCCCGTGGAGGAGCTGGCCGCGGCGATCCGGCGCGTGCTCGCCGGGGAGACCGTGGTCGATCCGGCGCTGGCCGCCGCCGCGCTCAGCGCCGGGCCGAATCCGCTGACGCCCCGTGAGCGGGAGGTGCTGACGGCGTCGGTGGACGGGGCGACCGTCGCCGACATCGCCGGCAGGCTGCGCCTGTCCGAGTCCACCGTCCGCAACTACCTCTCCTCCGCGATCGGCAAGACCGGCACCCGCAACCGGGCCGAGGCGGTACGGGAGGCACGGCAGCAGGGCTGGCTCTGAGCCAGACCTCCGGCCTCTCTCAGCTCCCGGCAGGCCCACTCGCCATGACACCCCGTCAGTAACCCATGGAACGGTCAAGAATTCGTTAGGGGCCCGAAGCAACGGAATAGTTGCCTGTGCATACGAGGTTTACCCAGCACTTATGACACGCGGAAGGCCTCACCCCATGCCAGAGACGACCGACCAGCCCACCCGGAGAGCGGGCGGCGCCGTGGTCCCCGTGCTCGCCTTCGCGGGCATCGTGGTCGCGGTGATGCAGACGCTGCTCGTGCCGGTCATCAAGGACCTGCCGCAGCTCCTGGACACCGCCCCCAGCAACGCCACCTGGGTCCTCACCTCGACCCTCCTGTCGGGCGCCGTCGCCACACCGATCATGGGCCGGCTCGGCGACCTCTACGGCAAGCGCCGCATGCTGATCCTCAGCCTCGCCGTGATGGTGGTCGGCGCCCTCGTCAGCGCCTTCACCGACCAACTGCTCACCATGATCGTCGGCCGTACCCTCCAGGGCTTCGCCATGGGCGCGATCCCCCTCGGCATCGGCCTGATGCGGGACATGCTGCCGCGCGAGAAGCTCGGCTCCGCCATGGCCCTGATGAGTTCGTCGATCGGTGTCGGCGGCGGCCTCGCGCTGCCCGCAGCGGCCCTGGTCGCGCAGCACACGAACTGGCACGCCCTCTTCTACGGCGCCGCCGCCCTCGGCGTGCTCGCCATCCTGCTCACCCTCCTCGTCGTCCCCGAGTCCCCGATGCGGGCCAAGGGTTCCTTCGACCTGGTCGGCGCGCTCGGTCTGTCCACCGGACTCGTGCTGCTCCTGCTCCCCATCACCAAGGGCAGCGACTGGGGCTGGTCCTCGGGCACGACGCTCGGCCTGTTCGCCGCGGCCGTCGTCGTCCTGCTGCTGTGGGGCCTGTTCGAGCTGCGTGTCCCGGCGCCCCTGGTCGACCTGCGCACGACCGCCCGCCGCGAGGTGCTGCTCACCAACCTGGCCTCGATCATGGTCGGCGTCAGCTTCTACGTCGTCTCGCTCGTCCTGCCCCAACTGCTCCAGCTGCCCACCGCCACCGGCTACGGCCTCGGCCAGTCCATGGTCGTCGCGGGTCTGTGCGTGGCCCCGCTGGGCCTGACGATGATGTTCACCGCCCCGGTGTACGCCCGTCTGTCCGCCCGCTACGGCCCCAAGGTCACCCTGATCACCGGCCTGCTCGTCATCGCGATCGGCTACGGCGGCGGCCTCGGCCTGATGGACGCGGCCTGGCAGACGATCGTCACGTCCGTCGTCCTCGGCGCGGGCATCGGCCTCGCCTACTCCTCGCTCCCCGCGCTGATCGTCGGCGCGGTCCCGGCCTCGGAGACCGGCGCGGCCAACGGCCTGAACACCCTGATGCGGTCCATCGGCACGTCGGTGTCGAGCGCCGTCATCGGCATGGTGCTGGCCAACACCGCGAACAACGTGGGCGGCGTCGCGATCCCGACCATGCACGGGTTCCGGGTCTCCTTCCTGATCGCCACCGCCGCCGTCGCGGTGGGTCTGCTGCTGGCGTTCTTCCTGCCGAACGCCGCCCGTCCGGCGCGGCACACGCAGCTGCGGGCCAGCAGTGAGGAGGAGGCCAACCTGGAGCGTGCCGAGGAGGTGCTGCGCGGGTTCCGGGGACGGGTCCTGGACGCCGGCGGCGCGCCCGTCGCCCGGGCCAAGGTCACCCTGATCGACCGCCGGGGGCGGCAGGCCGGTGCGACCCTCTCCGAGGTGGACGGCAGCTATGTGCTGGCGGTACCGGGTGAGGGGGCGTACGTGCTGGCCGCGCGGGCCTCCGGCCATGGACCGCTGGCCTCCTCGGCGACGCATTCCGGTGAGGAGCGGGCTGTCGATCTCGATCTTTCGCTGCCAGGGGAGACTGTCAGCGCGTAGAACTCGGGTGGCTCTGCCGCCTCGCGGGTGACGCGCCGTCGTGACTTGTCGCGCTCACGCGGCGGAGCCGCGTATTGGATACGGCCCCGCGCCCCTTCGGGCGCTCGACGCACCCCCTGTCACCCATGTGACCGGGGGTGCGGCAGCATGGGCGCCCGGACCGACGTACGACCGAAAGGCGCCCCATGCCCGCCGCTCCCAAGCCCGAGATCCTGGCCGCGTTCGAGGCGGCGAAGGGGTTCATGCCCCTCGACGAGGGGCTCGCCCTCTACGACGCCGCGGTCACCGCCGGCCGGCTCGGGCTGCCGCTGCTGGAGGTCGGGACATACTGCGGGCGCTCCACCGTCCTGCTGGCCGACGCGGCACGCGCGACCGGGGTCACGGCGCTCACCGTCGACCATCACCGGGGCAGCGAGGAGCAGCAGCCCGGCTGGGACTACCACGACCCGGAGACGGTCGATCCCGAGATCGGCCTGATGGACACGCTGCCCGCCTTCCGGCGCACGCTGTTCAAGGCGGGGCTGGAGGAGCACGTGGTGGCCCTCGTCGGCCGCTCCCCGCAGATCGCGGCGATCTGGAACTCCCCGCTCGGACTGGTGTTCGTCGACGGCGGCCATACGGACGAACACGCCACGGCCGACTACGACGGCTGGGCCCCCCGTGTGGCCGAGGGCGGGCTGCTGGTCATCCACGACGTCTTCCCGCACCCGGAGGACGAGTTCACCGGCCAGGCGCCGTACCGGGTGTACCTGCGGGCCCTTGGATCGGGCGCGTTCACGGAGGTCTCGGCGACCGGCTCGCTGCGCGTCCTGAGGCGAACGGGAGCGGGGATCTGAGGCCCCGGTTAGAGTCGCAGTCGTGTCGTACGTTGGCCCGGACTTCGATCCCCCGCAGCCCCGCCGGCCCCGGCGGCGCCCGCTGACCGTTGCGCTCGCCGCGCTGGTACCCGGAGCACTGCTCGGCTGGGTGGTGTACGAGGCGGTGGGCGGTGGCGGCCCGGGCGGTGAGGACCGTACGGCCTCCCCCGCGCCGGCCCCGCACACCTCCGCGGTGTCCTCCGCCCCGGCCGCTTCCCCGAGCGACAAGAGCGACAAGAGTGGCACCAGCGGCGGTGACGACGGCAAGGCGTCCCCCTCGCCCTCCGACCGGCCCGGCGGTTCCGGCCCGCTCAAGGGGAAGGTCGTCGTCGTCGACCCGGGGCACAATCCGGGCAACTTCCGGCACACGGCGGAGATCAACCGCCCGGTGGACATCGGAACGAACCACAAGGAGTGCGACACCACCGGGACGTCCACCAACGACGGCTACACCGAGGCCCGGTTCACGCTCGACCTGGCGCACCGGCTGCGGGACCTGCTGGAGCGGCAGGGCGCCACGGTGAAGCTGACGCACGACGGCGACAGCCCTGCGTGGGGTCCGTGCGTGGACGAGCGGGCGCGGATCGGGAACACGGCGCACGCGGACGCGGCGATCTCCCTGCACGCCGACGGATCGGCCGCCGGCAACCGGGGCTTCCACGTCATCCTGCCGGGGTCCGTGCACGCCGGTGCCGCCGACACCCGTGACATCGTCGGCCCCTCCCACGCTCTCGGGGTGCGCGTCGCGGGCAACTTCCTCCGCGAGACGGGGGAGCCGCCCTCCAACTACCTCGGCGGCGGTACCGGTCTCGTCACGCGGACGGACCTGGGTGGTCTCAATCTGTCAACGGTTCCCAAGGTGTTCATCGAGTGCGGCAACATGCGCGATAGCAAGGACGCGGCACTGCTGACCAGCGGCGCCTGGCGACAGCGGGCGGCGCAAGGGATCTCTGAGGGAATCGTGAGTTTCCTGCGCGATTCGTGACCGGCGGGCGGAACCGGCCGGACAGCCGGATCTTGCGGACGATAGTGTCTACCGACGACGAGACGACCTACGAAGGACCTGAAGTGAATATCCGCTCCCTCACTAGAGGCGACGGCGTGGTGATCGGAGCAGCGGTGGTGCTGTTCATCGCGTCGTTCCTCGACTTCTACACCTACTCCGGCTTCGGCGCTGAAGTCAGCCGGAGCGCGTGGGACAACCTGGGCATGGGCCTGGGCACCTACATGGGCGCGGTGATCGGTGCCGTTCTCATCGTCGTCAACCGCTGCCTGCCCCAGCCGCGCAAGGTGGCCGGGCTCGATCTCGGCGCCGCCGGCACCGCGTTCGCGATCCTGACGGCCTGGACGCTGCTGTGGACGCTGATCGACCTCGAAAACGTGGACGCCGGCGCCGGTCTCGTCCTCGGGTTCATCGCCGCACTCGTCCTGTCCGCCGCCGCCATCGCCACCCCGCTGGTCCCCGCCCTCCAGGCCGCCCTGATCCCGGCCCCCAAGCCGGTCGCCCCGCAGCCCTACGGCGCCCAGCCGCCCGGTGGTTACGGCTACCCGGGCGCCCAGCCGCAGCAGCCCTACGGCGCGCAGCCGCAGCCGGGCCAGCCGTTCGGGCAGCAGCCGCCGGCCGCGCAGGGTGCCGCTCCGGCGCCGCAGCCGGCCGCCGCGGACTTCTCGCCCTTCTGGTTCGCCGTGCCGGTGCCCCGCCCGCTGTTCTCGGAGGACGGTTCGCCGAACCAGATCGCCGAACTGGCGCCGGGCACCTGGTACCTGGCCGTCGAGCAGCGCGGTGCCGCGCTCGTCGCGCAGACCCAGGACGGCCGTCGTGGCGTGCTCCAGGACACCTCCGGCATCCAGCGCGGCTGAGCCGTACCGCCGTGGCGCACCGGCCCCTCGCCCTTCCGGGCGGGGGGCCGTTGTCGTACAGTCGCCTCCCGGCTCGTATCTGACGACATGTCAGGAGGCAGGCGTATGCGGCTCGGTCTCGCACTCGGCTACTGGGGGCGCGGTCCGGACGCCGGTCATGTGCCGCTCGCCCGGGAGGCGGAACGGCTCGGCTACGACTCGGTGTGGACGGCCGAGTCCTGGGGCTCGGACGCCTTCACCCCGCTGACCTGGATCGCCGCGCAGACGTCAAGGATCAAGCTGGGCACGGCGGTTGCCCAGATGGCCGCCCGCTCGCCGGCCGCCACCGCGATGCACGCGCTCACCCTGGACCACCTCTCCGGCGGACGCGTGCTGCTCGGGCTCGGGCTCTCCGGGCCGCAGGTGGTGGAGGGCTGGTACGGCCGCCCGTTCCCGAAGTCGCCACTGACCGCGACCCGGGAGTACGTGGACGTCGTACGGCGGGTGCTGCGCCGGGAGGCGCCGGTGGCGGTGGACGGACGGTTCCACCCGCTGCCCTACCGGGGCCCGGACGGCACCGGCCTCGGCAAGCCGCTCAAGTCGATCACGCATCCCCTGCGCCACGACCTCCCCGTCCTCCTCGGCGCCGAAGGGCCGCGCAACGTCGCCCAGACGGTCCGGATCGCCGACGGCTGGCTGCCGCTGTACTGGGCCCCGAGCCGGCCCGAGGTGTACGGGGACGTGGTGCGGAAGTTGCCCGAGGGGTTTCTGGTGGCTCCCCTGGCCCGGGTGAAGGTCTGTGACGACGTGGCCGAGGGGCTGCTGCCCGTCAAGGCCATGCTCGGCTTCTACATCGGCGGGATGGGGCACGCGGCCCGCAACTTCCACGCCGACCTGATGGCCCGCATGGGGCACGAGGCCGAGGCCCGGCGGATCCAGGAGCTGTTCCTCGCCGGGCGCCGGGAGGAGGCCGTGCTGGCCGTGCCGGACCTCTTCGCCGACGAGATCTCCCTGGTCGGTCCGCGCGAACGCATCGCCGAACGGCTGGAGTTGTGGCGCCGGGGCCCGGTGACGGACCTGCTGGCCCTGTCACCGGACCCGCACACGCTGCGTGTGCTCGCGGAGCTGAACTCCTAGCCCTTGGACAGCTGGGACGCCGAGGGCACCTGGTCCTTGACCGGGGCGCCGGCGCTCTTGCCCGCGTCCTTGACGTTGCCGATGACCTCGTTGAACGAGTTTGCCGCGTTCCCGTCGCCCTTGCGGAGCTTGGACGGCAGGTTCTTCAGGGCCTCGATGCCGCTGCTGAGGGGCGCGAGGGCCTTGGAGAGGGTCGGGTCGGCCTGGGCGTTCTTCTGAGCCGCCTTGAGCCGGTTGTAGGCGAAGGCGCCGGCCAGACCGGCCTTGACCAGAGCGAGCTTGCGGCCCTCGGCGCCCTTCTTGAACTTGCCGGCCTTCCAGGGCTTCACGATCCACTGGTAGGTCGCGCCGGCGGCGAGGCCCGCGTCCGCCACGAAGCGTGTCTTGGCGAACTTGCGCTTCTCCGCGGACGTGGTCGGGCTGGGCTTGTCGACGGCGGGCACGACCTGTGCCGCCGCGGTGTCCTTCGTACTGCTCTTCTCGGTGCCTCCACAGGCGGTGGCACCGGCCACCAGGGCGCAGCACAAGGTGAGCGCCACGACGAGGCGCCGTATCGGTACGGGCACGGAGTCCTCCGGACGTGTCCTCCCCGAGCGGTCTGCTTCCTCCGGCAGCCTCACCCGGGGCTGCGGGGTGCGCCACTCGGGGGACGCCGTCCGGGTGGTGTCCGGGTCGCGTCCGGGTTCGCTCCGGGCTCCCTGGGGGGTTTCACGGCACACCGCCCGGCAATCCGGAAAGTATGTCCCCTCGATATCGCAACGGCGCGAACCAGGCCGGGACGGTCATCGCGGTCGTCGCCGACATCATGGCGTTGATCCTCGGCCTGTGGATCCTGATGTACCTGCTGGACGCGAACCGGGCCAACAGCCTGGTCCAGTTCGTCCATGACGCGGCCGCCTGGCTGGCCGGCTGGTCCCACGACCTCTTCACCTTCGACGAGGCCTGGGCCCGGGTCGTCGCCGGATACGGGCTCGCCGCGGTGGTCTACCTGTTCGTGGGCCACGCCATAGCCAACCGGATGCACCGGCACTGACCCCGGCGGCACGGTCGCGCTGAACGCTCGCGGAGCCGTGGCGTCCTCGTCCGGGTCAGCCGCAGCAGTCCGGGGCCAGGCCGGCCGGCAGGTGTTCGCCGCCGAACACCGCGCACGTGGCCTCGTGGCCGCCCAGCGCGGCCACGGCCAGCAGCAGGGACCCTGCCGTCCAGGTGGTCAGCTCGCGGGGCCAGATCGCGTCGTCCTCGAAGACGTAGCCCGTCCAGTACAGGCCGCTGTCCGCGTCCCGCAGGTGCTGGATGGACTGGAGGATCTCCAGGGCCCGGTCGGACTCCCCCATCGCCCACAGGGCCAGGGCGAGTTCGCTGGACTCGCCGCCGGTCACCCAGGGGTTCGGGACCACGCAGCGCACACCGAGGCCGGGGACGACGAACCGGTCCCAGTCCGCCTCGATGCGGGCCTTGGCCTCCGCTCCGGTGAGCGCGCCGCCGAGGACCGGGTAGTACCAGTCCATCGAGTAGCGGTCCTTGTCCAGGAAGCGCTCCGGGTGGCGGCGGATCGCGTGGCGGAGGGACCCGGCGGCCAACTCCCAGTCCGGCTGCGGCTCTTCCCGTTCCTCGGCGATGGCGAGCGCGCACCGCAGGGCGTGGTGGATGGAGGAGCTGCCCGTCAGCAGGGCGTCCGTCGTCGGCGTGCCGTCGTCCTCGCGGCGCCAGCCGATCTGTCCGCCGGGCTGCTGGAGCCGCAGCACCCACTCGACAGCCGCGTAGACGGTCGGCCACAGGCGGTCGAGGAACGTGTCGTCGCCCGTGGACAGGTAGTGGTGCCAGACGCCGACGGCTATGTAGGCGACGAAGTTGGACTCGCGGGCGCGGTCGGTGACCTCGTCGTGGGCACCGTCGGCGTAGGCGGCGTACCAGGAGCCGTCCTCGTTCTGGTGCCGGGCGAGCCAGTTGTACGCCCGCTCGGCGGCCTCGTGCTCACCGGCCGCGTCCAGGGCCATGGCGGCCTCGGTGTGGTCCCACGGGTCGAGGTGATGCCCGCGGAACCACGGGATCGCGCCGTCCTCCCGCTGTGCGGCGAGGATGCCGCGGACGGTCGCGGCAGCCTGCTCGGCGGTGAGGACCCCGGGCAGGACGAGGTGTTCTGTCCGGGGGGTGGTCACTCGGCGGCCGCCCCTTCGGACAGCCGCGGCAGGTGCGGCTTGGTCGCGTAGACCACGAAGCTCTTGCCGATCAGCGGGTTGAGCGCCTGCTCGGCGAGCCGGGTGGCGAGCGGCTTCTTCATGATGTCCCAGACCAGCAGCTTGTGGTACGCCCGCACCGGCAGCGCCTTGTCGTTGTCGACGCCGAACGCGCACTTCAGCCACCAGTACGGCGAGTGCAGCGCGTGCGCGTGGTGGCTGCCGTACGGCTTCAGTCCCGCCTCGCGGACCTTGGCGACCAGCTCGTCGGCCTTGTAGATGCGGATGTGGCCGCCCTCCACCTCGTGGTAGGCGTCGGACAGCGCCCAGCAGACCTTCTCGGGGCCGTAGCGCGGCACGGTGATCGCGATGCGCCCGCCCGGCTTGAGCACGCGCACCATCTCCACGAGCACGCCCTTGTCGTCGGGGATGTGCTCCATCACCTCGGAGATGATGACGACGTCGAAGGACTCGTCGGGGAAGGGCAGGGCGAGGGCGTCGCCCTCCATCGCCGTGGCGGTGGCGCCCTCCGGTGCCTCCCCGGCCTCCTTCATCGCCGCGAACCACTTGGCGACCTCGCGGATCTCCTCGCCGTTCTGGTCCAGCGCCACGACCTGGGCGCCGCGCCGGTAACACTCGAAGGCGTGCCGGCCGGCTCCGCAGCCGAGGTCCAGGACACGGTCGCCGGGGGCGAGCGGGAACCGGGAGAAGTCGACGGTCAGCACGTGGCCCTGCTTTCGGAGGAGACGCCTGCAACACTTGCCGGGGCCGCGGAGCGGCCGGGGGTCTGGGCCGCGGAGCGGCTCGGGGGCCGGCCCGCGGAGCGGTGGGGGCCTGCGGAGCGGGCGATGGCCTCGCGGTAGTGGGCCACGGTGCCCTCGGCGGCGCGGGCCCAGGTGAAGCGGTCGAGCACGCGCCGACGGCCCGCGTGGCCGAGCCGCGCCCGCAGCTCCGGGTCCCCGAGCAGCCGGTTCAGCCCGGCGGCCAGTGCCCCCGCGTCGCCGGGCGGTACGGCCAGGCAGGTCTCGCCGTCCGGCCCCGCGACCTCGGGGATCGCACCGCCGGTGGTGGCGACAAGGGGGGTGCCGGTGGCCATGGCCTCGGCGGCGGGCAGTGAGAAGCCCTCGTACAGGGAGGGCACGCAGGCCACCTGGGCGGAGCGGATCAGGTCGACCAGCTCGGCGTCGGAGATGCCCTTGACGAAGTCGACGGCGCCTTCGAGGCCGTACCGCTCGATCGCCTGCGCGACGGGGCCCTCCTGCGGGCGCTTGCCGACGACGACGAGATGGGCGGCGGGGTGCTCGGTGCGCACCTTGGCGAGCGCCTCCACGAGGAACACCAGCCCCTTCAGCGGCACGTCGGCGCTGGAGGTGGTGACGATCCGGCCCGGCACCTCGGGGACGGCCGGATTCGGCGCGAACAGGTCGGTGTCGGCGCCGATGTGGACGACGTGGACCCGGTCGTCCCGGACGCCGAGGTGGTCCACGATCTCCTGGCGGGAGCTGCCGGAGACGGTGAGGATCGAGGGCAGCCGGCGGGCGACGCGCTTCTGCATGCGGGTGAAGGCGTACCAGCGGCGCACCGAGTAGCGGCGCTGCCAGGTGTCGGCGGCGTCCAGCTCCAGCTGCCGGTCCACGGTGATGGGGTGGTGGACCGTGGTGACCAGGGGGGCGCCGATGTCGCCCAACAGGCCGTAGCCCAGGGTCTGGTTGTCGTGGACGACGTCGAACTCGCCGCGCCGGGCGCGCAGATGACGGCGGGCGCGCAGCGAGAAGGTCAGCGGCTCGGGGAAGCCGCCGGTCCACATGGTCCCGACCTCAAGGGCGTCGATCCAGTCCCGGTACTCCTCGCGCTTCGGGGTGCGGAAGGGGTCGGGCTGGCGGTAGAGGTCGAGGCTGGGCAGCTCGGTGAGGGTGAGGCCGGGGTGGCCCTCGTCGAGGACGGGGTACGGCTGGGAGCCGATGACCTCCACGCGGTGGCCCAGGCGGGCCAGCTCCCGCGAGAGGTGTCGTACGTAGACGCCCTGGCCCCCGCAGAACGGGTTCCCTTTATAGGTGAGGAGCGCGATGTCGAGCGGTCGTCCGCCGTCGGCAGCGGGTTCCTGATCGGCACCCGCTTCCCGGGCCTCAGCGGTCACTCCGTGCCCCCTTCTGCCTGCACTGTCCCGCGACACTACGACGGGACGGTAATCTAGAACAAGTTTCAGACTTGATCGTTCAAGAGCCTCTGAATCTACCGGCAGGTAGGGGCGCTGTGAGCAGTGGATCAGGTGATTCGCGCCACGGCGCGCCGCCCTGCCATGCTGTCCGATCACGAGCCCGACAAACGGCCTCACCGACTGTCACGGAACGGGGATCCATGCCTGCGGAAGCCAGCACCTCGCGTCCGGCCTCGCCCCTCACCGAGCGGCAGGAGGCCCGCCGGCGCAGGATTCTGCACGCGAGCGCGCAGCTGGCCAGCCGGGGCGGGTTCGACGCCGTACAGATGCGTGAGGTCGCGGAGTCGTCGCAGGTGGCTCTCGGCACGCTGTACCGCTACTTCCCGTCCAAGGTGCATCTGCTGGTCGCCACCATGCAGGACCAGCTGGAGCACATGCACGGGACCCTGCGCAAGAAGCCCCCGGCGGGCGACACGGCCGCCGAGCGGGTCGCGGAGACCCTGATGCGGGCCTTCCGCGCGCTCCAGCGCGAGCCTCATCTGGCCGACGCGATGGTCCGGGCGCTCACCTTCGCCGACCGCAGCGTCTCACCCGAGGTCGACCAGGTCTCCCGCCAGACGACGGCGATCATCCTGGACGCGATGGGCCTCGCGGACCCCACCCCCGAGCAGCTCTCCGCGGTCCGGGTCATCGAGCACACCTGGCACTCGGCCCTCATCACCTGGCTCTCGGGCCGTGCCTCCATCGCCCAGGTGAAGATCGACATCGAGACGGTGTGCCGGCTGATCGACCTGACGGAGCCGACGGGACGCGCATGACGCGGGGCACACAAAAGACCTACGAGACGGGTTCCCTTCGCCGGCATGGTCCGGATCAGGTTATGGGGGTCGCCGTCCGGCCTGACTGCTGCCTTCCGGCCTCTCAGCCCTACCGTCGCTGTCGGCCCGGGCGGATGCCTGCGCATCCCGCCTGAGTCGGCTACTCCGGTCGGACTCCCTCACTCGCCTCGTAGGCTGATTCCAGGATAGAACGGATAGAGCGGATATCGCCTGACGGAACCCCTCAATTCCGACCAATTCTCCCCATCAGCACCCTGCTCGTCCGCGCCGGGCGGCGCCGGCGCGCCCGAGCGTCCACGCTCAGCCGATCGCGGCCAGCCCGCTCCAGCTCCGGCCGATCGGCGTCTTGGCCGCCCACTGGTCGAGCAGGCGGCGGGCCTCCTCCTCAGGCGCCCCGAAGGACACCCGCTGGGCACCCGCGTGGGTCTTCCGCTCCTGCTCGTGCGTGCCCTCGCTACAGCAGGCGCACAGAACCTCGAACCCGCTCGCCGGCTCGGCACCGTAGCCGTGCCGGTCGAACAGCTCCACCAGGGCGTCGATGTCGGCCACCTCGCTCACGTTCACCATCACGGTCAGCGTCGGCAGCTCGGACGGCTCGAAGAGGAGAAGTTCCTCGAAGACGGGGTATTCCCGCCCCTCGATGATCCGTCGCCCCTTCGGTTCCCCGTCATGGACGACGATCTCGCCGAAGCGGCGTCCGCCGGTCACCGGCACGTTCATCACCCGGCCGCGAGTCGGACAGAGCCGGTCGATCCAGACGACCTCCCGTTCCCCGCCCGTGTCCAGCCGAACACACGCCGGCCCGAACCGCCCGCTGATCTCGCCCTCTCCCGGCGGGAGTTCGATACCGAAGCCCTCCCAGGCGTCCCTGGCCGTCGCCCAGTCGCGCTGGATCGTCGCCGCGATGCCGAGGTTCCAGTACGCCGGATCACCCTCACCCCGCGGAGCCCGGGAGGCGGCCTCGCGGCCCAGCGCGTACGCCTTGCCCCAGTTGCGCAGGAACTTGTGGGCGAGCGCGGCGTCGTACCACCACACCGGGCTCTTCGGTTCGTCCGGGTAATGCGCGAGGACCCGCTCGAACAGCCCGGCGGCGGTCAGCCAGTCCTCAGCGTCCCAGGCCACGTACGCCTGGTCGATCAGCTGCTCGGCCTCGGCCTTGTCCACTCTTTCCCACCCTGCTCGCCACGTCGAGGTACACCGGAACCGCAGGAGCGTACCCCGCCGCCCACTGAGACGCGGCCGTGACAAGGGTGATACAGCGGCGGGTTGTTCCCTCCGGTCGCGGTGGTGACGATGGGCTGCATGGCTGAACACGGGGGTGAGGCGGAGGAGACGCCTCGTCAGAGCATTCCCAGGTCACGGCTGTACGACTATGCCGAGATGACGCTCCCTTCACCGGAAGGGGCGGCGTCCGCGAACGCACATCCGGGACGTACAGAACCGGGCACGGAGGCGGCACCCGACCTGACGCCCGCCCCCGACGAACAGCCTGAACCGACTGAAGCGCCCGAACCGGCCGTACGGAGCGAAGCGGCCGCGGAGGCCGAAGCCCGCAAGCGGGCGTTCGCCGCCCTGCTGGGCGAGCTCCGCCGTACGCCGGTCCTGGTGCCTCTGGGCGACGGCTCGGGCCCGGACTCCGAACGTGGCCTGCTGACGGCCGACTTCAACGGCATCCGCTTCGTCCTGGCCTTCTCCGACGAGCAGGCGCTGGCCCGTTACGCCGTCGCACGCGGTGAGGCGGCCCGGGAGTGGACGTACCAGACGATCCTCGGCGCACGCCTGCTGGACGTCGCCGTTCCCGCGGCCGGGGTGCCGTGCGGGGTGGCGCTGGACTGCGCGGACGGGGAGGACGGCATGGTCTTTCCTCCGGTGCGCGGGATCGTGCCGGACGAGGTGGCGGTGGACGTCGACGCGGGGGCGGGGCGGCGGCGCGACGCGGAGTGAGGGAGGGCCTCGAGCGTCAGGTCGCCAGGGGCTCCGGGGACCCCATGCCCGAGCGTGCCGACGTCATGCAGGCGCTGCGCGACTCCAACCCGCAGATAGTGAACAAGAAATGGCCGGACACTGATGGCCGTTACTATGCGGACCGGGCGCTCGCCGGTGGCCGCCCAGACGGGGAGAAAGTCTTCGCGGGGCATGGCTACATCGAATCGGGAGCCGGTGAAATCGTGGTTCCGGAGGGCACTTCTATTTCCTTCTACGCGCAACACGGCGAGCAACTGCCCGGCCTCAACGGCCTGACCGTCGAGCGGGGCGTCTTTCGTCAGGTGCCGGCGGTTTCAGTGTGTTCGAGAATTCGACGACCGTTGGGCAGAGGACGCAACTGGGAGAGCTGCTGGAGCCCGGCATGGGAAATGTTCACTGGGCAGCCTGTCGTGAGATCAAGTAGAACAACTTGACTCGTGAGGAGCCATGTATGAATGTGACAGTAAAGCGTTACTGGGTGTTGACGGAGGTGTCGCTCGTCATCAAGGGAAGAGATCTGCACCCCGAAGAGATCACACCCTTCCTTGCCATCGAGCCCACTGGGGTACGAAATCCGGGCGTCAGTAAATGGGACCGCCCGGGCGAGATCGCTGGACAGTGGAGGATCAGCTGTGACGAGCGCACCACCCGGGACTTCCACGAACAGTTGGACAGTATCCTCTCCATCGCGGAACGGAAGCGGACCGAGCTCAGGCAACTGGCCGGACAAGGATATGAGGTGACCGTCAACCTCTTCGGCTTCTCCGGAAACGATTCCACTCTTTCTCTTCATTCCGAAGAAATCAAGAGAATCGCACTCCTGGGATTTCCGATCAAGGTTGCAGCCAGCATGAACGAACGCTGAGAGAGTAATCATGGAAATGGAACCTGCGGCGGGATTGAAGCCCTGGGGTGACCTGATCACGTCCCTGGTTGTATCGGGTCATGAAGTGGATTCCGGATCCCTGTTTATCGAGTTGCAACTGGCCGACAGCGAAGAGTTCGCTTCACTGGAAGGCGTGGGAATCCATTCCGGCCCCGGCTGGGCTACGCTCACTGTTGACGAGCGACGCTCGCAATGCGCCGACGAACAGGCCGCGGCACTCATCGGATTCCTCAAGCCCCGCAAGTCGGCGCTCGACGCGCTGAAGGAGGCGGGAAAATCGGTGAAGGTCGATGTGGCAGGCGTTGCCGAGTCTGGATCGGGGCTTTACATCTCGCCAGACGTCCTCGCAGGTCTTGCGGAGCTGGGAGTCCCTGTCACTTTTACGACGGTCCGGGCGTCCGGGGAGGACGAGGAGGACCCACTCGCCTGGCTCGGCTGACCTGAAGTCCGACCACGTCGCCGCGAACACGAAGAACCCGGCGTCCGTGCTGAGGTAGCCGTGGCCAGTCGCCGCGTCCTGACCGCAGTGAGGCCGCCCGCGGCATCACGCGGGCCCCGGTGCGCACGTCCGGTGCGGGCTGATCAGGAACAGGGCGACGTGTCGCTGCGCGGCGCGGTGCGCTGGGCGCGAGTGATGAGGGTGCCGGCGAGGGCGTGAACAACTGACACCGCGGCCGACCGCCCGGCGAACGAGGAACGGGTCACAGATGACGAAGGAACCGGAGAAGCCCGCATGGCGGGACGTCCTGGAGCGCTGCGGACTTCAGGTGGTGGAGGAGGCGGCCCGGAGCGGGCCTCCCGTGCGGTCCGCCCTCTACGCCGTCACCGGAGTCGAGGTCGAACCGGTCGCCACCGTCCCCGCCACGTCACCGGGTGCCACCGCCGCACTGGACGAGAAGTGGCATCTCCACGCGTCCAGCGTGTCCCTCTACGACGACAACGGCGAGTTCCTGATCCTGCCTCCCGTGTCGGGAGGCAGTGAGATCGGCTGGGTACGGGTCAGGGACACGGCCGGCACGCATCTGCCCTCACGCATTGCCGAGGTGACGGGTTCCCCCGAGTTCGTGACCGTTTCGACCGACGGCCGCACCTGTGCGCCGCCTCGGTGGAGGAGTACGACTACTGGGTGGTGCTGCACGAATTCTCCTGAGAGGTCCTGGCCAAGGGGGACACACGCCCGACACGCCCTACTCCTCGGGCGGGAACACCGCCTCCCCGCTGCCCAGCAGTGTGATCACGATCGCCTCCACCGGGCAGTTCTCGGCCGCCGCCAGGATCTGCTCGGCCGCGTCCGTGTCCGGTTGTGCCGGGTGGGACTGGCGCGCGGAGTCGAGGCGGAAGTCGTTCGGGGCGTGGTGGAGGCACTGGGCCGAGCCGATGCACAGCGACCGGTCGACCTCCACGTGCCAGCGGTCGCCCATCGCCTAGGCCCCCACCGGGAGGTGGATCATCTTGTGCTCCAGGTACTCGCCGTACCCCTCCGGACCGAACTCCCGCCCCAGGCCCGAGTTCTTGTAGCCGCCGAACGGGCCGAGCATGTCCAGGCTGAAGGTGTTCACGGAGTAGGTGCCGGTGCGGACCTGGCGGGCGATGTCGATGCCGTGCTCGACGTCGGCCGTCCACACGCTGCCGGACAGCCCGTAGTCCGAGTCGTTGGCGATCTTCACCGCCTCGGACTCGTCGCCGTACGGCAGCAGGCAGATGACCGGGCCGAAGATCTCCTCACGGGCGACGCGCATGGAGTTGTCGACGTCGCCGAAGAGGGTGGGTTCGACGTACCAGCCGCGCTCCACGCCGTCCGGACGGCCGCCGCCGGTGAGGATCTTGGCGCCCTCCTCCTGGCCGACACGGATGTAGTCCAGGTTCCGCTGCTGCTGGCGCCGGGCGACCAGCGGGCCGACCTGGGTGGCCGGGTCGAGCGGGTCCCCGACGACGAGGGCACGGGCCGCCTGCGCGAAGGCGTCGGCGAAGTCGGCGTAGCGGGCGCGCGGTACGAGGATCCGGGTCTGGGCCACGCAGGCCTGCCCGTTGTTCATCCAGGCCGCCGGGACGATCCCGGAGACGGCCGCCTCCAGGTCCGCGTCCGGCAACACCAGCGCCGCCGACTTGCCGCCGAGTTCCAGGGTGACCCGGGTGAGGTTGCGGGCGGCGACCTCCATCACGCGCTTGCCGGCCGCGACCGAGCCGGTGAAGGAGACCTTGTCGACGCCGGGGTGTCCGACCAGGTACTCACTGACCTCGCGGTCGGCGGGCAGGATGGACAGCACGCCCTCGGGGAGGCCGGCCTCGCGGGCGATCTCGCCCAGCAGGTACGCGTCCAGCGGGGACTCCGGGGACGGCTTGAGGACGACCGTGCAGCCGGTCAGCAGCGCGGGCGCCAGCTTGGCGGCGGCGACGAACTGCGGGACGTTCCACGGGACGACGGCGGCGACCACACCGACCGGTTCGCGGCGGACGAGGATCGGCCCCAGGACGCCGTCCCGGCGCTCCTCGTGGGTGAAGTCCCGGGCGACCCGGATCGCCGCGTCCCACACCATCATCGCGCCGAGCGCCTGGGCGAGGACGCTCCAGGAGTACGGCGAGCCGTTCTCGGACGAGATCACCCGGGCGATCTCCTCGTGCCGGGCGGCGATGCCGTCCTTGATGCGCGTGACGACCTCGATCCGCTCCTCCAGGCCGGCGCGCGGCCAGGGGCCCTCGTCGAAGGCGCGGCGCGCGACGGCCACGGCCCGGTCGACGTCCGCACGGGAGGCGTGCGGCACCCGGCCGATGACCTCCTCGGTGTGCGGCGAGATCACCTCGATGACGTCCTGGCCCAGCGGGTCGGTCAACTCCCCGCCGACGAACAGCTGTCCGTGTTCCACGAGCTCGGTCATGGCCGACTGCCTCCCGCCGCACCGCACCGCATCCGTCATTTCTGACGCTGTTTCAGAACTGATATCAGTTCTAGTTATAGTGGGCAATGGTCCTGGGGCGGCGGGGTGGACGGGTGGAGGGGCGGAGATCAGATGGCGACGACGTTCGATCACGGCGGGGGCGTACGGTCGGTGCGGGTGCCCATTCCGGACAACCCCCTCGGTCACACGCTGGTCTACGTGGTGGACACCGGCCGGGGCCCGGTGCTGATCGACACCGGCTGGGACGACCCCGGGTCCTGGGACACGCTGGTGGCGGGGCTCACGGCCTGCGGTACGGCGGTCGGGGAGGTCCACGGCGTCGTCATCACCCACCACCACCCGGACCACCACGGCCTGTCCGCGCGGGTCCGCGAGGCGTCCGGTGCGTGGGTGGCGCTGCACGCGGCCGACGCGGCGATCGTGCGCCGGACGCGGGAGACCCGGCCGGAGCGGTGGTTCGCGTACATGGCGGCCAAGCTGACGGCGGCCGGGGCGCCCGAGGAGCACGTGGCGCCGCTGCGGACGCCCCGCGCCCGGACCCTGCCCGGCCTCTCCCCCGCCCTGCCGGACCGGGAGATCGTCCCCGGCGACCTCCTCGACCTGCCGGGCCGCCGCCTGCGCGCGATCTGGACCCCGGGACACACGCCCGGCCATGTCTGCCTCCACCTGGAGGAGGAGCACCCGGCGCGACTCTCCGGTCACGGGCGCCTGTTCAGCGGCGATCACCTGCTGCCCGAGATCTCCCCGCACATCGGCCTGTACGAGGACCCCGACGACGCGACGGTCACCGATCCCCTGGGGGACTACCTGGACTCCCTGGAGCGGATCGGCCGGCTCACCCCCGCCGAGATCCTCCCGGCCCACCAGCACCCCTTCACCGACGCCCCCGGCCGCGTCCGCGCCCTGCTCGACCACCACGAGAACCGCCTGGCCGGCCTCCTCGCCCTCCTCGCCGAGCCCCTCACCCCCTGGCAGCTCGCCGAACGCATGGAGTGGAACCGCCCCTGGTCCGACATCCCCTACGGCTCCCGCAACATCGCCGTCTCCGAAGCCGAGTCCCACCTGCGCCGCCTGGTGAAGCTGGGCCGCGCGGAACCGGTACCGGGGAGCGATCCGGTGGCGTACGTGGCGGTGTAGTCCGCACACCTCGACCGAGCCCGGTCGCCGTCGGCCAAGCCCCACCGCCCTCACCGCCCCCGCAGCAGAGCCTCCGCCCCTCAGTCCAGACCCGCCGCCTCCCGTTCCCCCCGCGTCAGCGGCGGGCCCGGCAGGGGGCCCTTGCGGGGGCCGAAGCAGAGGGTCCAGAGCATGTCGGGGGCGAACAGGCGGGCCGCCGGAGTGCGCAGGCTCATGACGTCCAGCAGGCCGCGCAGGGCGTGCGGGTTCTCGGAGCCGGCGGCCACCGCCTTGTCGACGTAGGCGGTGAGGAGGCGTTCGACGAGGGTCGGCGGCTGGGGCGCGGCCCCGGGGTAGTAGGCGTCCTGGCCGACCGCGAGGTTCCACGCGCCCGCGACCGGCCGGGCCACCGCGCGCTGGACGCGGCGGGCGGTGCCGGGGGCGGTGGGGCCGTACCGGTCGAGGGTGCGGCCGAGGGCGAGCGCGCTCTGCGCGGCGACGGACAGGCCGTGGCCGTAGACCGGGTTGTACCCGGCGACGGCGTCCCCGAGGACGGCGAAGCCCTCGGGCCAGGTCTCGGCCTTCTCGTAGAAGCGGCGGCGGTTGGCCGTGCTGCGGGTGGTCACCGGGTCGGTCAGCGGCTTCGCCCGCGCGAGGAGCCGGCCGATGACCGGGTCCTTCAGGCCGGTGAGCGCGAAGTGCTCGAACGCGTCCGGGTCGGCGGAGGGTTCGCCGCCCCGGGTGCCGGAGAGCGTGACCAGCCAGCGGTCGCCCTCGATCGGTACGACGACCCCGCCCCGGCCGGGCGCGTCGCGCGGGTCGGCCTGCACGTTCACCACCGGGTAGCGCAGCGTCGCCGTGGCGTCGGGGGCCGAGTAGACGCGGCTGGCGTAGGCGACGCCCGCGTCGACCACCCGCTCCTCGACCGGCGCGTGGCCCAGGGCCCGTAGCCAGGTGTCCGCCTGGGAGCCGCGCCCGCTCGCGTCGATCACCAGGTCCGCGTACAGCGTGTCACCCCCCGGTAGGCGGACGCCGGTCACCCGGTGGCGGTCGCCCGTCAGGCCCGCCACCCGGATGCCGTCGCGCAGGGTGATCCGGCGCCGGGCGAGGACGTCGGCGCGGATCACCGCGTCCAGCAGGTCCCGGCTGCACACGATCATGTGGTGCCGGGAGTCGGTGAACCGCCGGAACCACTGCCCGGAGGGCGCCTTGCTGACCAGGTCCCGCATCACCCCGATCAGCCCCGCGCCCCGGGCGGTCAGCTCACCGGTGACGCCCGGCAGCAGCTCCTCCAGCGCGGCCACCCCGCCCGACCACAGCAGATGGGCGTGCCGGGCCTGGGGCAGGCCCTTGCGCGGCTCGGGGCCCGCCGGCAGCCGGTCGGCCTCCACGATCGTCACCTCGTGGAAGCGGCTGGCGAGCACGGACGCGGCGAGCATGCCGGCCGTACTGCCGCCGATGACGAGCGCGGTACGGCGGGCGGTGGGTATGTCAGGCATGCGAGGTGAGACCTTCCGTGGCGACCGCCTGCCGGCGGAACCGTTCGATGGCCGCCGCGTGGTTCCGCAACGCGTGCGCGACCGACTCCAGTTCGCTGTCGGGGACGAAGGCGGGCCCGGGCTGCCCGGCCGGCAGCGGACGCGCGCGGTCGTCGGGCGCGCGCAGCGCGTCGGCCGCGACGAGGATGTCCACCGCCGCCGCGACGGCCCGCGCCACGGAGTCCGGGTAGCCCGCCGCCGTCGCCGCCGTCCGCGTCCGCTCGCGCCGGGTCGCGCACAGGTGCGGGGCGAGCTTGAGCAGCCCGTCGTTGATGGCGGCCCGGCGCAGCTCCAGACGGAGGGCGGCGCCGCTGACCCGGCCGGTCGCGGGCGCCGCCGGCGCGGTGACGGTCAGCATGGTCTGCCACAGCGGCTTCAGCCGCCGGTGGGTGCGCACCAGCCGCCGGTGTTCCGCCGCCCACGGCCCGGCCTGTCCGGCGATGAAGCCGACGGCCACCAGGACCGCCTCGGCGATGGCGAACGGCGGGGCGGCGTACGTGGACAGCCAGTCCCAGTCCCGGCCGCTCCAGCGGGCGCCGATCGCGGCGAGCTTGGCGACGTCGAAGAGGAGCCCGAGGGCGTAGGCCACCTGGAGGAAGATCACCGCCCGGCGCAGCCAGGTGTCCTCGACCTCCCGGTACCAGGCCCACAGCATGCCCGCCGCGACCAGCGCGGACACCAGGTGGGCGACGAGGTAGAGCAGCACGAACTCGCGCATCCAGGGCGTGCCGGCGTAGTACGTGTCGAGGTCGCGCGTGCGCTCCACCCGGTGGTCGCCGAGCAGGAACGTCGTCCACAGGCCGATGATGATGACGGTGTACGCCACCCGGACCAGGCGGGTGCGCCGGCGGCGCACGGCGGACGGCGGCTCCCGCCAGGTGATGATGAGCCACAGGCAGGCACCGCAGTAGGCGGTCAGCAGCGAGTACACCCACAGGCCGGCGAAGTTGGGGATGCCGGTCAGCACGTTGATGCGGTGCAGGTTGGCCGGCGGCAGGGAGGCGAAGCAGATCGCGCCGATGCCGAGCAGCAGGGCGGTGGCCCGCAGGATCGGGTCCTGCCAGGCCCGCCGCAGCAGCGGCAGCTTGATCACGAAGGCCACGGCGAGCAGGGCGGCCGGGACGGCGTAGGCGGCGAAGGAACCGGCGATGTCCCCGCGCATCAGGGCCCGCCGATGTTGCCCAGCGAGGACGACAGCCGGTCGGTGAGGGTGTCCTGGGTCATCCGGCCGGCCGCGCCGGGCCCGACGACCTTGGAGAACTTCGCGGCGAGGCGCAGCCCGCACTCCTCGGCCTCCCACTCGGCGTCGGCCGCCGCCGCGGCGGGCGAGCGGGTGGCCATGGCGACCACCCGGTCCCAGGGGACGTCGTCCTCGGCGCGGGACAGCAGCCGGCGGGCGGCGGCGGGCAGGCCGGACGGGTAGTGCACGTCCAGCGTGCCGTAGTGGATGTGCCCGATCTCGTGCCCGGCGATGACGAACTTGTGCGGGTCCGGGGCCCGGTCCTCGACCACCACGATGTAGTCCTCGTCCCGGGCGAGGGTGATGCCGGAGACGTCCAGGCCCGGCGGGAAGGCGACGAACTTCAGCCGGACCGGGCGGTCGAGCTGCGGGCTGAGCGTGGCGCACAGCGCGTGCAGGAACGCCTCCGGGGTGGTCGGCGGGGTGAGGGTGCGGACGGTGTCGCGCACGAGCCGGTCGAGGAAGCGCCTCGGGGACCTGGAGTGTTTCGCCGAAGGCGCCGACCGCGAACGCTTCGCCGGCTTCGGGGCCTTGGCGGTCGGATCAGGCACGCCCGGCGTCCTCCGCCCGCTCGGAGGCGATGATCATCTCGGCCAGGTCGGCCAGGGTGGCGAGCTGCCGTGCGTTCATCTGCGGGGCCCGGGCGGCCAGGCGTACCAGCCCGCTCTCGCGCAGCCGCAGCAGCGGGTCGGCCTGTGCCTCCAAACTCTGGAGCACCGGTTGCAGGGCCTCGTGCAACGCCTCCGGTTCGTCCGCCGTGAAGAAGCCCGCGGGCAGGCCGAAGAACCGGCGCAGCCGGTCGGCGTGTTCAAGGCTCGGCATCCCGCTCTTGCGCCACTCGCTGAGCCACTGCCGGCTGGTTCCGGCGATCCTGGCCAGCTCGTCCAGCGAGTACCGCTTGCCGTCCGGCCGGCGCCGGGTCTCGCGGATGAAGTCCAGCCGCTGGCGCACCCGTTGGGCCAGGCAGGTCTCGGCGGCCCGGCCGCCGGAGAGCAGGTCGACGACGACGGCGACGGGGATTCCGGTGCGGTAGGAGAGGCCGGCCACGTCCAGAGTCTCCGGCAGCCGGCCGGGCCGGCCGGTCAACTCGCCGAGCCGGTCCAGGACATCGGCCAGCGAGGCGTAGGCGTCACTCACCGAGGTCCCCCCTGGGCGTGTCGTCCGTTCGGTGGCTGGGCTGACGCGAGGCTACCCGTTCGTCCGTTCGGCGACCAGACGTGACAACTCTCCCTGCCTAATTAGGCAGCTATCGTTGACAGTTAGGGGCGCGGTGGGTGAGGATCACGGCACGGAGAGCAAGATTCCGACCCGCCTCGGGTGCCGCCTACGGGGGAGCGGCACCCGGGGTGTCTCCTCGTCCGCCTTCGTCCCGAGGGGTCCCGGCCGGCCAGGGCACGGCCGTCCTCCTCCTCTGGTCCGGCCGCGGGGGCACCTGCGACGAGCTCTGGTCGCTGCGCCAGTGCGGCGAACGAGCCGTATGCGGCCCGGGCTCAACCCCTGCGAACGCGCACGTCACCCTGCGCCTGGCCGCCCGCCGCCCCCGGCGCCTTCACCGTCGTCTCGCATCTGCCCGGTGACCTGATCCCGCTGCCGGTGGAATGGGCAGCGGGAACTGACCCACCCGGCAGCGGGCCGCCGACCGCATGCTCCTCACACGCCGGTCCGGCGATCCGGTGACGACAGTCCCCCACGCGGACGTCACCGACCGCCTGCCCCACTGGGCGGCAACGGTCGGAAACCCGACGACCCGCGAACAATCCCTGCGCCGACTGGCCCACCACCTGACGGCGACGGCGACCCAGAAGCCGGACACGTACGCAGCCTAGGCCTGGAGTTCGACGGCAACGGGCCAGGGCCCGAGGAAGACGTCCGTCCCTGTCACTGGAAAAGAAGGCGGTCGCGCACGGAGTAGCGGGGACCCACCTGGACCTCCAGCACTCCGGCGCATTCGCCCGTGTGAAAGTCGACCGAGACATGCGTCGCCGACGGGTCAGAGGTGAAGGACAACCGTGTCGCACCCTCACGGAAGATGTCCAGCAAAACCTCACCATCACGCACCCAGCGCACTCTTACCGACCTGGCGAGGACGTCGTAGGAAAGGACGAGCGAGTCTCGCTCGCCATTGCGCCAGGAAAGAATGCGCGCACCGCTTTCATCGGCGTCCGGCCATTCGCCGATCGCTTCGAGGACTTCTTCGTCGCTGGGGGCGACAAATTCTCGGTACATATAAAGCGCCTCACTTTCCATCATAAGGCAGCCAGTGGGGCAAGCTGCCGCTAACGCTCACATTCGGACCACTGCCACGGAAGATCACGGTGGAAAGCCTACGTGCGCCGTCGGGTAGAAGCTCCCAAGTGCTTTCGACCCCTAGAGCCCCGTGCGGCCCGTACAGCACGGATTGGGTGACGCCGAACTCACCACTGCCGCCATCCCATTCCTTTGTGAAGGTTCGCTCGAATGGCTGTTGGGCAGCATTGGCCAGATGATCCGTTACATATTGACGCATCGCCGGGGAATCACGGATGCCGATGCGGTGGAGTTGCAGCTCATTCTGCAACGCACGAGGTGAGTTATGCGAGTCTGGCTTGATGTCCTTGTTGAACAGGTAGTCGAGTTTTCGCGGATTGACCTCGGCGGCACCGCCTTCCCCGGGTTTGCAGCCCGATAGGCCAGCCGGGTCTGCCCAGGTATGGGGGTTGCGGACGTAGGTCGCGGGGTTGGGGGCCGGGGCAAGGCCTAGGGGGTCGGCGGTGAGGTAGCGGGCGGTTTCGGGGTCGTAATGGCGGAAGTAGTTGTAGTGGAGGCCTGTTTCAGGGTCGTAGTACTGGCCCGGGAAGCGTAGGGGGGTGTAGGTCGTGCTGTTCGCGGACCATGCCGTTGTTCCCCACAGGGTGCTGCGGGTGCGCCAGGCGATGTCGCCCTGTTCGTCGATCAGTTCGCTCGGGGTGCCGACCAGGTCGGTGATGATGGCGAAGAAGCGGGAGTCGATTTCGCGCTGTGTGGCGTCGGCTGCGGTGATGCGTTCCGTCTGGGAGAGCGGGCGCAGGCCTTGGTGGTCCCAGGTGAGGGTGACCGGGTGGGGGAGGTCGGCGGCCGTTGTCGTCTGTTCGCAGAGCGTTGTGCCGTCCCAGGTGAAGTCCACCCGCTCCACGACCGTTTCACCGTCCTCGGCCAGGCGGAGCTTCGCCGTGCGGCGGCCCAGGGGGTCGTAGGTGTAGCGCCAGCGGGTGCCGTCGGGGGTGACCACCGAGGTCAGACGGTCCTCGGCGTCCCATTCGTAGCGCCAGGTGTCCGGCTTGCGGGACAGGCGGGTCTTCTGGCGGAGGGTGATGCGGCCCAGCGCGTCGTGTTCGTAGCGGACGTTGCCGGCTCGGGTGATGCGGGTGCCCACGTATGTGCGCGGGCCGACGGCCTCCCGGTTCGGGTGGTCCGGCGGCCAGGACGCCTGGGTCTGGTTGCCTGCCTCGTCGTACGCGTAGCGCTCCGTCCAGCCGGCCGCGTGGACCGCTGTCACCCGGCCCGTTGCGTCCAGGTCG
>NZ_JBVHWM010000066.1:0-59067 GCF_055564375.1 Streptomyces sp. NPDC029138
AGTCGGTGGGGATGTCGGGGGGTGAGAGGAAGATGGTCTACTTGGGGTTCGCCGAAAAGGACAACGTGTTCGACCGCTAGAGGGACGCGGACGCCACTGGGGGGCGGCTGGCCGCCCACCCGACCGGATACCTGGCGCACAAGGGCGTACTGGACACGAAGAACGGGTTTCTGTACCTCGCCTACAGCGACAAGGGCGGTCCGTACGACGGCGGCAAGGGCCGGCTGTGGCGGTACGCGACGGCCACCGGCACCTGGACGGACATCAGCCCGGTCGCCGAGGCGGACACCTCCTACGGCTTCAGCGGGCTGACGGTCGACCGCCGGCACCCGTCCACCGTCATGGCGACCGCGTACAGCTCCTGGTGGCCGGACACCCAGCTCTTCCGCTCCACCGACAGCGGTGCCACCTGGACGAAGGCCTGGGACTACACGTCGTATCCGGACCGCTCGAACCGGTACACCATCGACGTGTCCTCCTCGCCCTGGCTCACCTTCGGCGCCGCCCCCTCCCCGCCCGAACAGACCCCGAAACTGGGCTGGATGACGGAGGCCCTGGAGATCGACCCGTTCGACTCCTCCCGGCTGATGTACGGGACGGGCGCCACGCTCTACGGCACCGAGAATCTCGCCGAGTGGGACAGCGGCGGCCGGTTCACGGTGAAGCCGATGGTGCGGGGCCTGGAGGAGACGGCGGTCAACGACCTCGCGGCGCCGCCCTCCGGGGGCGCCCAGCTGTTCAGCGCGCTCGGCGACATCGGCGGCTTCCGGCACACGGACCTCACCAAGGTGCCATCGATGATGTTCACCTCCCCCACCTTCACGACGACCACGAGCCTGGACTTCGCGGAGACGAACCCCGGCACGGTGGTCCGGGTGGGCAACCTGGACTCGGGCCCGCACATCGCGTTCTCCACGGACAACGGCGCCACCTGGTTCGCGGGGACCGATCCCTCGGGTGTCTCGGGCGGCGGCACGGTGGCCGCGGCGGCGGACGGCGGCCGGTTCGTGTGGAGCCCGGACGGCACGGGCGTGCGGTACGCGACGGGCTTCGGCACGTCCTGGTCGGCGTCGAGCGGCATCCCGGCCGGCGCGCTCGTCGAGTCGGACCGCGTCGACCCGAAGACCTTCTACGGCTTCAAGTCCGGGAAGTTCTACGTCAGTACGGACGGCGGCGCGACCTTCACCGCCTCCTCCGCGACGGGCCTGCCCAGCGGGGACAGCGTGCGCTTCAAGGCGCTGCCCGGCACGAAGGGCGACATCTGGCTGGCGGGCGGGGCGACGGACGGCGCGTACGGCCTGTGGCACTCCACGGACGGCGGCACGAGCTTCACCAAGCTGCCGAACGTCGAGCAGGCCGACACGATCGGCTTCGGCAAGGCCGCGACGGGAGCCTCGTACCAGACGCTCTACACCAGCGCGAAGATCGGCGGAGTACGCGGCATCTTCCGCTCCACGGACAAGGGCGCGAACTGGACCCGCGTCAACGACGACGCCCACCAGTGGGGCTGGACGGGCGCGGCGATCACCGGCGACCCGAGGGTGTACGGCCGGGTGTACATCGCGACCAACGGCCGGGGCGTCGTCTACGGCGACACCTCCGACCCGAGCGGCGGCGGTGGCGGCGGGAGCGGTGGCGGTACGACTCCGCCGCCGGCCGGCGCCTGCACGGTGACCTACAAGATCACCAACCAGTGGGCGGACGGCTTCCAGGCGGACGTACGACTGACCAACACCGGCTCGACGGCCTGGAACGGCTGGTCCCTCGGCTGGGCCTTCCCGGACGGCCAGAAGATCACGCAACTGTGGAACGCCGACTTCACCCAGTCGGGTCCGGCGGTGACCGCGAAGAACGTGACCTGGAACGGCACCGTGACGGCGGGCTCGTCGGTCGCCTTCGGCTTCACGGGGAGCTGGTCGGGCACGAACACGAGACCGGCGGCGTTCACCCTGGGCGGCCGGGCCTGCGCGACCGGCTGACCCGTCGGCACTGGTGGAGCGGCGGTTCCCGTGGTGTCCTGGTAATGACGGGAAGGACGCGTCTCAGACGCGGGGAAGCGGCCGGCAGCCGCGCACCGCGCAATCCGGATCCGCGAGAAGCGGGTGACGCCCTTCCCGTCCTGCCGTGCCGGGGCCGCGCGGGTGCCGCCGCCGTGCCGCACCTCGGAGGATGCTCGTCGCGCTGAGACGGACGGGATGCGCGCTCGAATCACCGGGCCCCGGGGAGAGGCGACGCCGGTTTGCGGAAGGCTCGTACGCTGAAGCGCGGGTCGGGGCGCGGGCGGTCCTGGTCGGGGAGTTCGGCCAGGCGGGCGGCGAACTCCTCGGTGCGCGGCTCGCCGGGCGGCAACAGGGTGAACCAGCCGCGGCGCAGGTCGGCGATGGTGGTGCGGGGGCTGCGGCCCTGTCCGGTGCCGCGGAAGGAGCCGTGTCCGGCGGGTCCGAGTCCGTGCCGGGTGGCGTGGGCGGCGACGGTTCCCGCGGCGTCGGCGGCGGGGCGGCGCGGGCGGGCGGCGAGGACGGAATCGATGTCGCTGCCGACGTCATGCGCGGCGGCCTTGTCGACGGTGGTGACGTACACCCCGCCGGGGCGCAGCACGCGGGCGCACTCTCCGACGACCGCGCCCACGTCCCCGGGGCCGTCCAGCAGATGCAGCAGCCAGATGGTGGTGACCGCGTCGAAGGCGCCGTCCGGGAAGGGGAGCCGGCGGCTGTCGGCCCGTACGATCGCGCCGGGCAGCCGGGCCGACGCCCTGCGGACCATGGCGGGGCTGAGGTCCGCGCCGGTCACCCGCAGCCCGGGGCGCGCGGCGGCGAGCCGCCGGGTGACGATCCCGGTGCCGCAGGCGACCTCGAGGAGACGGCCCGGCCCCTCGGGTATCAGACGGAGGACGGCCTGTGCGGCCTCGTGTGCGCGAGCCTCGCCGCCGCGCGAGGTGTCGTAACCGTCGGCTTCCTTGTCGTAGTCGAGCACATCGCTCAGTGTGCCCCGTGACCTGGGGCGATGTCCTCCACCCTGCGGGCGAGAGCGAAGTCCTTCCCGGTGACGGCGCCGCCCGCGCTGTGGGTGTTCACGCTGAGGGAGACGGTGTTGTACCCGAGGGTGAGGTCGGAGTGGTGGTCCAGCTCGTCCTGGATGCCGGCGATGTGCACGACCAGCGCCGCCGCCGCGAAGTGGGAGCCGAGCCGGTAGGAGCGGGTGAGGCGGTCGCCGTCCACCGACCAGCCGGGCAGCTCGGCCAGCCGGTCCTCGATCTCCTTCTGCGACAGCGGTTCGACGGCCATGGCCGGGACTCCCTTCGCTGCGTGCCCCGCGGGGCGTGGCGGTGACGAGTTCAGCCTGCCACGCCGGCGCCGCGCTCGGCGGACCGACGCGGCCCGCGCACGACCCGCTCGTTCCCCCGCGCCCGCTCGACTAGGGTCGGCGGCATGCCTCTCCCCGCGTCGGTCCCCACCGCCTCCGTCGACGTCACCGGCAAGGGCGTCGGCCCGCTGTTGCGCGCCTGGCGGGAGCGGCGGCGGATCTCGCAGCTGGACCTGGCGCTGCGCGCCGACTCCTCCGCGCGGCACATCAGCTTCGTCGAGACCGGCCGGTCCCGGCCCAGCGAGGAGATGGTGCTGCGGCTCGCCGAACAGCTGGACGTGCCGGTGCGGGAGCGCAACGCCCTGCTGCTGGCGGCCGGTTACGCCCCGCGCTACCCGGAGACCCCGCTGGACGACCCGGCGCTGGACGCGCTGCGCGACGGCATGGAGCGGCTCATCCGGGGCTACGAGCCCTACCCCGCGCTGGTGGTCGACGCCGGGTACACGGTCGTCGCCGCGAACCGGGGCATCGCCCTGCTGCTGGAGGGCGTACCGGAGAAGCTGATGGCCCCGGCGCCGAACGCGATGCGGCTGACCCTGCACCCGGAGGGGCTGGCGCCGCGCATCCGGAATCTGCGCGAGTGGCGCGGGCATCTGCTGGCCCAGATGGAGCGGGAGATCGCCCTGCACCGCTCGGACCGGCTCCGCGCCCTGTACGAGGAAGTGGCGGCCTACCCGGTGCCCGAGGAGCCGTCCGGCGGCGAACCGGCCGAGCCGGTGCCGTACTTCGCGCTGCCCCTGCGCATCGAGCACGCCGGCCGGACCCTGTCGTTCGTGTCCTCGATCTCCACGTTCAACACGCCGATGGACGTCACGGTCGCCGAACTCGCCATCGAGACGTTCCTGCCGGCGGACCCGGCGACCGCCAAGTACCTGCACACCCTGGCGGGTTGAACCGGAATCCGGGACGGTTCGTGACCTCGGGCACGTGTGCGAGACGGCAACACGTGCAAGACTGCTCCCCGCGTGGATCGGTGCGCAGGGGAGGGCGTGGCGGTGAGTGAGCGGCGGGCTGCGCCCACCGTGGGCCAGGTGGTGCTGGGCAAACGGTTGCAGGAGCTGCGGGAGGCGGCGGGGCTCAGCCGTGAGGAGGCCGCCCGGGTCCTGCGGGTGGCGTCGGCGACCGTACGGCGGATGGAGATGGCCGAGGTCGCGCTGAAGATCCCCTATGTGCAGGTGCTGGTCACCACCTACGGGGTGCCCGAGGAGGAGGCCGACGCGTTCGTGCGGCTGGCCGAGGAGGCCAACCAGCCGGGCTGGTGGCAGCGGTTCCACGACGTGCTGCCGGACTGGTTCAGCCTGTACGTCAGCCTGGAGGGCGCCGCCCGGATCATCCGCTCCTACGAGCCGCACTTCGTGCCCGGTCTGCTCCAGACCGAGGAGTACGCGCGCGCGGTGCTGGAGGCGGGGACGATCGGGCAGACCTCGCCGGAGACGGTCGAGCGGCATGTGTCACTGCGCATGGAGCGGCAGCGGCTGCTGGAGCGCGACGACCCGCCCCACCTGTGGGTGATCATGGACGAGACGGTGCTCAGGCGCCCGGTGAGCGTGCGGCCCGAGGTGCTGCGGGACCAGCTGGACCGGCTCCTGGAGTACGCCGCGCGGGACCGGGTGACCCTCCAGATCGCCGAGTTCGCGGCGGGCCCCCATCCGGGGACGTACGCGCCGTTCACGCTGTTCCGGTTCGCCGAGCCGGAGCTGCCGGACATGGTGTTCACCGAGTACCTGACCGGCGCCCTCTATCTGGACTCACGCCAGGAGGTGGGCGCGCATCTGGAGGTGCTGGACCACATGACGGCCCGGGCCGCCTCCGCCCAGCGCACGCTGAAGCTGCTGCGGGAGCACCGCGAGAGCCTCTGAGCCCGGCGTGACCCGTACGGGTCTGCGAACAGGTGCGTTCCCGGGGCCGCCCCTAGGTTCGGACCATGGGGTGAACCCAGGGAGCGCACGTGACCGACACGCGGATACGGCCCAGGAAGCCCGGTGGAGGCCGTGGGCCGCGACGGTGTGGTCGTGGCCCGCGCGATCGTCTCCCACCGCATGCCGCCCTGCCCTTACCGACGCGCCCGATGGCCGGGATCGCGACGGTGATGAACCTCGGCGAGGAGCCGAACGCCCGCGGCCTGCGGCCGGGGAGGCCTTGCGCTGGTGTGCGCGGAGAACTTCCCGCCGCCGCGCAGGCGGCGGACGTCCGACGACGCGAAGGAGGCCTGATGCCCTCGGACGCGGTGCTCTACCAGGCGGCCGCCCTGTGCCTGACCTACCCGGACGACGACCTGATCGCCCGGCTGCCGCTACTGCGCGAGGCCGCGCCGCAGCTGCGGGCGTTCACCGACCACGCGGCCGTCACCCCGCAGCGGGAACTGGCCGCCCACTACGTGCGGGTCTTCGACCTCAGGAACCGGCACAGCCTGTACCTGACCTGGTGGCACGACGGCGACATCCGGCGGCGCGGGGTGTCCCTGGTCCGCTTCCAGGACGTCTACCGCCGGTACGGACTGGAATTCAGCGGCGAGGAGCTGCCGGACTTCCTGCCGGCGGTGCTGGAGTTCACCGCGCGGACCGGCGACACCGGCCTGCTGGACGAGTACCGCGACGGCCTGGAGCAGCTGCGTATCCGGCTGACCGACTACGGCACACCGTACGCGGGCGTCCTGGACGCGGTGTGCGCCACCCTGCCGACCGCACACACCGGGGAAAGCCCATGACCGTTCCGCCCGGCAACTGAGCGCACACTCAAGAGCGCTGCCGCGCCCCCTGGGCGGAGGCGCGGCATCCGGGGCGGTACGGGCGTCAGGCCAGCTCGGCCGTCAGCGTGATTGTCGTACCGGTCAGGGCCTGGCTGACCGGGCAGTTCTTCTTGGCGTCCTCGGCGGCGGAACGGAAGCCGTCCGCGTCCACGCCCGGCACCTCGCCACGCACGGTGAGGTGGATGCCGGTGATGCCCTCGCCGGGCTGGAAGGTGACGTCGGCGTTGGTCTCCAGCCGGGTGGGCGGGGTGCCGGCGCCGGCCAGCGCGTGCGAGAGGGCCGTGGAGAAGCAGCTGGAGTGGGCGGCGGCGATCAGCTCCTCGGGGCTGGTCTTGCCGTTCGCGTCCTGGGCGCGCGAGGCCCACGTGACCGGCTGCTGGCCGATGCCGGAGGAGTCGAAGGTGACGATGCCGTTGCCTTCGAGCAGGTTGCCTTCCCAGACGGTGTGCGCGGTGCGCGTCGTTGCCACGATGCTTCCTTTCGCGAGTGTCGCGGTTCCGGGGTTCCCGGATGTCCCTATCCGATCACATCCGGGCTCATCGCACTCCGAAGACCGGCCCACGCGGCGTGAACGGCAGGTGACGAAGACGGGCCGGACGGTGGCGAGCCCGAGGAGGAGTTCGGGGACGCCGGCACGGCGACTCGAACAGTGGGGATGTACGGCGGTGCGGGCGCAGCCGGATCTCAGGCGGCCCGCTCCTCCTCCACCTCCGGGGTGAGCGGCACCTGGGGCCCGTCCAGCTCGCTCAGCCAGCGGCGGAGCACGCGGTGGATGTGCTCGGCGCCGGTCAGCTCCTCCCCGTCCTCGGCCGGTGGGGACAGCTCGCGCGGGGAGAGCAGGAACGGGTGGGACTGGGCGCCGCCGAGCCCGCCGTGGGAGCCGATCTGTTCCTCGAAGGCGAGGACTTCGCCGTCGGCGGGGTCGTGTGCGGAGTTCACCATGATGTCGGCGGTGTGCGGGAAGGAGTGGGTGCGGCGGACGGCGTCGGCGGCGCCGGGGCCGAAGCCGGCCAGCGGGCCGGGCTCGTCGTCCAGCTCGGCCAGCGGGATCTCGGCACCGTAGGCGCCGAGGACGACGCCGCCGTGCTCCTCGCTGCGCACCAGCAGGAAGCCGATGCCGGGGTGGTTGGCGAGGGTGGTGAGCAGGGCGGGGTGGCGGGCGTCGATCTCTTCCTTGGTCATGCGGTGCGGGACGTCCGGGAAGGAGATGAGGCCGAGGTTGCCGGAGGCCAGCACGATCGGCTCGGACCGGCGGGAGGGGCGGTGGTGCTCGTCCTTCTCCTCCACCGGCCGGCGCAGGGCGGCGCGGACGGCGGCGCGGGCCTCGGCGCCGCTGCGGGTGCGCCCGGCCCGGCGCGGGACGGGCAGTCCGCAGCCGGCCCGGACCAGGTCGCCGAGGGTCAGGCCGTACCGGGCGCGGAACGTTTCGCCGGGACTCTGCCCGTGGTCGGAGAGGACGACGATCCGGTAGGGGCGCGGGGCGTGTTCGGCGACGCGTTGGAGAAGGGCGAGGGACCGGTCGAGGCGTTGCAGGACCTTCTCGGCGTCCCGGCTGCACGGTCCGGAGTGGTGGGCGACCTCGTCATAGGCGACGAGGTCGGCGTAGACGGCGGTGCGGCCCGCGAGCATGTCGCCCATGACCGCGGCGACGACGACGTCCCGTTCGACGACGGTGGCGAAGGCGCGGACGAACGGGTAGAGGCCGCCCCGGCCGACGCGCGGGCGCTGCCCCCGCAGCCGGGCGCGGGTGGACTGGCCGATCTCGCGGGCCACCTCGGCGACGAACGACAGGGCGGTGCGGACGGCGTTCGCCGGATCGCAGAAGTAGGCGAAGTAGCCGGCGCGGGAACGGTTCGCCGGGCTGCGGCGGCGGGCGGCGATCGACAGGACGAGGGCCTGTTCGCCGGCGCCGCCGCTGAACAGGTTGCCCCGGCTGGCGCCGTCGACGGTGAGCAGTCCGCCGTCGCCGGTGTGCAGGATGGCTCGGCGCTGCAACTCGGCGGCGCTCGTCGGCCGGTTGCAGACCATCACCTCACCCCGGTCCTTCTCGTACCAGCGGAACGCCGGCACGTCGAACGTACTGCCGTGCAGGATGCCGAGCTGACTGGCGCCGGTCTGGCTGGACCAGTCGGTGCGCCAGGGGGTGAGGCGGCCGTCGCCGCCGGACAGCCAGCGGCCCACCGTCGGCATCAGCCCCTTGCGCACCGCGTCGACCAGGACGTCATGGCCGACGCCGTCGAGCTGCACACACAGCAGTCCGGGCGCGGTGGGGCAGGGCGGACGGGCCCGGCGGCTGCGGGTGGCGAGGCGGTGCAGACGGCGCCGGTAGGTCTCGTCGTCGCGTACGGCGAGGGCCGCGCCGGTGGCGGAGGCGACGGCGGACATCACGGCGGCCACGATGACGGCGGTCTCGGGGGCGGCCTCGCCGCGCCCGGACGGATTGACGCGCAGGGCGAGCAGCAGCAGGGAACCGTTGAGGAAGAAGACCAGCAGGCCGAGGACGAGGGCCGGGACGAGCAGCAACAGGCGGACCAGGAGCGGCCAGACCACGGCCGAGAGGATGCCGAAGGCGCCGGCACCGCAGACGGCGGCGACGGCGATACGGGTGACGCTGTCACCGTCGGCGGACTGGAGCTGGAAGTCGGGCAGGATCGCGGCGAGGACCAGCATGGTGACCGTGGAGACGGCCCAAACGGCGACGCTCCGCCCGACCTGACTGGCGATCCGTCGCCACCGCACCCCGCGCACGCCCCGTACACCTCACGTCCCGGCCCTCCCCCACCCTGCGGCCGGGGGGCCTCCTCTCGCTTCGCCGGCCCCGATCGAGCCCGGCTCCACCTTGTCACACGGCCGCCGCGCGTCCGGGCGGGCCACCGGGAGCGGAACGGGGACAGGGACGGGGTCACCGTCCGTCGTAGCCGGCCGTCGGCATCGACAGCCGCCGGTGCACCCGTGCCTTCATCTGCGCGTCGTACGCCGGCTCGGCCCGCCCCACCGTCTCCACACGCACGCCCCGGCGCGCGCACTCGGCGGTGAACTCCTCCACCGACGACAGGGCCCGGCGCAGCACCCGGAGGCTGGGCGCGACGAACACGTCCACCCCGGGCCGCACCCCGTCCCAGAGCGCGCAGTGGTCGAAACGCAGTCCGCCGACGAGAAGTTCCCGGGCGACCACATAGCCGCGCTCGGCGGCCCAGCGGGCGCACATCGCGTGCTGGCTGCGCGAGTCCACCAGGAAGGGGTCGGCCTCCAGCTCCTCCAGGGGTGTCAGGCTGGCGATGGCGGTGACCCGCACGGTCGTGAGCGCCCCGAAGGCACCCCGCAGCTGTCCCATGGCGTCCCCCTCACCTCCGGGTTTCGCCGCCGACCCTACTCCTGCCCGTAGGCTTCGGGGAGTCGCGTGAAGGGGGCGAAGAAGGTGCCGGTGGAGATCACCTGGTGGGGTCACGCCACCTGTGCGCTGGAGGATGCGAACGTACGCCTGCTGACCGACCCTCTGTTCGCCCGCCGGCTGGCGCATCTGCGGCGCCGCCGGGGTGCCGTGCCGCCCGCCGAGGCCCGTCGCGCCGACGTGGCGCTGGTCTCCCATCTGCACGCCGACCATCTGCACCTGCCGTCGCTGGCCTGCCTCGACCCGGGCACGCGCCTGCTCGTGCCCCGGGGCGCACCACGGGCGGTACCCGGTTTGCGCCGGCTGCGACAGCTGCGGATCACCGAGGTGGTGCCCGGGGACGAGGTACGGATCGGCGACCTGCTGGTGCGTGTCGTGCCGGCGCTGCACGACGGGCGGCGGCTGCCGGTGGGCCCACGCCGCTCACCCGCGCTGGGCTACGTCATCGAGGGCGAGGCGCGGACCTACTTCGCCGGGGACACCGGGCTGTTCGACGACATGGCCGAGCGGGTCGGGCCGGTGGACGTGGCGCTGCTGCCGGTGGGCGGCTGGGGGCCGTATCTCGGGGAGGGACATCTGGACGCGGGACGCGCGGCGCGGGCACTGGCCCTACTGGCCCCGCGGGTGGCGGTGCCGGTGCACTACGGGACGTACTGGCCGGTCGGCATGGACGCGGTGCGCCCGCACGAGTTCCACGCGCCGGGCGACGAGTTCGTGCGGCTGGCGGCGGTGGCCGCGCCGCGGGTGGCGGTGCACAAGCTGGGGCACGGGGAGAGCGTGCGGCTGGAGGTCGCGCGGTGACGTGGCTCGCGGACGCGTCGCGGGCCGTGACGCCCGAGTCCACGCAGCAAGTGGTGGGCTATCCGTCGTTGTTCCTGCTGGTGCTGATCGGGGCGCTGGTGCCGGTGGTGCCGACGGGCGCGCTGGTGAGTTCGGCGGCGGTGGTGGCGTTCCATCAGACGGCGCCGTTCTCGCTGGCGCTGGTGTTCGTGACGGCGTCGCTGGCCGCGTTCCTGGGGGACGCGGCGCTGTACTGGCTGGGGCGGCGCGGGATGCGGTCGAAGAACGGGTCGCGGTGGCTGGAGGCGATCCGGTCACGGGCCCCGGAGGAACGGCTCGCGCAGGCACGGGAGAAGCTGACCGAGCACGGGGTGGCGGTGCTGGTGCTGTCCCGGCTGGTGCCGGCCGGGCGAATACCGGTGATGCTGGCTTGTCTGATGGCGGAGTGGCCGCTCAGGCGGTTCGCCCGGGGGAACGTGGCCGCGTGTCTGGCCTGGGCAGCCACGTATCAGGTGATCGGGATCTTGGGGGGTTCGTTGTTCGCCGAACCGTGGGAGGGGGTCGTGGTGGCGGTGGTGCTGACCGTCGTCATCAGCGTGGTGCCCGGTGTGTGGCGGCGGGTTCGGGCTGCCGGATGAGGTCTCGTCGCGGGGTGCGGGTGCGTGGGGGCTGCTCGCGCCGTTCCCCGCGCCCCTGGTAGGGCGCTTCAGTCCAGCACTCTTGAAGCTCCCACCGGCAGATCCCACAGGTCCTCGCGCTCCAGCCCCGCCTTCTCCCAGGCCGTGCGCACTCGCGTGAGCGGTTCCAGGACCGGTTCCGCCGAGAGGATGAAGGTGGCCCAGTGCATGGGGGCCATGCGGCGGGCGCCCAGGTCGAGGGTGGCCCGGACCGCTTCCTCCGGGTCGCAGTGGACGTCGCTGAGCCACCAGCGGGGGTCGTAGGCGCCGATGGGCATCAGGGCGAGGTCGATGCCGGGGTAGCGGCGGCCGATACGGGAGAACCAGTGGCCGTAACCGGTGTCGCCGGCGAAGTAGAGGCGCTGTCCGTCGGCGTCGGTGAGGACCCAGCCGCCCCACAGGCTGTGGCAGGTGTCGGTGAGGGTGCGCTTGGACCAGTGGTGGGCGGGGACGAAGTCGAAGCGGACCCCGGACAGTTCGGCGCCCTCCCACCAGTCGAGTTCGGTGACGCGGGTGAACCGGCGGCGGCGGAACCAGCGGCCGAGGCCGGCGGGCGCGAACACCGGGGTGTCGCGCGGGAGCAGGCGCAGGGTCGGGGCGTCCAGGTGGTCGTAGTGGTTGTGGCTGATGACGACGGCGTCGACGCGGGGCAGGTCCTCCCAGGGCACGCCCACGGGGGTGATGCGGGCCGGGGTGCCGAGGATGCGGCGGGACCAGACGGGGTCGGTGAGGACGGTCAGGCCGCCGATACGGACGATCCAGCTGGCGTGTCCCGCCCAGGTGACGGCGAGGGTGCGGGTGTCGACGCGGGGCAGCGGGGCCGGTGCGTAGGGCAGGCGGGGGATGTCGGCGAGGCCTTCGGGACCGGGGCGCACGGCGCCTTCGCGGGCGAAGCGGGCCAGGGCCTTCAGGCCGGGCAGCGGGGCGGTGAGCCGGTCGTGGAACGTGCGTGGCCAGACGCGGTGTTCGCCGAGCGGGCGGGGCTCGGCCAACGGCGGGAAAGGGGGCGCGAGGGGGGTCGGCGTGCCGGGTTCGTCGGCTGCCGTGGTCGTCGTCGTGGCCGGGCCGGGCTCATGCGTCTGCTGCGTCATCGAGGAGGCTCCCATCGCTGAGCGTCGTCGCGGAGATCGTCGAAGGCCGACCTCAAGGAGATCAACGCGCCTTGCACGTGTGGCAGTTCCAACGGTTCGGGTGACGTGAGGCATTCCGTGCGTTCCTCGTCCGTCGCGCCCAGCAGGGGCCCGGTGGAGAGCCGGACGCGCAGCGCTCCGAGGTCGTCGCCGAAGCGGTGGCCGCCGGGCGCGGGCATGCCGAGCCGTGCGGTGAGGAGGTCCTCCAGTTCCTGTGCGTCGCCGACGCCTTGGGCGGCGAGCGGTTCGCGCAGCGGGCCGAGATCGACGTACAGGTGGCGGCCGGCCTGCGGGGGCAGGGCGAGTGCGCCGGCGGCGACGACGGCGGCGTGCGCGGCGGCGGCCACGCGCGCGTGCAGCCGTACGGTGGCCTCGCGGCGTTCGATGACGGGCGGGGGTTCGTCGAGGGCGTAGCCGGCGGCCGCCGCGACCGGTGTCGGGAGGCGGGCGCCGAGCGCGGTGAGGATGTCGAGCACGCGCGCGTGGAGATGCCGTCCGCTGTCGGTGGCCGGGAAGCGGGCGACGGCTGCGGGCCAGCCGGGCGGCAGCAGGGAGCCGGCAAGGTCGGTGACGACGGTGACCTGGTCGGGCCACATCTCGGCGGGGCTGAGCAGGACGGTGTCGTGCGGGGCGTGCAGGGTGTCCCGCCAGGTCTCGTCGCTGACCAGGTGCAGGCCCTCGGCGGTGGCGGCCTCGACGGTCTCGTGCAGCAGTTCGGGCGGCGTGACAGTCGCGGTGGGGTCGTCGGCGACGGACAGCACCAGCAGCCGGGGGTCACCGCCCTCGGCGCGGACCCGGCGGACGGTCTCCAGCAGGGCGTACGGGTCGGGTACGCCGCCGCCCTCGGCCGGGGTCGGCACATGGAAGGCGGGCCGGCCGAGGATGCGGGCGTACGGGGCCCACCAGGCGGGGCAGGGCCGGGGCACGAGGACGTCCGCGCCGTCGCCGGCGAGCGCGGCGGTCAGGGCGAGCAGCAGGGCGGGGGCGCCGGGTCCGGCGGCCACCTGGTCGGGGGCGCAGGGCAGGCCGCGCCGGGTCCAGTAGCCGCAGGCCGCCTCCAGCAGGGCGGGGCTGCCGCCGACGGGCTGGGCGTCGGCGCGGTTCGCGGCGGCGGCGAGTACGGCGGAGAGTTCGGGGAGCACGGGCAGGCCGTCGCCGGGGAGCGGCGGGCCGTAGCGGACGGGGCCGTGGCCTTCTCCGGGGTCCGTCCGCCGCATGTCCGCCTCCGCGCAGTCCGTGGTGCCGTCGTGCCGCCCGCTCCGGGCCGTGCCGTCCTCGTGGGCTGCTGTGCCGTCCGCGTGTGCTCTGTGAGTCGTGGACCTCTGTGGTCCGGTGTCTGTCTCGCCGTCCGTGTCGTGGTCGTCGTCCGTGTCGGTGTCGTGTCCCGGGCCGGTGTCGTGTCCCGGGGCCGGTTGTGCGGCGGGCGGTTGTCGGTGGGACCCTCGGCGGTGCCCTCGGGAAGGTGTGTACCCGCCGGACGGCCCTCCATGGGCGGCGCCGGGAGTTGCCCGGATCACATCCCCGCGGGTCCGCCTCGCCAGAACCGCCGGTGGCCGCACAGCCGGTAGACGGCGCCCGCGCACGCGGCGGCGATGAAGGCTGCACCGGCGGCCAGGGCCGGGACCGAGTCGTTGAAGGTGCCGCCCTGTCCCGCGTCCACGCCGTGCTGGACGCCGGCCGACGCGCAATCGTCGGAGCCGTGGGACTCGCGGCAGGTCCGGCCGTCCGAACAGGTCGCCTCCCGGGACTCGGCGCACCCGTGGTCTTCATGGCCGCATGAACCCGCCCCGGCGCCGGCTCCCGCCCCCGCGCACTCCCGCCCGGAACCGTCCTGCCCGGCACTGTCCCGCCCGGCGGAGTCCTTGCCCGAGCTGTCCCGCCCGGTCGAATCCTTGCCTGTGCTGTCCCGCCCGGCGGAGTCCTTGCCCGCCGAGTCCTTGCCTGTGCTGTCCTGCCCGGCGGAGTCCTTCCCGGTGTTTTGCCGTCCACCGCTGTCCTGGCCGACCCCGTCCCGCCCGGCTCCCGTCCCGGCACCGTCCTGGCCGGCACCGTCCGGTCCGGTCACCTGACCGGGCCCCACCTCCCCCGCACCGACCCACCCGGCACCGTCCTGCTCGAGATCGTCCTGCGCGAGACCGCCCTGCCCTGGACCGTCCTGCCCGACGCCGTCCCGCCCGGCGCCCAGCCCGGTCCCGGCGCCCAGGTCCCCGACGACGTCCCGTCCGGGGACGCCCCCGGTGCCCTCCCGCCCGGCGTTCTGCCGGCTGTCCTGGCCGCACGGCTTGCCGTCCGCGCAGGCGGTGGCCGGCGCCGTGGGGGCCTCGCCGCTCCGGGTGACGGGGTGGCCGCCGGTCAAGGGCGCACCCGGGGCCCCGGAGGCGGACGGACAGGGACCGACGGCGCTCCGGGCGGAGCCGGGGCCGGTGCCCAGGGGGCCGCTCTCGGTCTTGTCACCGGCGGTGCCAGAGCTGGCGCCCAAGAAGTCGCTCTCGGTCCTGTCGCCAGCGGTGCCAGGGCCGACGCCCGAGGGGCCGCTCTCGCTCTTGCCGCCGACGGCGCCAGGGCCTACGCCCAAGGGGCCGCTCTCGCTCTTGCCGCCGGTGGCGGAGTGGGCGGTGACCCGGTCGAGGTGCGCGGTGCCGTCCGGGAAGGACGGGGCGGCGAGGGTGATCGGCGCCGGTCCGCCGGCGGGGTCGCAGGACGTGTGGGCGGTCAGGATGCCGGAGGCGGAGGCGGGGCCGGTGAGGGCGAGCACGGCACCGGCGGCGAGGGCGGCGGACAGGGCGCGGGCGGTGCGGCGCATGGGAGGGGCTCCTCGGCGGACGGCGGCGGGACGGCCGGGCGCCGGTACGCGGTGCGGCGTACACCGGCGTACCGGTCGCGCGCGGTGTGGTCGTCGTACAGGGCGTCGGCGACACCGTGCGCGAAGGCGACACCGTGCGGTGCCCGGGTACGGAGGGGCACGGGTCGTGCCCTCGCTGCCATGACAGCCCGCGGGTGGCCGCACCGCGCGCGGCCGGAGCCCATTCGCGGGACAGGCGGGGCCAGGCGGGTGACAGTGCGGCCGACGGCACCCAGGAGGCGCCGAGAGCCCGGACGCGCGCGGCCTCACGAGGTTTTCCGCCCCCCGCGCAGGTGACTCGGTATGCGCTGACCGGATCGTCCGCTTCGCACTGCACCGGGAGGTCTCTCCATGAGCACCAAGGTCTCGGACCACATCCTCGAGCGCCTGCGCGCGTGGGGGGTGGAACAGGTTTTCGGCTATCCGGGTGACGGCATCAACGGGCTGCTCGCCGCCTGGGGCCGCGCCGAGGACCAACCGCGGTTCATCCAGTCCCGGCACGAGGAGATGTCCGCCTTCGAGGCGGTCGGGTACGCGAAGTTCAGCGGCCGGATCGGGGTGTGCGCGGCGACGTCGGGGCCGGGCGCCATCCATCTGCTCAACGGCCTGTACGACGCGAAGCTGGACCATGTGCCGGTGCTGGCGATCGTCGGCCAGACCAACCGGACGGCGATGGGCGGTTCGTACCAGCAGGAGGTCGACCTGCACACGCTGTACAAGGACGTCGCCTCGGAGTTCGTGGAGACGGTGACGGTGCCGGAGCAGCTGCCCAACGTGCTGGACCGGGCGATCCGGACGGCGTACGCCCGGCGCTGCCCGACCGCGCTGATCATCCCGGGTGATGTGCAGGAGCTGGACTACTCGCCGCCCACGCACGAGTTCAAGATGGTGCCGTCCAGCCTGGGGATGAGTGACTACACGGCGACCCCGACGGACGAGGCGCTGCGCCGGGCGGCGGACGTGCTGAACGCGGGCGACAAGGTGGCGATCCTGATCGGTCAGGGCGCCGCGAGTGCGGTCGCGGAGGTCCGGGAGGTCGCCGAGCTGCTCGGCGCGGGGGTGGCGAAGGCGCTGCTCGGCAAGGACGTGCTGAGCGACGAGCTGCCGTACGTCACCGGGCCGATCGGGCTGCTGGGCAGCCGGCCGTCGTACGAGCTGATGCGGGACTGCGACACGCTGCTGACGATCGGCTCGTCGTTCCCGTACACGCAGTTCATGCCGGACTTCGGCAAGGCGCGCGGGGTGCAGATCGACATCGACCCGCACATGATCGGCATGCGCTATCCGTACGAGGTGAACCTGGTCGGTGACGCCCAGGCCACGCTGCGGCGGCTGATCCCGCTGCTGAAGGCGGAGGGGCGCGGGCGCGAGTGGTACGACACGGTGTGCGCGAACGTGAAGCGCTGGCACGAGACGATGGAGCGGCGGGCCGGGCTGTCGGCCGACCCGATCAACCCGGAGTACGTGGCCCGGGCGCTCGATCCGCTGCTGCCGGACAACGCGATCCTCACCTCGGACTCCGGTTCGGTCGCCAACTGGTACGCGCGGCACATCACGATGCGGCCGGGCATGCGCGGTTCGCTGTCCGGGACGCTGGCGACGATGGGCCCGGGGGTGCCCTACGCGATCGGGGCGAAGTTCGCGCATCCGGACCGGCCGGTGTTCGCGCTGGTCGGGGACGGGGCGATGCAGATGAACGGCCTGGCGGAGATGATCACGGCGGCGAAGTACCGGGACCGCTGGTCGGATCCGCGGCTTGTCGTGGCCGTGTGGAACAACCAGGACCTGAACCAGGTGACGTGGGAGATGCGGGCCATGGAGGGCGCCCCGTCGTTCCTGCCGTCGCAGGCGATCCCGGATGTGCAGTACGCGGCGTTCGCCCGGACGCTCGGTCTGACCGGCATCCGGGTGGAGAAGCCGGAGGACGTGGAGGCGGGCTGGCGGGCCGCCCTGGAGGCCGACGGGCCGGCGGTGGTCGAGTTCCTCACCGACCCCGCCGTACCGCCGATCCCGCCGCACGCCACCTGGGAGCAGATGGAGGCCACGGCCGCGTCGATCCTCAAGGGCGACGCCGACCGGGGCTCGGTGGTCAAGCACGGGCTGAAGGCGAAGATGCAGGAGTTCCTGCCGGGCCGGACGAAGCAGTAGCCCGAGCGGTGGCCGGGCGGCACGCATCCGTGTCGGACGTGCGGTACCGGGTACGCGGTGCGGACCTTCGACCCTCTGGAGGGAGACATGCAGCGAGGCAGTGACCGGCTGAGCGTCCACCGGGACGACGAGATGAAACACGAACTGAAGGGTCTGCTCCGGTCCGGCCATCCCACGCGCGTCGAGGAGTGGCACGACCCGGAGCCGGCCGCAGACGACGATCCGGAGGTGTGGAGCGGACCGGTGGGCGGTCTGGGGTCTCCGGCGTCGCTGGAGCGGACCCGGCTGGAGCTGGCCCGGCACCTGAGCCGGCACGCCTTCCCCGCGAAGCCGGGCGAGCTGGCCCGGGCGCTGCGCCGGGGCAACGCGCCCGGCGGGCTGGTCGACGCGGTGGCCGCGCTGCCGCACGGCGGCCGGTACGAGAACGCGCAGCAGCTGGCCGAGGCCGTGGTGGGCGGCGCATGAGTCAGGACCAGGCGGCCGACATCGCGCGCGGCACCACGGTCGACGTGGGGGACGCCACCACGCGGTTTCTGCTGTACGGGCTGCTGCCCGGCTGGTTCGTGCCGGGGCTCGCCGACTGGGCGATGCACCGGCGGACCCGGATCGAGGACACGGCGGGGACGAAGGAGTCCCTGATCCATTCGTTGATGATGGCCGAGGTGGGTCTGCCCATCGCGCTCACCCTGCGCTACGAGGTCAATCCGCTGCTGCTGTCCGTGCAGCTGGGCGCGGCGGCGGTGCACGAGGCGACGGCGCTGTGGGACGTGCGGACCGCCGTCCACAGCGACCGTGAGGTCAAGCCGGTCGAGCAGCACATCCACAGTTTTCTGGAGTCGCTGCCGTTCGGCGGGCTGACCTCGCTGATGTGCCTGCACGCCGATCAGGTGCGGTCGCTGCTGCGCGGCGGGCGCGGCGATCCGGACGCCTGGCGTCTGGTGCCGCGCCGGCGCCCGCTGTCGCCCGGCTATCTGGCGGGCATCGGCCTCGCGATCGGCGTGTGCGTGCTGCTGCCGTACGGCGAGGAGCTGGTGCGCTGCCGGCGGGCGGCCCGGGCGAGGAAGCGCCGGGCCCGGGCCCACCGGGCCACGCTGCGGAGAGTGAAAGGAAGCTGAGGATCATGCGTATCGCGTTTCTGGTGGCACCCGAGGGCGTCGAGCAGGTCGAGCTGACCGAGCCGTGGCAGGCGGCCTCCGGTGCCGGGCACGAGCCGGTGCTGGTGTCGACCCAGTCCGGGAAGATCCAGGCGTTCAACCATCTGGACAAGGCGGACACGTTTCCCGTCGACGAGGTGGTGGGTGAGTCGTCGGCCGGGTCGTTCGGTGGACTGGTCCTGCCGGGCGGGGTGGCCAACCCGGACTTCCTGCGGATGGACGAGAAGGCCGTCGCGTTCGTGAAGGACTTCTTCGAGCAGGGCCGTCCGGTCGCCGCGATCTGCCACGCGCCGTGGACGCTGGTGGAGGCGGACGTCGTACGCGGCCGGGTGCTGACCTCCTGGCCGAGTCTGCGCACGGACATCCAGAACGCCGGCGGCACCTGGGTGGACGAGCAGGTGAAGATCTGCGACCACGGCTCCAACCAGCTGGTGACCAGCCGCAAGCCGGACGACCTGAAGGCGTTCTGCGACGCGTTCCTGCACGTGTTCGCCGGCGAGGCCGGCTGACCGGACCCGGGAGGTGAGGGGCCGGCCCGTCAAGGGCCGGCCCATTTCGGGTGGGCGCCCTCTCGTCGTGAGGTGGGCGCCTTCTCGTCGTGAGAGGGTGTCCTTTTCCGTGGGTGGCGTCAGGTGCCGGTCGTGCCCGGAGTCGCCGCCTCGCCGCAGCCGCGCTCACGGGCGCCCTCGCGGGTGCGGGCCGCGCTCACCAGGCGGCGGGGGTTGCGGCGCAGATACTCGCCCTCCAGCTGCGCCATGCGCTCGTTGTGGGCCCGCAGTGCGTCGTTCGAGCCGTACAGGAGAGTGTCGTGGCGCGTGCGGTGGATCGTCTCCAGCTCCTTCATGAGCTGTTGGTCGTCCAGCCGGCTGGGGTCGACTCCGGTCATGGTGGTGCCCCGCTCGTCGTGTTCGTTCATGGGCTTCGGGTACCCGCCTGGCATGCACTGCCCCCGAGCGATTTCCGGGAGGAATCCATGGAGCTCGCGTTCCTGAGTCCACTGTACGAACATCCGGGGTCCTGGGCCTCCGCATACGTCGACCTGTCCCAGCACGACGAGGACATGCAGCACCGGCGGCATCTGACGGCGGAGGCGGTGGCCCGGCAGCTGCGTGAGCAGGGCGCCGACGAGGCCACCTGCCGGGCGGTGTACGACGCCGTGGACGCGCTGCGGCACAGCACGGAGCCCTACGGGCGGGCCGTCTTCGCCCGGAACGGCGAGGTGGTGCTCCAGGTGCCGCTGACCCAGGCACCGCCGCACGGTCTGGTGCACTGGGGCACGCTGCCGCACGTCACGCCGCTGCTGGACCTGGCCGGGGAGGACCCGGTGTCGCTGGTGGCGTACATCGACCGCACCGGTGCCGACTTCGAGCTGCGCAGTGCGGTGCTCCAGGAGGAGGCCGGGCATGTCACGGGCAGCCGGCAGTGGCCGATGCACCGGGCGAAGGCGTCCGACTGGTCCGAGCGGCACTTCCAGCTGAAGGTGGAGAACACCTGGGAGTACAACGCGCGGGAGATGGCCGAGGCGCTCGCGGCCTGCCAGGCCGAGACCGGGGCGGACCTGCTGGTCCTGTGCGGGGAGGAGCGCGAGTGCCGGTCGGTGCACGAGCAGCTGCCCCAGCAGCTGCGGGACCGGGCGGTGGAGGCCGCGCACGGCATCGGCAGCAGGCTGCTGCCGCAGGAGGTGGAGGACATCCGGGCCCGGCACGTGCGGGAGCGCGTCCTGGCCGAGGTGGACCGGTACCGGGCCGCCCGGACGCCCGACGAGGAGCGGCGGGCCGCGGCGATCGAGGGTGTGCCGCAGCTGATCGAGGCGGCGCGCGAGCACCGGCTGGCCGAGCTGCTGATCCGCCCGGACGCGCCGGACACGCACCGCGAGGTGTGGATCGGCGAGGACCCGGACCAGTTGGCGGTCCGCCGTACGGAGCTGAAGAGCATCGGCGAGCAGCACGCCTGGCCGGCCCGCGCCGATGACGCGTTGGTGCGGGCGGCCGTGGTGACGGACGCGCCGGTCCTCTCGCTGACGCCGGTGCTGGAGGAGGCCGGCGACGAGGTCGCGGCGGGCGGCATGGGCGCGCTGCTGCGCTGGAAGTGACGGCGGCGGTCGGCGGGCCGGCCGAGCGGCGCGGTGGACGGGTTCGCGCTACCGGGCCCGCTCCACCCGCCGTTCGTCCCACACCGGTTCCGGTGTCTCGCGGACCCGGCCGTCGGAGCCGAAGACCAGGAAGCGGTCGAAGGAGCGGGCGAACCAGCGGTCGTGGGTGACCGCGAGGACCGTGCCCTGGAAGGCCTCCAGCCCCTCCTGGAGGGCCTCGGCCGACTCCAGGTCGAGGTTGTCGGTGGGCTCGTCCAGGAGCAGCGCGGTGGCGCCGGCCAGCTCCAGCAGCAGGATCTGGAAGCGCGCCTGCTGGCCGCCGGAGAGCCGGTCGAAACTCTGTTCGGCCTGCTGGGTGAGTTCGTAGCGGCGCAGCCGGGACATCGCGGCGCCCCGGTCCTGGGCGTGCTCCTTCCAGAGGATGTCGAGGAGGGCGCGGCCCTGGAGTTCGGGGTGGGCATGGGTCTGGGCGAAGTGGCCGGGCACCACCCGGGCGCCCAGCTTCCACTGCCCCGTGTGGGCGACGTCCTCGCCGGCGAGCAGCCTGAGGAAGTGCGACTTGCCTGAGCCGTTGGAGCCGAGGACGGCGACCCGTTCGCCGTAGAAGACCTCGAGGTCGAACGGCTTCATCAGGCCGGTCAGCTCGAGTCCCACGCAGGTGACGGCTCGTACGCCGGTACGGCCGCCCTTCAGCCGCATGGTGATGTCCTGCTCGCGGGGCGGCTCCGGCGGCGGGCCGGCCTCCTCGAACTTGCGCAGACGGGTCTGCGCCGCCTGGTAGCGGGAGGCCATCTCGTGGCTGACGGCGGCGGCCTGGCGGAGCGTCAGGACGAGCTTCTTCAGCTGGGCGTGCTTCTCGTCCCAGCGGCGGCGCAACTCCTCGAAGCGGGCGAAGCGTTCGCGGCGGGCCTCGTGGTAGGTGGCGAAGCCGCCACCGTGCACCCAGGCGTCGGCACCGGCCGGCCCCGGTTCGACGGAGACGATCTTCTCGGGGGCGCGGGCGAGGAGTTCGCGGTCGTGGGAGACGAACAGGACCGTCTTACGGGTCTCCTTGAGCTGTTCCTCCAGCCACCGCTTGCCGGGCACGTCGAGGTAGTTGTCCGGCTCGTCCAGCAGCAGCACCTCGTCGGTGCCGCGCAGCAGCGCCTCCAGCACGAGCCGCTTCTGCTCACCGCCGGAGAGGGTGCGCACCTGCCGCCACTGGGCGCGCTCGTACGGCACGCCGAGCGCGGCGGTGGTGCACATGTCCCACAGGGTCTCGGCCTCGTAGCCGCGCACCTCGGCCCAGTCGGAGAGGGCCTGCGCGTACCGCAACTGGGCCGCCTCGTCGTCGACGGTCATGATGGCGTGCTCCGCCTCGTCGACCGCCTTCGCCGCCTCGCGGATGCGGGGCGGGGCGACGGAGACGAGCAGGTCGCGTACGGTCGTCTCGTCCCGTACGGAGCCGACGAACTGGCGCATCACGCCGAGCCCGCCGCCGACGGTGACCGTGCCGCCGTGCGGTTTCAGCTCCCCGGAGATCAGCCGCAGCAAGGTGGTCTTGCCGGCGCCGTTCGGGCCGACCAGGGCCACGACGGCCCCTTCACCGACCCGGAAGGACACATCGCCGAGCAGCGCCCTCCCGTCGGGGAGGTAGTACTCCAGGTGCGCGGCTTCCAGATGTCCCATGGTCAGGCATTCTCCGAGCCGGCCCACGCCCAGGGCAAACGCTTATCCCCGGCACCGCACGGCGCCCTGGCTCCGCTGCCCCTGTCGGCTACCCCGCCGTCCCCAGCGCCTCCCCCGCCGGGCCGCCCTCGCCCGCCGGTTCGACCGTGGAACCCTCCCAGGACAGGGCCTTCCAGCCGTCCGTCGGGGAGCCCTCCAGGATGATCACGCCGGTGTTCTCCAGGGGGTGGGCCGCGGCGAAGGTGACGTCGACGTTGTCGGCGCGGGCGGCGGTCCACACGCGGATCGCGGCGCCGTGGCTGACCATGGCGACGGACCGGGCACCGGTCGCGGCGGCCTCGGCGACCACCGCGTCGTACCGGGCCAGGGCCTCCTCACCGCTCTCCCCGCCGGGCATGCGCAGGGCCGTGTCCCCGGCCGCCCACGCGAACACCGTGCGCAGATACCGCTCGCCCTCCGGGGTGTGGCCCGGCAGCATTTCCAGGTCACCGGCGGACAGCTCGCGGATGCCGTCGCGGACGACGACCTCCAGCCCGCGGGCGGCGGCCAGCGGGGCGGCCGTCAGCTGGGTGCGGATGAGCGTGGACGCGTAGAGCGCCTCGATGTCCTCGCCGGCGAGCGCCTCGGGCAGCGCGGCGGCCTGCGCCTCGCCGAGCGGTGTCAGCCCCGGGCCGGGCACGGCGGTGTCCAGCAGGTGGTTCAGGTTGGACGGGGTCTGGCCGTGGCGGACGAGGAGCAGGCGCATCCGGGTTCTCCTCTCGCGCCGGGCGGCGGCCGGCGCACGGGGACAAGAAACGGGCACTTCAGGGTAACCGCACCCCATGAGCCCAGACGTGGACCTCACTGCCCCCGCGACCGCCGCCCGCGCCCCGCTGCGCACACTGCTCCACCTGGACGGCCGCCTGTTCGAGGCCGCCGCCGCCTGGCACTGGCCCGGCGCCGAGCGCGTCCTGCCCCGCCTGAGCCACAGTGCGAACCACGGTGTGCTGTGGTTCGCGACGGCCGCCGCGATGGCCGCGAGCCGCACGCCCCGGGCCCGCCGGGCGGCGGCGCGGGGTCTGGTCTCGCTCGGCCTGGCCTCACTCACGATCAACACGCTAGGCAAGCGCTCGGTACGCCGGGCCCGGCCGGTGCTGGACCCGGTGCCCCTGGTGCGGCAGCTGAAGCGCCAGCCGATCACCACCTCCTTCCCGTCCGGCCACTCCGCGTCCGCCGCCGCCTTCGCGACCGGCGTCGCCCTGGAGTCCCCGGCGTGGGGCGCGGCGGTGGCACCGGTGGCGTTCTCGGTGGCGATGTCCCGGGTGTACACGGGGGTGCACTTCCCGAGCGACGTCCTGGCCGGGGCGGCGCTCGGCGCGGGGGCCGCCTTCCTGGTACGGCACCTGGTGCCGGCCCGCTCCCAGATGCGGCGGCCCGCCCGCCCGCGCGCCGCGGTTCCCGCGCTGCCCGAGGGCGACGGCCTCGTGGTGGTCGCCAACCGGGCTTCGGGGACGGCGGACCGGGCGCGGGCCCTGCACGACGCGCTGCCGAGGGCGGAGATCGTCGAGTGCGCGCCGGAGGAGGTCGGGGACGAGCTGGACAAGGCGGCGGCCCGGGCCCGGGTGCTCGGGGTGTGTGGTGGCGACGGCACGGTGAACGCGGCGGCCGTGGCCGCGCTGCGGCACGGTCTGCCGCTCGCGGTGCTGCCCGGCGGCACCCTCAACCACTTCGCCTACGACCTGGGCGTGGAGGACGAACGTCAGCTGGCCCGGGCGATCCGGCACGGCGAGGCGGTCCGGGTGGACGCGGTCCGGTTCACCACCCGGGACACGCAGGGCCTGTTCCTCAACACGCTGAGCCTCGGCGTGTACCCGGAGCTGGTGCGCGCGCGGGACAGCTGGTCGTACCGGATCGGCGCCTGGCCGGCCGGGGTGCTCGGCGCGCTGCGCGTGCTGCGCGCCGACCGGCATCCGCTGGAGGTGGAGGTGGGCGGTGAGCGGCGGCCCCTGTGGCTGCTGTTCGTCGGCAACGGCGTCTACCGCCGCATGGGCCTCACGCCGGGCCGCCGTAACGATCTGGCGGACGGCCTGCTGGACGTGCGGGTGGTGCACGGCAGCCGCAAGCCCGCGCTGCGGCTGCTCACGGCGGCGGTCGCGGGTCCGCTGACCCGGTCGCCCGGGCACGCGGCGGTCCAGGTGAACCGGCTCCGGCTGACCGGTATCGCCCCGGGCACCCCCCTGGCGTACGACGGTGAGGTGACGACGGTGTCGGGCGAGATGACGCTGGAGAAGCTTCCGGAGGCCCTGACGGTCTACCGCCCCCTCCCGACGACACGTTGACGGCAGACCGGAGAGCGACCACCGACCTCCGTCGGTCCACATTCTGAAACTCCGGTCTCATCATTCGGCATGCCGCGTACGGTTGGGCCGTACCGGCGGACCGGTCCGGCCGGTCCGTCTCCGAGGGGTGAAGGGGTTCCGCCATGCCGAAGGCGCAGGAGACCGCCGTCTACACGCACGGGCACCACGAGTCGGTGCTGCGTTCGCACACCTGGCGGACCGCCGCCAACTCCGCGGCCTATCTGCTCGGCGTGCTGAAGCCCCACATGAAGATCCTGGACATCGGCTGCGGGCCCGGGACCATCACCGCCGACCTGGCGGAACTGGTCCCCGACGGCCGGGTCACCGGCGTCGACCGGGCACCCGGCGTCCTGGAACAGGCCCGCGCCACCGCCGCGGGCCGCGGTCTGACGAACGTCGACTTCGCGGTGGCCGACGTCCACGCCCTGGACTACCCGGACGACACCTTCTGCGTGGTCCACGCCCACCAGGTGCTCCAGCACGTCGGCGACCCCGTGCGGGCGCTGCGCGAGATGCGCCGGGTGACGAAGCCGGGCGGGTTCATCGCCGTACGGGACGCGGACTACGCGGCGATGACCTGGTATCCGGCGGTGCCCGGCCTGGACGACTGGCTGGACCTGTACGAGCGGGTCGCCCGGGCCAACGGCGGTGAACCCGACGCCGGACGCCGGCTGACGGCGTGGGCGCGGGCCGCGGGCCTGCGGGACGTCACCGCCGGCTCCAGCACCTGGACGTTCGCCACGCCCGAGGAGCGGGCCTGGTGGAGCGGCCTGTGGGCGGACCGCACCCTCGCCTCCGACTATGCCGACCGGGCCACCCGGGGCGGTCACGCGACGGCGGAGCGGCTGCGGGCGGTGTCGGAGGCCTGGCGGGACTGGGGCCGGCGGGAGGACGGCTGGTTCGCGGTTCTGCACGGGGAAGTTCTGTGCCGGAAAGAAGCCTGATTCGCGAATTTCAGGAAACATGGACCGCAGGAGGTTCACATTATGGTTCCCATCCTGCTGGTCCTGCTTCTGGCACTGATTCTGTTCGGTGCCGGATTCGCGTTGAAGGTACTGTGGTGGATTGCCCTGGCAGTGCTCGTCGTCTGGCTGCTGGGATTCCTCGTGCGCGGCACGACCACGGCCGGCGGCAGGGGCCGCTGGTACAGGTGGTGAGCAATCCGCCGCGCTAGTTCCCATCGCGCGGAAGCAGCGGTCCGAGCGGCCCGAGGTCCAGATTGAGGTCCTCGGGCCGCAGTCCGTACCGGTCCCGCAGCTCGGCCATCCGCTCCTCCAGGAGCATCAGGGTGAGCCCGATCCGCTCCTCCTGCTCCTCGGTCAGCTCACCGGTGTCGAAGCGGCGCACGGCCTGCCGCTCCATGAGCTGGCGCAGCAGCTCCACCACCGTCAGCACGAGCTTCACCAAGTCGCGTTCGACGGTGTCGGGTTCCAGGTCGAGCCGGTTGCGGCGCTGCCGCGCGGTCATCGGAGCTCCTCGAAGGGCGACGGGACCTGCTGGTTCACGGAACTGATCAGCGCGTTCAGGTCGATGCGGACGAGATCGACGTCCGCGATGCGCAAGGTGATGTCGCCGGTGATGACGACTCCGCCGGCCAGCAGCCGGTCCAGGAGGTCGACCAGCGCGATCTCGCGGCGTTCGACTACGGTCACCGCCCCTCCCCCGATTCCGCTCGCGATTCCTCACCCGGTCCCCGACCCGATTCCGCACCCGATTGCGTTTCCGATGCCGTCCCCGATTCCTGTCCGGAAAAGGAGTAAGCGGCCCATGGGCCGGTGAGTTCCACCCGGATTCCGGACGCCTCGTCCTTGGTCCGGTCGACCAGTTCCACGAATTCCTCGGAATGCGCCCGGGGCACCAGATAGGCCGCATTGAGTACATTCCGTCCCGGTGTGCCGGAGAGCGCGGAATTCTGCGGGGGATGCATCCGGAAATCCTCGGCGCGCTCGGCGAGGCGCTCGTGCAGGGAGCGGGCGAACCGCTCGGCCCGCTGCCACTTCTGCTCCTGCGCGTGGCTGTGCTCGCGCCGGCGGCGCAGATAGTCCCGCCCGCTGGCCGGCCGCGCCGCGGCGGCGGGCTCGGGTTCGGCTTCGGCGGGCTCGGGCTCCAGATACACCTTCACGCCCCACTCCACCCGGCCGTGCAGCCGGTCGAGCAGGCGCCGGAAGTCCTCCTCGCGGGCCTCGATCATCATGCGGACGGCGCTGTCGTCGCGGAAGACGGTCGCGAGCCGGAGCGGCAGCGGGGTGGTGACCGTGGTGAGCGCGTCGACCACGCCCTGGTGGGCGCGGGCGGTCGCGGACAGCCAGTCCAGGTCCTCCAGGTGCGCCTTCAGCGCTTCCTCGCAGAAGTCGGCCTCCGGGACCGTACTGACCACCACGACCAGCCCATGGTGGTGCAGCAGCGCCGGCGGAGCGCCGCCGACGCCCCTCAGCTCGGCCTGGAGGGGCGTACCGAAGGGGCGGCAGACGGCGTACACGTACCGCAGTCCGGTCGTCATGGCGCCTCCCTCGGGGCGCGGCCCGGCTCCAGTTCCTCCAGCCGGGCGAGCCGTTCTCGCAGCTCGGCGTTCTCCCGGGTCAGCTCGTCCCGGCGGGCCCGGGAGGAGAGGGCCGGGTCGCTCTCCCACCAGTCGATGCCCATTTCCTTGGCCTTGTCGACGGAGGCGACGATGAGGCGCAGCTTGACGGTGAGCAGTTCGATGTCGAGCAGGTTGATCCTGATGTCCCCCGCGATGACGACACCCTTGTCGAGTACGCGCTCCAGGATGTCGGCGAGGTTCGCCCCCGAGCCCTGGCCATAGGGCTCGGGAAAGCGGCCGGGTGTCGTCATCGACGGCTCCCACGCTCGGCGTGCTCAGGCTCTTCTTCCTCGTACTCGCCCTCGTACTCGCCTTCCTCGCCCTCGCCTTCCTCCTCCTCTTCGGGCTCCTCGGCCTCGCCTTCCTGTTCCTCGGCGCCTTCCTCGTCCTCGTACTCGTCCTCGTAGGGCTCCTGTTCCTCTCCCTGCTCTTCTTCTTCCTCTCCCTGCTCTTCTTCCTCTTCCTCTGCCCGGGGCTTCTCCTCCTCCTCGACGGCGTCCTCGTGGCTGCGGACCACCTCGCCGTCGCGGATCTCGCCGCGCCAGCTGTCCTCCGCCTCTCCCTTGAGGGTGATGAAGCGGGCGAAGTTCTTCAGGTCCAGCCTGGCCCGGCGGCCCTGGGCGCGCCAGATGTTGCCGGTCTTCTCGAAGAGGCCGGTCGGGTAGTACTCCATGACCAGCAGGACCCGGGTGAGGTTCTCCTCAAGGCGGTGGAAGGAGACCACGCCCTTGGTGGTGCCCTTGGCGCCCTCCGACGTCCACTGGATGCGGTAGTCGGGTATCTGCTCGGTCGTCTTCGCCTTCCAGCTGCGGGTGGACCAGAAGACCTTCGCCGTCCAGTCGGACTGGGTGTCGTCGGCGCGGTTCGCGCTCTTGACGCCCTTGGCGAAGGTGGAGAAGGACTGGTACTGGGTCCACTGGTCGTAGGCGGTGCGCAGCGGTACGCCGACGTCTACGGACTCCATGATGACGGTGGGCTTCTTGCCCGCGCCGCCCTTCTTGCCCTTGCTGCCGCCGAGGCTGCGCACGGTGTCCAGCACCTTGTCCTTGGCGCGGGAGGCGCCCAGTTCCAGCGCGGAGCGCACCGGTCCCTTGCCCTCGGCGAGCTTGCGCCCGCCCTCCAGCGCCAGTTTGGCGAAGCCCGGGCTCCTGCCCTCGGCGATGTCGTTCAGCTTGCCGGTGGTCTGGCCGAGCTTGCGGCCGAGCCCGACCAGCATCCGCCGGGCCTGCGCGTTCAGGTACTCCTGGGCCTCTTCCTTCAGCCGGTCGGCTGCCTCGCTGTGCGCGAGGCCGGCCAGCGGGGCCGCCGCGCCCGTGGCCTTGCCGGCCTTCGAGGTCACTCTTCCGAGGGTGTCGGTCATCGGTCATCGCCGCCCTTCGACTGCCGGGAGACGGCGCTCCGAGCGGCGCCGCCGACCGCGGCGGTCCTCCTCGCGGCCGTGTCGCGGGCCGCGCTCGTCTTCTTGGCCGCCGCCTTCTTGGCCGGGGCCCTGTCGGCTGCCGTCCCGCCGGAAGCCTTGTTCGCCGGGGCCTTCTGCCCCGCCTTCTTGCCCGCCGTCTTCTTCCGGGGCGCCTCGTCCGCGTCACCCCGGGCCTCCCCCCCGGGCCGTTTTCGCCCGCCCCTCCTCTCGTCCCGCTTCTCGCCCTTCTCCTCCTGCTCCTCGTCCTCGCCCTCGTCCTCGTCCCGCTTCTCGTCGGAGCCGGTCGGCAGGACTCCGGACAGCTCGTCGCGCACCTGCGTCGTACGGCCGTGCAGCCGGTCGGCGAGCGAGTTCATCTGCCGCTCGACCATCGCGCCGGTGGCGGCCTTGCCGACCCCCCGCAGGTCCTGGCGGAGCTGGTCGCCGATCTCCTTGAACTGCGGGTTGTCCAGCAGCTGCCGGTTCAGCTGGTCCGCGAGCGCGCGCGGGCTGAGGTTCATCTTCTTCCCGGCGGCCAAGGACCCGACCGCGAGTGCCATCTTCAGCTTCTTCGTCCGTCCGAGCAGGTATCCGGCCCCTACGGCGAGGCCCAGTGCCGTTCGATTCATGGTCACGTCCCATTGCCTGTCGTGTCGCCGTGATGCAGGGCGATCTCCAGCCGGTCGAGCAGTTCGTCCTCGCGCCGGTCGAACTCCTCCTCGGTGATCTCGCCACCCTGCAATTGCTCTTCGAGGCGGGCCAGCTCGGCCCGGACGGTGGCCGGGTCGTAGTAGATCCGCTCCGCCTCCCGGACCACCTGCCGAATCGCCCACGCGCTGCCGCGCACCGGTGCGAAGGGCAGCAGCAGCACCTCCGAGATCAGTCCCACGGATCTCCTCCTTCCGTCCGGGCCGCGGCCGCGGCCGCTACGACGCTCCGGCGCCGGCGTCGGCCGTGGCGCCCGCGGGCGCGGCCGGGCCGGGTTCGACGAAGCTGTACGGCGGCAGCGGGCCGTTGACCCGCAGTTCGAGATGGGCGTGGCTCCCGCGCACCCGGTCGGCCGCGGCCAGGAAGTCCTCGGCCGCCTCCCGGGACACCAGGAACGAGACGTTGAGCAGCCAGCCGGTGGACTCCGGGCCCACGCTGACCGCTGCGGCGCACGGCTGGAGCAGGCGCTGCACCTCGGCGGCGTCCTCGGCCTCCTTGGCCTTGACGGCACCGGCGACCATCTCGCCGAGGCGGATCCGGTCGTCGTAGCCGCCGCCGCCCGCCCGCCGGTTGGCCTCGGCGAGGGCGCGGATCTCCGCGTTCTCGGCCATCACGCGGTGCAGGACGGCCTCCTCGATGTGGGTGGCCTTGACGTTGTACTCGACCTTGCCCTCCAGCTCGCGCAGCCGCTCCAGATAGTGCTCCGCCCGCTCGGTCAGCACCGACGTGACGGTGTCGTCGTCGGGGGAGACGCTGCCGAAGCGCATGGGCAGCACACAGCCGCCCGCGCCCGCCTCGGCGAGCACGTTCTGGTGCGCGAGCAGGTCGCGGCGCTTGGGCCGCAGGCCCTCAGGGGCGTCGCTGACGACGGCGGCGAGTTCTCCCGCCGTGAGGATCCGGACGGGCCGGGGCGGTTCGCCGACGCCGGTCATCCCCTCGGGGAGTGCCGGGTGCGAGCGCGCGGTGATGCCGTAGACGTACGTGCTCACTCCTGTTCCTCCTTCCGGCGGGCCGCGGTCTTACGGGGACGCTGGGGCTCGGCCTCGCCTTCCTCCCGGGCCTGCTTGAACGCGTCGGATATGGTCTGCGCGGCACCGGACAGCGCGCCCTTGGACTTGCCGCGGGCTCCGCTCTCGGTGATCTCGCCGACGAGATCGGGCAGCCCGGGCGCCTTGTGGGGCCCTGCCTCCAGGTCGAGGCGGTTGCACGCCTCGGCGAAGCGAAGATAGGTGTCGACGCTGGCCACGACGACCCGGACGTCGATCTTCAGGATTTCGATGCCGACCAGGGAGACCCGTACGAACGCGTCGATGACGAGTCCCCGGTCGAGAACCAGCTCCAGGACGTCGTAGAGGCCGCTGGTGCCGCCTCCGCCGCCGGACTGCTGTGCCGGGACAACGGTCATGCCGGCCGCTCCTCCTCGTGAGAATGGTGGGTGGTCGGGGCCACGCGGGGTGCGTGGCCGCGGAACGCGGGCGGGCGGTCTAGCCGCCGGGGCGACGTGTGTCGGCCCGCCCGCGCTCGTATCGGCGAACGCGCCGGTAGCCGGTGAGCTGTCCCTCGGAGTCCAGGTCGACCTGGTAGCTCGCCATCAGGCTCATGGTGTCCGGGACCCGGGCGAGTTCCATCACCTCGACCTCCAGCGACCAGCCGTCCTCGGTCTGCTCGAAGGAGGACACGGCCTCCGGGACGAGTCCTGTCAGTTCGGCGAGCTGGCCGCGCGCCTGGCGCAGCACCTCCATGGGGGTCGGTCGCCGGTCTTCCGTCTCGTTCTGTTCGGTGTCGTGCGCCTGCTCGGCATTGTGCGAGTTCTGGGATTTCTGTGAACTCTGTGACTGGGATGTGCTGTGTGTGTTCGACATGGCCACCTCTTCCTGCGGGTGGCCCTTCCTTCCTTGGCCAAACCTTCAGGAGCGCATGTCCGCGAGGCGGCGCCGGGCCGGGCCAAGGGAGCGCCCGCGGGCCGGCAGACCGGCCCACGGGTCGGTGCGGGCCTGGTCGACGGCGTCGGCGAGGGTCCAGCGGCGGGCGTCGAGCCCGGGATCGTCCAGCTGCTCCCAGGTGAGGGGCACGGCCACCGGGGCGCCGGGGCGGGCGCGGACCGAGAAGGGCGCGACGGCGGTCTGGGCGTAGGCGTTGCGCTGCACGTCGAGGTAGAGGCGGTCGCCGCGGTCCTGTTTGCGGGCGGCGGTGGTGAGCCGGTCCGGGTGCTGTGCCGCGGCGAATTCGGCGACGTCGTGGGCGAACTCGCGTACGGCGTCGAAGTCCTGGCGGCCGTCGAGCGGGACGACGAGGTGCAGTCCGCGCGAGCCCGTGGTCATCGGGGCGGCGGGCAGGCCGAGTTCGTCGAGCAGCTCGCGCAGCCAGGCGGCGGCCGCGCGGACGGCGCCGAAGTCGTCCCCGGGGGGATCGAGGTCGAAGACCAGCCGGTCGGGGTGGTCGAGGCCGGCGGCCCGGTCGGTGCGCGAGAGCCAGCGGTGCAAGGTGACGCAGGCCTGGTCGGCGAGGTAGAGGAGGGTCGCGGTGTCGTCGCAGACCACGTGCGTGACCGTGCCGCCCTCCTTGGCGACCTCGGCCCGGGTGATCCACTCCGGATAGTGCTCCGGGGTGTTCTTCTGCATGAACCGCTGGCCGTCGAGGCCGTCCGGATACCGTTCCAGCATCAACGGACGGCCCCGCAGGTGCGGCAGCAGGTACGGCGCGACGGACCGGTAGTAGTCGGCGAGGTCGCCCTTGGTGTACTCCTTCGCGCCCCCGCCGCCGGGGAAGAGCGCCTTCCCCGGCCGCTTGATCTGAACCGTGCGACGGCCCGCGCGCAGGGTGCGCGCGTCGTCGCGGCTCATCGCACGACCGCCTCCTCGACCAGCAGCCTGGCCGCCGCCGCGATGCCCAGGGCGTCGATGCCGGCCGCGTGCATCTGCTCGTCGGGCGCGGCCGAGCCCGGCATGGTGCGCACCGCGAGCCGGACCAGGCGGGGCACCGGACGGCCGTCGCCGAACGCCTCCGCGACGGCGTCGCCGAGGCCGCCCTCCGGGTGGTGGTCCTCCACCGTGAGCAGGCAGCCGGTCTCCTCGGCGGCCCGGTGCAGGGTCTCGGCGTCGACGGGCTTGACCGAGTACAGGTCGATCACGCGGACCCGGATGCCTTCCGCGGCGAGCCGGTCGGCGGCGGCCAGCGCCTCGGGCACGGTCACCCCGGCGGCCACGACGGTCAGCCGGTCCTCCTCGTCGGCGCGCAGCGTCTTGCTGCCGCCCACCGGGAACTCCTCTTCGGGGCCGTAGATCACCGGCGTCTTGCCGCGGGAGGTGCGCAGATAGCGGATGCCGTCCAGGCCGGCCATGGTCGCGACCAGCCGGGCGGTCTGGTTGGCGTCGCACGGGTACAGCACCGTCGAGCCGTACACGGACCGGAACGTCGCCAGGTCCTCCAGGCCCATCTGGGAGGGCCCGTCCTGCCCGATCGCGACCCCCGCGTGCGAGCCGACCAGGTTGATCCCGGAGCCGCTGATGGAGGCCATGCGCACGAAGTCGTGGGCGCGGGTGAGGAACGCGGCGAACGTGGACGCGTACGGCACCCAGCCGCGCGTGGCCATGCCGACGGCCGTGGCGACGAGCTGCTGCTCGGCGATGTAGCACTCGAAGAACCGGTCGGGGTGCGCCTTGCCGAACTCCTCGGTGCGGGTGGAGTCGCCGACCTCGCCGTCCAGGGCGACGACGTCGCCGCGGGCGGTGCCGAGCGCGGCGAGGGCCTTGCCGAAGGCGTCCCTCGTCGCGGCCTCGTCACCCTGCTCGTAACGCGGCAGCTGGAGCACCTCGGTGGTGAGCGACCGCAGCGCGGCGGCGGCCTGCGGCTCGGACACGCGGACGTGCAGCGAGCGCGGCCCGCCGAGTTCGGCGATGGACTCCTCGGCCTCGGGCAGCGGCTTGCCGTGCAGGCCCTCACGGTCCTCGACGGCGGCCACGCCCTTGCCCTTCAGGGTGCGGGCGAGGATCACGGTGGGCTGCCCGGTGGTGGACAGCGCCTCCCCGTAGGCCCGGTCGATCGCGTCGACGTCATGGCCGTCGATCTCGATGGTGTGCCAGTCGAAGGCCTGGAAGCGGCGGGCGTAGGCGTGCAGGTCATGGCCGTGCCGGGTGGGGCCGCGCTGGCCGAGCCGGTTGACGTCCACGACGGCGACGAGGTTGTCCAGGTTCTCGTAGCCGGCGTGTTCGGCGGCCTCCCACACCGAGCCCTCCGCCAGCTCGCTGTCACCGCACAGCACCCACACGCGGTAGCCGGTACGGTCCAGCCGTTTCCCGGCGAGCGCGATGCCGACCCCGACCGGCAGGCCCTGGCCGAGCGAGCCCGTGGCCGTCTCCACCCACGGCAGCCGCCGGGGCGTCGGATGGCCCTCCAGCCGGCTGCCGAGCTTGCGGAAGGTGACCAGCTCGCCGTCCTCGATCGCGCCGACCGCCTTGTACGCGGCGTACAGCAGCGGCGAGGCGTGCCCCTTGGACAGCACGAAGCGGTCGTTCGCGGGGTGCTCGGGGCGCTCGAAGTCGTAGCGCATGTGGTTCGCGAGCAGGACGGCCAGCAGATCGGCGGCGGACATCGAGGACGTGGGGTGCCCGGATCCCGCGGCGGCGGACGCCCGCACGCTGTCCACGCGCAACTGCTGGCCCAGTTCGGCGAGTTCGTCGGTGTTCATGAGTCTCCTCGGTCTCCTTGCGCTCGGTCGCGCTCGGTGGCGCGCCGTCGCGGTCAGTCGGGTGCGTTCGGGCGGTCCGCGGGATCGGCGGGGTCCGTGCGCTTGACGGGGCCGGGCGCCGGATGCTCCGGACCGGCGTCGGCGGACTCGCCGCCGGGCCTGTTCTCGGCGGGTTCACCACCGGGCCGCTGCCTCGCGGGCTCGCCGCCGGGCTGGTTCTTCGCGGGCTCGCCGCCGGGCTGGTTCCTGGCGGGCTCGCCGCCCGGCTGGTTCTTCGCGGACTCGCCGCCGGGCTGGTTCTTCGCGGGTTCGCCACCCGGCTGGTTCCTGGCGGGCTCGCCGCCCGGATCTCGCCTCGACGGTTCCTCGGGCATCGGCTTGTGCGTCATGAGCTCGTCTCCTGCCTGTGCGGCGGGCCGCTCCGGGCCGCCCGGCACCCGCGCCAGTTCCGGTGACGCCGTGTCCAGCGGGACCGACCAGGCCCGTACCAGCCCCAACTGGACGCCCTGGCGCGGGAGTACCGCGTCCAGCAGCCAGTCGGCGGCGACCCGGACGCGGTTGCCGGGCAGCGCGGCCAGGTGATAGCCGCGGGTGACGGCGCCGGCCACGGGACCGGACAGCGGGACGCCGAACGGGTTGGCGGCGGCCCGGACCCCGCCGAGGTCGACGGCGAAGCCCAGGTCCCGGTGGCGGTACGGGCGCCGCCGCCGGCCGAGGCCGAGCGAGCCGGCCACGTTCTCCCCGGCCACCCGGCCCTGCCGCCAGGCGTGCTGGGCGGTCATGGGCGTGAACTGCCCGGGACGCTCCAGGTCGGGCACGGCGGCCGCGTCCCCGCAGGCGAACACGTCGCTCCGGCCCGGCACTCGCAGATACGGGTCCACGATCAGCCGGCCGCGCTCCATCGGCTGCCGGACGGCCTCCACCAGCGGATCCGGCCGTACGCCCACGCACCACACCAGGGTCCGGGACGCGACGAACTCCCCGTCGGTGAGCACCACCCCGTCCCGGGTGGCCTCCTTCACCGACGTGCCCATCCGCACGTCGACGCCCCGCGCCCGCAGCACCCGGTCGGCCGTACGGGACAGCCGCTCGTCCATCTCCGGCAGCACGCGCGGCGCCACGTCCAGCAGGAGCCAGCGGGGACGCAGCCCGCCGGGCAGCGGGTGCCGGCGGACCAGGCGGTCGGTGAGCATCTGGAGATGGGCGGCCACCTCGGTGCCGGTGTAGCCGGCGCCGACCACCACGAAGGTGCACCTGGCGGCGCAGCTCTTCCGGTCCTCCTCGGCGGCCGCGAGTTCCACCTGCCGGGTCACGTGGTCGCGCAGGTACAGCGCCTCGGGCAGCCCGCGGAAACCGTGCGCGTGCTCGGCGACACCGGGGATCGGCAGCAGCTTGTTGACGCTGCCGACGGCCAGCACCAGCCGTTCGTAGCCGAGGGTGCCCGCGCCGCCCTCGGGGTCGGAGTAGTGCACGGTACGCGCGTCGAGGTCGACGCCGTCCGCCTCGCCGAGCACCAGGCGCACCCCGCGCAGCGTGCCGGGCAGCGAGACGGTGACCCGACGGGCCTCCAGGACCCCGGCGGCGACCTGCGGCAGCAGCGGCAGGTACAGGAAGTAGTCGGTCGGGTTCAGCAAAGTGATGTCGGCCCGGTTCCGGGTCAGCCGGGCCAGGGTGCGCGCGGCCCGGTACCCGGCGAAACCGGCGCCGACGATCACGACGCGAGGTCGGCTCACGGTGCGCCTCCGGCGGTGTGGCTCGTCCGAGGTCTTCCGCGTAACCGGGGCCGGGGCACCCAAACGCCGGGCGGGTCACCCGGACGCCGGTCGGAGCACCCGAACGCCACCGCGCCGCACACGCCGACACGCCACCGCGCCGCACACCGCCGTACCCCGCCGACACTCCACCGCACCCCGCCGTACCGGCGTTTCGCGCTGTCGGCCCCGGTTACCCGGGCCGGGTCCGGATCACCCACCAGCTTCGCCCGCGCGGAGGTTCCCCCCATGCCCGAGTACGGCTATTTCCTGGCGAGCGAGGAACACGACCCCGCAGCCCTCGTCGAACAGGCCCGGATGGCCGAGCAGGCCGGTTTCCAGGCGCTGTGGATCTCCGACCACTACCACCCGTGGAACGACGCGCAGGGACAGAGCGCGTTCGTGTGGTCGGTGATCGGCGCGCTGTCGGAGGCGGTGTCGATGCCCATCGAGACCGCGGTGACCTGCCCGACCGTGCGGATGCACCCGGCCGTCGTGGCGCAGGCCGCGGCGACCAGCTCGGTGATGACGGACGGCCGCTTCCGGCTCGGCCTCGGCACCGGCGAGGCGCTGAACGAACACATCCTCGGCGACCCCTGGCCGCCGCTGCACGTGCGCCTGGAGATGCTGGAGGAGGCGATCCAGGTGATGCGCCGGCTGTTCACCGGCGAGGAGGTCAACCACCACGGCACGCACTACACCGTGGAGAACGCCCGCCTCTACACCGTCCCCGAGGAGCCCGTCCCGATCGACATCTCCGGCTTCGGCCCGAAGGCGACCTCGCTGGCCGCCCGCGTGGGCGACGGCTACATCACGATGATGCCGGAGGAGGAGATGGTCACCCAGTTCCGCAAGGGCGGCGGCGGGGCCAAGCTGGTCAGCGGCGGCACGAAGGTCTGTTACGGCCCCGACCGCGACGAGTGCGTCCGTACGGTCCACCGGCTCTGGTACAACGAGCTGCTGCCCGGCGAGATGGGGCAGGTACTGCCCTCGCCCCGGCACTTCGAGCAGCTGCACGAGTTGGTCACCGAGGACATGGTGCGGGAGAAGTCGGTGTGCGGGGACGACGTGGACGAGCATGTCTCGGCGTTGAAGGCGTTCGCCGACGCCGGGTTCGACCGGGTGTACGTGAACCAGATCGGGCCGGATCAGCGAGGCTTCTTCGACTTCTACCGGACGAAGGTGCTGCCGCAGCTCGCCGGGTGAGGCCGGGGTGGGACCGGCGGCCCCACCCCTTGTGACCCCTTCTGGTCAGGCCCTGTGATGGGGTGTGTCCGGGGGTGTCTCCGGCATCGGGGGGTACGGCATGCCCAGGCCGCTCGGCGGGGCGGCCGGCGGGGTGCCGCCGACCACGCGGTGCGGGGCGTGGGGTCCGTGCCCGGAGTGGGCGGCGCCGCGCAGGCAGTAGGCCACCGCTCCCAGGAGCGCCGCGGTGATCAGCGCCGCGGCCCAGCCGGGCAGGCCGATCGCCAGGGCCAGGCCCACGGCGAGGGCCACCGCGCCGCCCGCGTACAGAGCGGCGGCACCCGACGCGGCGTACAGCAGGGCGGTGCGGCGTTGCTTGCGGGACTGCTCGCGCAGTTCCTCGCGTACCGTCTCGCGTGCCACCTGTGCCAGCTCCTCGACGAGGTGCTTGTCCAGATGTTCCAGGTGATCCAAACGGTCCATACCCTGCGGGTACCCGCCGGGCACAGCGGGTAACGCCAGGGGGCCTGCGCGCGCCCGGTGGCCCCAACTAGGCTCGGACGCATGGAGATTCTGGGCGCCTCGCTGCGCATCTGCGTCGACGACCTCGAAGCCGCGATCCCCTTCTACGAGCGCCTGGCGGGCGGCACGGCCCTGCGCTTCCGGCGCGGCGGCGTCGAGGTCGCCGCGGTCGGTTCGTTCCTGCTGATGAGCGGCCCCGAGTCGGAGCTGGAGATCCTGCGCAAGGTGACGGCGACGATCGCCGTGAAGGACGTGGACGAGGCCCACCGGCTGCTGACCGAGCTGGGCGCCAGGATCGTCGCGGGGCCGGTGCCGACGCCGGCGGGCCGGAACCTGCTGGCGGTGCACCCGGACGGGTCGGTCTTCGAGTACGTGGACCAGCGGGGCTGAACCCGCTCAGCCGCGCATCTCGGTGGTGAGGGCCCAGCGTTCGTGATCGCGCCAGGCTCCGTCGACGTAGATCATGTTCGGCGAGAAGCCCTCCAGGCGGAACCCGGCGCCCCGGGCGAGGGCGATGGAGGCCGCGTTGCCCGGCTGGACGTTGATCTCCAGCCGGTGCAGGCCGAGCGGCCCGAACGCGTACCCGATCACCAGCTCCAGCCCTTCGCGCATCAGGCCCCGCCCGGCCGCGTGCGCGAAGGCGCCGTAGCCGAGGGCGCCGCACTGGAAGCCGCCCCGCGCGATGTTGTTGATGTTGATGAAGCCGGCGATGGCCCCGCTGTCCTTCTCGCACACCAGGAAGCCGGCCCGGGCCGGGTCCTCGATGAGCCGGCCGGCGTAGTCGGCGTACGCCTCGTCGGTGTCCGGCGGGAACAGCCAGGGCCGGTGCAGGTCCTTGCTCTCCCGGGCCCGTGCGGTGAACTCGGGGCCGTCGGCGAGGGTGAAGGGGCGGACGGCGACACGCGGGCCCTCGGCGAGGGGGCGGGACGGCGGGTGCGGCATCCCGCCAGCCTACGGCGTCAGCACAGCGCCGGCCCGCCCGGCCTCCGCGACAGCGCGACACCGGCCCGTCCAGCGTTCCCCGCGACACCGGCCCACCCGGCCGGTCCCCGCGACAGCGCAACACCGGCCCACCCGGCCGGCCTCCGCGACAGCGCGACACCGGTCCGTCCAGCGGTCCCCGCGACACCGGCCCACCCGGCTGGCCTCCGCGACAGCGCGACACCGGCCCATCCGGCCGGCCTCCGCGTCAGCGGGGCATCGGTCCGTCCAGCGGTCCCCGCGACACCGGCCCATCCAGCCGGTCCCCGCGACACTGGCCCATCCGGCCGCGGTCCCTGCGTCAGCGCAGCGCAGGCTCGTCCGGCCGGTCCCCGCGACAGCGCGACACCGGCCCACCCGGCCGGCCTCCGCGACAGCGCGACACCGGCCCGTCCAGCGGTCCCCGCGACACCGGCCCATCCGGCCGCGGTCCCTGCGTCAGCGCAGCGCAGGCACGTCCGACCGGTCCCCGCGTCAGCCCGACACCGGCCCACCCGGCCGGCCTCCGCGACAGCGCGACACCGGCCCATCCAGCCGGTCCCCGCGTCAGCGCAGCGCCGGCCCACCCAGCCGGTCCCCGCGACCGCGCAACACCGGCCCACCCGGCCGGCCTCCGCGTCAGCCCGACACCGGCCCACCCGGCCGGCCTCCGCGACAGCGCAACACCGGCCCACCCAGCCGGTCCCCGCGACCGCGCAACACCGGCCCACCCGGCCGGCCTCCGCGACCGCGCAACACCGGCCCACCCGGCCGGTCCCCGCGTCAGCGCAGCGCCGGCCCACCCAGCCGGTCCCCGCGACAGCCCGACACCGGCCCACCCGGCCGGCCCCCGCGACAGCCCGACACCGGCCCACCCGGCCGGCCCCCGCGTCAGCGCAGCGCCGGCTCGTCCAGCGTCAGTGTGGCCGTCTCCGTGTCCAGCGTGGCCTTGACTCCGAGCGGGATCGTCAACGCCCCTTCGCCGTGGCCGAATCCGACGTTCTCCGCGACCGGGACCCCGAGCCCGCCGAGTCGGTCGGCCAGCAGGAGCCGCAGCTCGGCGTAGTCCGCGCAGCCCTCCCAGGAGCCGAGCAGCACCCCGCGCACCCCCTCCAGCCAGCCGGAGCGCAGCAGCTGGGTGAGGTACCGGTCCAGCCGGTACGTCTCCTCGCCCACGTCCTCCAGGCAGAGCAGCCCGCCGTGCGCGGAGGGCCGGGCGTGCGGGGTGCCGAGTTCGGCGGCGAGCAGGCAGAGGCAGCCGCCGAGGGTGACGCCCCGGGCCCGGCCGGGGACGAGGGCCGTACCGCCGGAGGCGATGGTGCGGACCGTCTCGGGGGCGAACAGCGTGGCCCGCAGATGCTCCTGGGCCCGCGCGTTCTTGATGAAGTCGACGCCGGCCGCCATCGGCCCGTACAGCGTGGCGAGGCCCAGGCGGGTCGCGAAGGCCTCGTGCAGGACGGTGAGGTCGCTGAAACCGACGAAGACCTTGGGCCCGGCCGCCCGCAGCGCGTCCCAGTCGAGCAGGTCGATCACGCGCTGCGCGCCGTAGCCGCCGCGGGCGCACAGCACGGCGTCCACGGAGGGGTCGCACCAGGCGTTCTGGAGGTCGGCGGCGCGGTCGGCGTCCGTGCCGGCCAGGTAGCCGAACTCGGGGTGCCGGTCCAGGACATGGGGCCCGACGACCGGGTCGAGGTCCCAGCCGCGCAGCACGTCGAGGCCCGCCTGGAGCCGTTCCTCGGGCACCGGCCCGCTGGTGGCGACGACGGCTACCCGCGCGCCCGGGGCCAGCCGGCGCGGCCGCAGAAGTTCCTTCACGGGGTCAGCTCCACCTTCGGCACCGGCGGGGTCGGGTCGAACCCGAACACCTGGGCGTACAGGGACAGTTCGGCCTCCAGGGCGCGGACCATGGTGTCGGCCCGCCGGAACCCGTGCCCCTCGTCCGCGAAGGTGAGGTAGGCGTGCGGCACGTTCCGGCCCGTGATCCGGGTGAGGAAGCGTTCGCACTGGGCGGGCGGGCAGATGACGTCGTCCAGGCCCTGGAGCAGCAGGAAGGGCACGGTGAGCCGGTCGGCGTGCGCGGTCGGGGAGCGTTCGGCGTACCGGTCGGGCACCTCGGCGAGCGGGCCGATCAGCGACTCCAGGTAGCGGGACTCGAAGTCGTGGGTCTCGCCGGGGCCCCAGGTGGCGAGGTCGAGCACGGGGTAGATGATGGTGCCGCAGGCGTAGACGTCGGTCGTGGTCAGGGACGCGGCGGTGGTCCAGCCGCCCGCGCTGCCGCCCCGGATAGCCAGCCGGGCGGGGTCGGCGGTGCCCTCGTCGGCGAGGGCGCGGGCGACGGCCGCGCAGTCCTCGACGTCGACCACGCCCCACTGCTCGCGCAGCCGCTCCCGGTAGGCCCGGCCGTATCCGGTGGAGCCGCCGTAGTTCACCTCGGCGACCCCGATGCCCCGCGAGGTGAAGTAGGCGATCGCCAGGTCCAGGACGAGCGGCACCCGGCTGGTGGGGCCGCCGTGCGCCCAGATGACGTACGGCGGCAGCTCGCCGTCGGGCGCGGTGCGGGCGGGGTGGTGCGGCGGGTGGACGTGGGCGTGCACCTCGCGGCCGTCGGGGCCGGGGAAGGTGCGGATGTGCGGCTCCGGGTAGTAGGCCGGGTCGACGGGGTCCTGGTGCCGGGAGCCGATCACGCGGGCGCGGCCGGTGGCGGTGTCCAGCTCGACCACTTCGTAGGCGCTGCGCGGGCCGGCGGCGACCGTGACGACGCGTGCGCCATGGGTGGCGAGGGTGGCGGCGCACTCCGTCCACGGTCCGACGGCGTCCACGATCTCCCCGGACTCCGGGTCCAGTATCCCGAGCGCGGTCGGCCCGCGTCCGTGGAGGACCGCCAGGAGACCGTTGTCCAGCGGCGCGAACCAGCGCAGCCCGAGCTGCCACAGCGGCCCGCCGAACTCCTCCTCGCGCGGGCACACGGGAGTGCCGTCGCGGTAGAGGTTCCACCAGCCGCTGCGGTCGCTCGCGTACAGCAGGCCGCCGTCCGCCGACCACTCGACCTGGGCGACGGCCTCGTCCGGGCCGCCGGCGACGGTACGCGCGTCCTTCAGCAGGCCGTCCTCCGTCACGTCGGCGACCAGCAGCTCCGTCCCGTCCCACGGCATCCGTGGATGGTCCCAGGCCAGCCAGGCGGCCCGCCGGCCGTCGGGGGAGAGCCGGGCACCGGTGACGAACCGGTGCCGGGGCTCGATCAGCTCGCGGACGGCGGCGCGGTCGTCGGCCGCCGAACCGTCCAGCGGTACGGCGGCCGACAGCCGCCGTATGTCGTCGGGGCCGTCCCCGGTGGACTCCTCCAGCACGCACCACACCTCACCGCGGGCGAGGTCCACCCGGGGCTCCGCCCAGCGCAGTCCGCCGCCCACCGGGGAGACCGGGGTGAGCGGGGCGGGCTCGCCGCCGGGTTCGTACCGGTACAGCCGCTGGTCGGCGAAGTGCACGAAGACGATCAGCGGCCGGCCGTCGTGGACGACCCCGGTCCAGGGCCGGCCGCCGTACTCGATGACCCGGCTGCGCACGTTCCACGGCGCGGGCAGCACCGACTCCTCGGCCCCGTCGGTGCGCCGCCGCACCAGCGCCCGCCGGCCGCCCTCGGCCGGCCGGGGCTCGGTCCACCAGACCTCGTCCCCGACGAAGTCCACCCAGTCCGGCCGCCCGTCGTGCGCGGCGGCGAGGGCCGCGTCGATCGGCGAGGGCCACGATCCGTACGGCGCGCTCCGCATCCGCTCCCCCATCCTCTAGGCCGTCCGCAGGAACCGGTCCAGGACCCGGACCCCGAAGTGCAGCGCCTCCACGGGCACCCGCTCGTCCACGCCGTGGAACAGCGCCTGGTAGTCGAGGTCCACGGGCAGTTTCAGCGGGGCGAAGCCGTAGCCGGTGATGCCGAGCCGGGAGAACTGCTTGGCGTCCGTGCCGCCCGACATGCAGTACGGCACCACTTGCCCGCCGGGTGCGAACTCCTCGACGGCGGCCCGCATCCTGGCGAACACCGGCGCGTCCACCGGTGCCTGGAGGGCCACTTCGCGATGGGCGAACTCCCACTGGACGTCCGGTCCCGTCAGCTCGTCCAGCGTGGCGGTGAACTCCTCCTCGGCACCAGCCAGATAGCGCCCGTCCACATGGGCGACCGCCTCGCCGGGAATGACGTTGAGCTTGTAACCCGCGTTCAGCATGGTCGGGTTGGCGCTGTTGCGGACGGTCGACTCGACCAGCTTGGCGACCGGGCCGAGCTTCTCCAGCAGCCGGTCCACGTCGGTGAAGTCGGCGTCGATGCCGTACAGCGCGGCGAGTTCGGTGAGGGCGGCCCGTACGGTGGGCGTGAGCCGGAGCGGCCACTCGTGCTCGCCGATGCGGGTGACGGCGGCGGCGAGCCGGGTCACCGCGTTCTCGTCGTTCACCTTGGAACCGTGCCCGGCCCGGCCGCGCGCGGTGAGCTTCAGCCAGCCGGTGCCCCGCTCCCCCGCGGCGATCGGGTAGATCTCCCGCCCGGCCCCGTCGTGGAAGGTGAAGGCGCCCGACTCGCTGATGCCCTCGGTGCAGCCCTCGAAGAGTTCGGGATGCCGGTCGGCGAGGAACCCGGAGCCGTCCTCCGCGCTGGCCTCCTCGTCGGCGGTGAACGCGAGGACCAGGTCGCGTCGGGGCCGTACGCCCTGCCGGGCCCAGGACCGCACCACGGCGAGGATCATCGCGTCCATGTTCTTCATGTCGACGGCGCCCCGCCCCCACACCACGCCGTCCCGGACCTCGCCGGAGAACGGGTGCACGGTCCAGTCGGCGGCCTCGGCCGGCACCACGTCGAGATGGCCGTGCACCAGCAGAGCGTCGGCGGACGGGTCGGTGCCCTCGATCCGGGCCACCACGTTGGTGCGGCCCGGGGTGCGCTCCAGCAGCAGCGGGTCCAGGCCCGCCCCGGCCAGTCGTTCGGCCGCGTACTCGGCGGCGGGCCGCTCCCGGCAGTCCCCGCCGCCCCGGTTGGTGGTGTCGATGCGGATCAGGCCGGAGGTGAACTCCACGACCTCGGCCAGGGCCAGTTCGTCGGCCTGCTGGTCAGCCATACTGCTCCTCCACGGCGGCAGAGACGATCGTGGTGACCGCCTTGAACGTCCTGATCCCCTCGTACATGGTGGCGCTGGTGTAGGCCACCTTCCGCTCCCCGGTACGCGCCACGCCGGGCACGACGGTCGCGGCCATCGCGAGATGCTCGGCGTCGAACTCGACGGCGACCGTGAACGGCCCGGCCTCCGCCGGTGCGTGACGAACCGCCAGCCGCGCGGCCTCCTTGGCCGCCGCGCGGATGTCGGCGGCGGTCCGGGTCGGGGTCCGGCACACGGCCGCGTACCGCGACACATGGTCCTTGACGGCGACCTTCAGTGCCTCGGGCGCGTAGCCGAGGGCGTCCTCGCAGGCCACGTCGTCACCGGTGACGAGGACGACCGGTACCCCGTACTCGGCGACGACGCGCGCGTTGAGCAGACCCTCGCTGGCGCGGACGTCGTTCAGCCACACCCCGGTGATCTGGTTGGCCAGGTAGGTGTGGGCGAGGACGCCCTCCATGCCGGCGCCCGCGTGGTAGCCGACGAACGCGATGCCGTCGACGTCACCGTGCTGGACGCCCTCCACCATGGACAGCGCCTTGTGCCGGCCGGTGAGCATCTCGACCCGCTCGTCGAGCCGCTCCAGGAGGAGGTTGCGCATGGTCCAGTGGGCCTCGTTGACGAGCACCTGGTCGGCGCCGCCGTCGAAGAAGCCCTCCACGGCGGCGTTCACGTCCGAGGTGAACATCGACCGGCACCGCTCCCACTGCGGCGTCCCCGGCAGCACGTCGGCGGGCCAGGTGACGCCCGTGGCACCCTCCATGTCGGCACTGATGAGGATCTTCATGCTGCGTCACGTTACGCGTCGAGCGGCGGACAGGCTACGACCTCGCCCGAGGAAGCGGCCTCGGGTCCGGTCAGGCCCTGGCGAGGACGAACCAGCGGGCCGGCAGGTCGATGCGGGTGCCGTCCGCGAGGTGCTCGGTCTGCGGCAGTGTCGTCTCGCCGTCGGCCAGGACGGTGAGACCGGCCTTGACAAGCAGCCGTGGGATCTCCTCGTCGGGGGCGTCGGCGGGCTTGAGGCCGTGGTGGAAGACGCGCTGGAGCTTGGGCCCCGGGCCGCCCGGCTCGGACGCCGCCCGCTGGAGGACGTCGCGGGAGCCGGAGGTCAGTTCGACCACGAAGGCGCGGCCTTCCGTGCCGATGAGTTCGGCGACGGCGGCGGCCACGGCGGGGCGCGCGGCCGGTTCGCTCTGGTGGATGACGGCCCGCATGTAGACATGGCTGTCGCCGAGCCGCTGGTGCAGGGCGCGGACGGCGTCGGTGTCGGTGAGGTCGAGCTGCTGGAACTCGACGGGGTCGCCGTTCGCGGCGCGGCGGGCGTGCTCGACGGCGGCGTGCGAGAGGTCGACGCCGACGGCGTGGCCGAAGCGGGTGGCCAGATAGCGGGTCTGGGTGCCGTTGCCGCAGCCGAGGTCGACGATCGTCCGGCCGGTGTCGGCGTGGGGCAGGAGCAGGTCGCTGTGCGGTGCGGCGCTCAGGGAGGGGTCGGCGTCCCAGATCGCCTCGCCCCGGGCGTCGGAGGTCTCGCGCCAGTAACTCTCCCACGCGTTGCGGTAGTTCTCCGAGACGTTCATACGATCTCCCCACGGGTCGGTTCCGTGATCGGAATATCGCGGGAAGCGGGAGTGGGGCAAGGGGCGGGCGGCCACCTTCACGAGATGTACGGGCCCCGGTCGCTCCGGGCGACGCGCGGGCCCGCGTCAGTGGCCGGTGGTGACGGCCTGCTCGAACCAGACGGTCTTGCGGTGCCCGGTGGCGCTGGCGCCCCACTCCCGGGCCAGTCGGCTGACCACGCGCAGCCCGCGACCGGACTCGTCGTGGGGGCCGGCGCTCAGCATGGCGGGCAGGGCGGGCTCGTCGTCGGTGACCTCGAACAGCAGCGCGTCCGTGCGGACCACCCGCAGCCCGATCCGGTCGCTCTCCGCGTGCCGGACGGCGTTGGTGACGACCTCGCTGACCAGCAGTTCGGCCGTCTCCACGGCCTGCGGCAGGCCCCAGTCCAGGAGCTGCTCGCGGACCAGGCGGCGGGCCCGGGCCACCTCGCGCGGGTCGGCGTCGAGCCGCCACTCGGCGACGTGCTCGTCGGGGATGCCGTTGAGGCGGGCCATGAGCAGGGCGACGTCGTCCTTGCGTCCGCCGCGCGTGTTCAGGGCGCGGATGATGGTGTCGCAGGCGTCGTCCATGGAGGCCGCGGGGTGGGCGGCGGACTCGCAGAGCGCGGCGAGGCCCTCGCCGATGTCGGAGCCCCGCACCTCGACCAGGCCGTCGGTGCACAGCACCAGCCGGTCGCCGGGCGCGACCTTGACCCGTGTGACCTCGAAGGGGACGCCGCCGACGCCGATCGGGGCTCCGGTGGGCAGCTCGAGGAGTTCGCTCCTGCCGTCCTCGGCGCGGACCAGCACGGGCGGGATGTGACCGGCGTTGGCCAGGGTCAGCTCACCGCGGATCGGGTCGTACACGGCGTACAGGCAGGTGGCGAGGTAGGTGTCGCCGAGCCTGCGGGCCAGGTCGTCCAGGTTGCGCAGCAGTTGGGCGGGCGGGGTCTCCATCGCGGCCATGGTCTGGACGGCGGTGCGCAACTGGCCCATCATCGCGGCCGAGTTCAGGCCGTGGCCCATGACGTCGCCGACCACCAGCGCGGTGCGGGAGCCGGGCAGTTTGATGGTGTCGAACCAGTCGCCGCCGATCCGGCCGAGCCGGGTGCCGGGCAGATAGCGGGTGGCGATGTCGCAACCGGCCATCCTCGGGGTGACCTGCGGCAGCATGCTGTCCTGGAGGGTGTCGGCGACGTTCTCCTGGTAGGTGTACATGCGGGCGTTGTCGAGCACGAGGCCCGCGCGGGCGGCGAGTTCGGCGCCGGTGGTGCGGTCCATGTCGTCGAACTGCGGTCGGTCGGGGCGGCGCATCAGCACCATGAAGCCGAGGACGACGTTGCGCGCCTTCAGCGGCACGATCAGCAGGGACCGGCCGCCGATGAGGGGCCGCAGGTCGCGCTTCTCGAACTCGCCGGAGATGCGCTCGGACAGCTCCTCGGTGACCCTCGGGACGAGCACCGGCTCGCCGGTCACCATGCACTGGTAGAACGGGGTGTGCTCGGGGAAGGCGAAGGCCTCGCCGACGGGCACGGTGTCGTCCCAGCGGCCCGGTTCGTCGTTGTGCTCCACCCAGACGCGGAACATCACGGTGCTGGCGTCCGGCGGGCCGTCCGGGAAGCCCTCGCCGGCCAGCACCGCGGCCCGCAGATGGGTGCCGGCGAAGTCCGCGAACCGGGGCACGGCGGCGCTGGTGACCTCGCGGATCGTCTCGCCGAGGTCCAGGGAGGAGCCGATGCCGGAGCTGACCTCGTTGAGGAACTCCAGCCGCTCGCGGACGGCTGCGTACTCCAGGTCCTGTTCGGCGCCGGACGGGACCACGGAAGCGACCCGCTGCTGCGGTACGACGGCTTCGGCGCGGGCGCGTCCGGGGCGGCGGGGCACGCCCCAGTACGGAGTCACGGGCACCCGGTCGGACTGGCTGAACTCCAGGACCGGGTAGCCGAGTTCGAGGACCTGGGCGACGATGCGGGCGCTGAGCCCCGGGCCCATGTTGGGCAGGATCTCGGGCAGCCGCCGTTCGAGTTCCTCGGAGGCGGGGAGTTCGGTGTGGCGGGCGAAGCCGGGCGCGACGCGTTCGACGGTCTCGTCGTCGTAGCCGCGTTCGTCGCGCAGCCGGGTGGCGTCGGCGGCGAGCACGAGCAGCCGGGCGGGGTCCGGGCCGACCAGCGGGTAGGCCCACCACAGCACGTCGAGCCGCTCGCCGTCGGGCGTCTGCGGGGGCGGGCAGAGGCGGGCGCGGCCGGCCGTGGCGTAGCCGGTGTGCCCGCCGAGCGAGGTCTCCAGGTCGGGGCCGGGTCCGTCGTACGTCTCGTACGCGTCCGGCATCACCCCGTCCTGAAGGTCCTCCGGCAGGGCGCCGGAGACGGGCAGCAGGTCGGCCGCGGGCTGTCCGACGGCGTCCTCGCGGCTCAGGCCGAACAGGCGCCGCGCGCCGGTGCTCCAGTGGGACACCAGCCCGGTCCGGTCGACGACGACCACGGCCAACGGGATCCGGCCCGCGGCGGTGTCGCCGATGCCGCGCCCGGGAGCTGTGTCCCGCTCGCTGCCACGGTCCATGGCCCAGGCCCCCTCTCCCCACGGCTGTCCGCAAACGATCTGTGCCGCCCGCCACTACGGTACGGCGACGGCCGGTCGCGATGTGTGGCAATCCTGGAATTGGTTTCACCGGATCGCGCCGGCGCGCGAGCGCGCGCCCCGCTCAGTCCTCGTGGCCGAGTTGAAGATCCCGTTCCGTCCGGCCACCCCCCGCGACCTGCAACACCGTGGCGACCGGCGGGTAACCTGCGGCGATGACGGTGTACTCGCCGGAGGAGAGATCGACGAACCGGAACGTTCCGTCGGGTCCGGTGGTGAGGGTGTCGACGACGTTCCCGGCGGCGTCGAGCAGGGTCACGCGCGCGTCCTCCACGGGCCGTCCGCCGCTCGCCCGGACGGTGCCCCTCAGCACGGCGCCGCCCGCGAGTTCGACGTCCTGCCGGGTCTCCCGGGAGGCCTGCACGGTGACCGGGAGCGCGGCGGGCCGGAAGGCGGGGGCGCTGGCGGCGAGGGTGTACTCGCCGGCGACCAGCTCGGTGATGACGTAGCCGCCCTCGCGCCCGCTGCGGGTGCTCGCGACGACCTCGCCGTGCACGTTGGTGAGGGTGACGGTGGCGTCCCGGACGGGGCTGCCGTCGGCGGTGAGCACGCTGCCCGCGAGGCGTCCGGCGCCGCCGAGGACGACGTCGAGTTCGACGGGGCGTTCGCCGACGGTGACGGAGACGGCCTGCGGCTGGTGCCCGCCGGCGGCGGCGATCAGCACGTACGCCCCGGAGCCGGGCGTGCTGAGCGCGTACCGCCCGTCGTCGCCGCTGGCACCCCGCCCGATCTGCTGTCCGGCGACGTCGATGAGGGTGAGGGCCGCGCGGGGCACGACGGTGCCGTCGGGGTGCTGCACGGTGCCGCAGACGGGGACCCCGGCGGCGTAGGGCGCCCGGGCACCGGGGATCGAGGCGGTCACGGTCTGCGGCTCCGTTTCGGCGGTGTGGTGGGACACCAGTGGTTTCTCCTTGAGGAAGAAGGCGATGACCAGGCCGAGCGCGAGCACCGGGACCAGATAGAGGAAGATCCGGGGCATCGCGTCGGCATAGGCGCGGATGTAGGCGTCGCGCAGGGCCGGGGGCAGCGCGTGGACGAGCTGCGGGGTGATCGAGTCGGCGGCGGGCAGTCCGGTGCCCGCGCGCGGGGGCAGCTCCTTGTGCAGCGAGGAGGTGAGCCGGTCGGCGAAGAGGGTGCCGAAGACGGCGGCGCCGACGCTGCCGCCGATCTGCCGGAAGTAGTTGTTGGCGCTGGTGGCGCTGCCGAGGTCGGCGGGGCGGACGGAGTTCTGCACGGCGAGGACGAGGACGGGCATGACCAGGCCGATCCCGGCGCCGAGGACGGCCATCCAGACGCTGTAGTGCAGCCGGGGTGTGTCGGTCTCCAGCCGGGACAGCAGCCACATGCCGACGGCGGCGACGGCGCTGCCGAGCACGGGGTAGATCTTGTAGCGGCCGGTGTGGCTGATGAGCTGTCCGCCGATGACGGAGGCGCCGACGATCCCGGCCATCATGGGCAGCATCAGGAGCCCGGACTCGGTGGCGCTGGCGCCGTCGACCATCTGGAGGAAGGTGGGCAGATAGCTGGCGGCGCCGAACAGGGCGACGCCGATCACCAGGCCGACCAGGCCGCTGAGGGTGAACACGGAGTCGCGGAACAGCCGCAGCGGCATGAGGGGTTCGGCGGCGAAGCGCTCGGCGACGAGGAAGAGGACGGTCGCGACGAGGGCGCCGGCGCCGAGGCCGAGGATCTGCCGGGAGCCCCAGGCGTACTCGGTGCCGCCCCAGCTGGTGAGGAGGACCAGGCAGGTGGAGGCGGCGGCGAGCAGGAGGGCGCCGAGGACGTCGAGCCGGGCGCGGGTGCGGGTCTTGGGGAGTTCGAGGACGACGGCGACGACGGCCAGGGTGACCAGGCCGAAGGGGACGTTGACGTAGAAGCACCAGCGCCAGGAGAGGTGGTCGGTGAAGTAGCCGCCGAGCAGCGGTCCGGCCACGGAGGCGAGGCCGAAGACGGCGCCGATCAGGCCCATGTACCGGCCGCGTTCCCGGGGCGGCACGATGTCGGCGATGATCGCCTGCACACCGATCATGAGCCCGCCGGCGCCGACGCCCTGGACCGCGCGGAAGGCGATCAGCTGGTCCATGGTCCCGGCCCGGCCGGCGAGGGCGGAGCCGAGGACGAAGACGGCGATGGCGAACTGGAAGACGCCCTTGCGGCCGAGCAGGTCGCCGAGTTTGCCGTAGATCGGCAGGCCGATGGTGGAGGTGAGCAGGTAGGAGGTGATCGCCCAGGACATCTTGTCCAGGCCGTGCAGTTCGCCGACGATCTTCGGCAGGGCGGTGGCGACGATCATCTGGTCGAGGGCGGCCAGCAGCAGCGCAAGCATCAGCCCGAAGAACACCAACCGGACCCGGCGGGGGCTCGGTCCGACGGCCTGGGCGGGTGCCGGGACGGGGAGGTCAGGTGGCGCGGCGACCGTTTCCGTCCGCTCCAGAGTGATCCCGCTCACGTAGCGCTCCCCTCGTCACACCTGCCACACAATTGCCGCGCGATGCGACAACTCCGAGCAAGTGCGACGAGTTACGGCGCCGACCCGGTCGAGATGTGATTCCACTCGAACCGGTGAAGGGGCCAACGCCCCTCGGGTCCCTGGGACTTACTTCTCGACCTCGGCGGCGAGCCTGGCGAGCAGGGCGTCGTAGATCCGGCCGAGGCCCTTGGGCGCGAAGGTCTTCTCGAAGAAGCCGCCGATGCCGCCGGCGCCCTGCCAGGTGGTGGTGACGACCACGCGCGACCTCCCCTCACCGGCGGGGGTGACACGCCAGGTGGTGACCATGGAGGAGTTGCGGTCCTTCTCGACCAGCTCGCCGTCGGTGGGCTCGCTGACCTCCAGCAGGCAGTCGCGCACCCGCTTGCTGGTGGCCTGGAGCTTCCAGTGGACGAGGGTGCCCTCGCCGTCGCCGCCCTCGCGCAGCTCGTACTCGCTGAACTGCTCGGGCAGCAGCTTCTGCCGCGTGCCGCGGTAGTCGGCGAGGGCGTCGAACACCTTCTCCGCGTCCGCCGCGACGACCCGCTCCGTAGTGGCCTCGACCTGCGCCATTGCGTTCCTCCACGACCTGGTTCCTCGGGGTTGGGGCAAGCCAACCACTCCGGCGCCCGGCCGCCCAAATCGAGGTTCGCACGATCATGGGAACAAGTGTTCTATTGTGTGGGCAGTGCGAGCGAGGAGGCGTCATGCGCTGGGACAACCTCACAGACGAGAGCGAACACGGCCGGGCCGCCGACGCCGCCCTGTTCGGCGCGGACGCCGTGACCACCCGGACGTTCGACACGCCCGAGTTCCGAGGGATCACCTTCCACGAGGTCCGGGCGCGCTCGGTGCTGAACCGGGTGCCGGGCGCCTCGCGCATGCCGTTCGAGTGGACCGTCAACCCCTACCGGGGCTGCACGCACGCGTGCGTCTACTGTTTCGCCCGCAAGACGCACAGCTACCTGGACCTGGACACCGGCATCGGCTTCGACACCCAGATCGTGGTCAAGGTGAACGCCCCCGAGGTGCTGCGCCGCCAGCTGGGCTCGCGCCGCTGGCAGGGCGACCACGTGGCCATGGGCACCAACGTCGACTGCTACCAGCGCGCCGAGGGCCGCTACCGGCTGATGCCGGGCATCATCTCCGCCCTCACCGATCACGCGAACCCGTTCTCGATCCTCACCAAGGGCACCCTGATCCTGCGCGACCTGGATCTGCTGGTGCGGGCGGCGGAGGTGACGGACGTGGGCGTCTCGGTCTCCGTCGGCTTCCTGGACACCGAGCTGTGGAGCACGGTGGAGCCGGGCACGCCCGCGCCCGAGCGCCGGCTGGACGTCGTCCGCTCCTTCGGGGAGCACGGGATCGGCTGCGGGGTGCTGATGGCGCCGGTGATCCCGTTCCTGAGCGACCACCCGGCCCAACTGCGGGCCACGGTACGGGCCATCGCGGCGGCCGGGGCCACCTCCGTCACCCCCCTGGCGCTGCATCTGCGCCCCGGCGCCCGGGAGTGGTTCATGGCCTGGCTCGGGGAGCACCACCCGCACCTGGTGCCGCGGTACGAGCGGCTGTACGCGGAGGGCGCCTACGCGCCCAAGTGGTACCAGCGCCGGATCACCCGTCAGGTGCACGAGCTGGCGCAGGAGTACGGCATCGGGCCCGCGCGCGCGGGGCTGGCCCGCCGCGTCCGCCCGGCCGAGCCGGCACCGGACCCCACCGGGCCCGAGCCGGTCCAGCTCAGCCTCATGTGAGCACGCCCGGGGGCGTTGGAGGGCATCCCACGGCCCAATCGGGTCAAGTATCGCCGCAACGGGTTCTTCAGGGCCCCGGCTCCGGGACGATCCGGCGAGAACCGTGAGCCTCGCGGTTCGCCGAAGACCTCCGTCCCGGGAGGACCCGTATGAGAACACGCGCAGCCGTGCTGTGCGCAGCCGCGGCCGCCACCGTGCTGGCGGGCTCGGTCACCGCCGTACCCGCGCAGGCCGCCCGGCCGGCGCAGCTCAACTGGAAGAAGTGCGGCATCACCGACTTCCCCAGGCTCCAGTGCGCGTCCCTGAAGGTGCCGCTGAACCACGCCGACCCGTCGGGCCGGCAGATCACCATCGCGCTGTCCCGCGTCCCGCACACCGCGCGGGCCTCCCAGGGCCCGCTGCTGGTCAACCCCGGCGGCCCCGGCGGCAGCGGCCTGGCGCTCGCGGGGTTCGTCGCCTCGTCGCTGCCGAAGAGCGTGGCGGCCCGGTACGACGTCATCGGCTTCGACCCGCGGGGGGTCGGCCGCAGCGAGCCCGCCCTGAACTGCGTGCCCGGCCACTTCAGGCCGGTGCGCCCCGACTCCGTGCCGGCCACGCCCGCGCTGGAGCGCGCGGGCCTCGCCCGTGCCAGGTCCTTCGCCGCGGCCTGCGGCCGGAAGTACGGCGACCTCCTGCCGTACCTGGACACCGTGAGCACGGCCCGGGACCTGGAATCCGTCCGCCGGGCCCTCGGCGCCCGGAAGATCAGCTACTTCGGCTACTCCTACGGCACCTACCTGGGCGCGGTCTACGCGAAGCTGTATCCCCGGCGGGTGCACCGCCTGGTGCTGGACTCGATCGTCGACCCGACGGGGGTCTGGTACGAGGACAACCTCGGCCAGGACTACGCCTTCAACGACCGCCACCGGGCGCTGATGGCCTGGATCGCCAAGTACGACGCCAGGTACCGGCTGGGCAAGGACCCCGCGAAGATCGAGGCCCGCTGGTACGCGATGCGGGCGGCCCTGGCGAAGAAGCCCGCCGGGGGCCGGGTCGGCGCCGCCGAACTGGAGGACACCTTCGTTCCGGGCGCCTACTACGACGGCTACTGGCCCTACCTCGCCGAGGCGTTCGCGGCCTGGGTCCACCGCGGGAACACCGGGCCGCTGGTGGAGGCGTACCAGAACTTCGGGGCCGTGGACGCCGCCGGAGACAACGGCTACAGCGTCTACGCGGCGGTGCAGTGCCGGGACGCGTCCTGGCCGAGCGGCTGGAACCGGTGGCGCGCGGACGCCTGGGACGTGTACGCGAAGGCGCCCGTGATGGCCTGGAGCAACGCCTGGTACAACGCGCCCTGCGCGTTCTGGCCGACGGCCCCGCGGCGGCCGGTGGACATCGCCAACGGCACGCTGCCGCCGGCGCTGCTCTTCCAGGCGACGGACGACGCGGCGACCCCCTACTCCGGCGGTGCCACGGCCCACCGGCTGCTGGCCCGCTCCAGCCTGGTGGTCGAGGAGGGCGGCGGCAACCACGGTGTCACGCTCAGCGGCAACACGTGCCTGGACAAGCATCTGGCCGCGTATCTGGGCGACGGCAGGGTGCCGCGCGGCCGGGGGGCGGTGGACGCGGTCTGCCCGAAGTCACCCGGCCCGAAGCCGCTGAAGGCGAAGTCGGCGTCGCCGACGCCCCGTGGCTCGACCCTGCACGAGCTGCTGGGCTTCCGGCGGTAGGAGACGGATCAGGCGCCGGGCAGTTCGGGGCGGCCGGTCGGAGGCCGGGCCTTCGCCGGTGACCCACGCGCCGCGCAGAGCAACGCCTCCGGCGCGTCAGGGGCGTTGTCAGTGGGGTGGTCCATCATGGGGGCATGAGCGAACCGTCCCGGGCCGGTCGTGGACCGACCCGTATCCCCGCCCCGGCCGGGGTGTTCCCCGCCGCCCAGTACACCCATGTGGTGACCGCGACCGGCCGTCTCGTCGCGGTCTCCGGCCAGCTTCCCCTCGACAAGGACGGCGAGTTGGTCGGGGCGGGCGATCCGGCGGCCCAGGCCCGGCAGGTGTTCGCGAACCTGCGGCGCTGCCTGGCCGCGGCGGGGGCCGGTTTCGGGGACGTGGTGAAGCTGACGTACTTCGTCACGGACATGGCCCACATGCCGGCGATCCGCGCGGCCCGCGCCGCCCACATACCCGACGACCGCCTGCCCGCGTCCTCGGCGGTGCGGGTGGCAGGGCTGGTGTCGCCGGAGTTCCTGCTGGAGGTCGAGGCCCTCGCGGTGGTGGCCGCGTGAGTCCCCTGACGATCCGGGAGATGACCCTCGCCGACTGCGACCGCGTCTCCGAGATACGGATCCGCGGCTGGCAGCACGCCTACCGGGGACTCATGCCCCAGCCGTACCTCGACGGGCTCAGCGTCGGCGCGGACGCCGAGCGGCGGAGGACCTGGTTCACGCGGGGCGACGGCTCCGTGGTGAACCTGGTCGCCGAACGGGACGGCAGGGTGGTCGGATGGGCGGCGCACGGACCGTACCGGGACGGCGGGACGCGCACCGGCGACGCCGAGCTGTACGCGATCTACGTCGACCCGGACCGGCTCGGCGGCGGCATCGGACAGGCACTGCTCGCCGCGTCGGTCGCGCGGTGCCCGGCGTACCCGCGCATGCTCCTGTGGGTCCTCAGGGAGAACGCGCCCGCCCGCCGCTTCTACGAGCGCGCCGGGTTCCGCCCCGACGGGGCCGAGGAGCCCTTCGAGGTGGACGGCGTGCCGGTGCCCGAGGTGCGGTACGTGAAACCGCTGGGCGGCTGACCGGGCGTCAGCTCGGCTGCTGCTCCGGAATCCGCGCCAGCGCGTGCACCGCGGCCTCGGCCAGCGCGGGGTGCGCGAGGGCCTCGGTGAGGACCCGCCGGGCACGGGCGTCGCCGAGCGCGCCCAGCCCCTCCACGCAGGCAAGGGCCACCCGCCGGTAGGGATCGTGCGGGCGCAGCCGCCGCTCCAGCGTGGTGATCAGCGCGGGCACGGACTCCGGGGCGCGCAGCGCGACCAGGAGCCGTACCGGGTGCAGGGCGTAGGCGACGCGGAGTTCGTTGGTGGCGAGGGCGGCGGCGGCCCGGGCCGTGCGCGGGTCGCCGAGCCGGGCGAGGGCGTGCGCGGCGGAGGCGCAGCGCGGCGGGTCACGGTGGTTGAGCAGCAGCACCAGGGACTCGAAGGCGCGCCGGTCGCCGGCCCGGCCGAGGCGGAACGCGGCCAGCTCCCTGGCCCACAACGGCTGTCCGGGCGCGGTGAGCACCTCCGCCAGTTCGTCGTGGTCCCCGGTGGCCAGCAGGTGCTCGAACGCCGCCGAGCCGCCCGACTCATGCCGTAAGCGCTCCGTGAGCGATCGCAACTCTTCGTCCACGAGGTCCAGCGTAGGCGGGTCGCGGCGGCCGAGGGAGGTACATCACAAAGTCGGTTTCCCGTCGGGGACTGGCGCGCTCGTTACCCGCCGGTTAAGCTCATACGAGCGAGTAACCCTCTCGCATTTCCGCTGGCGACGGTTTGGTGACGCGGCCGTCGCGAGCGAGCAGGTCGGTTCGGTACGCCGTGTGTACCGCAGTACGACCCGGCTTCGGGACAGAGCCGGTCGGAAGTTCCGCCGCTCCCGGGCGTGTGCACGCCCGTGGGACCGGCGCCCCCGGGCGTGTGCGCTCGCAGCCCGGCAACACCCGCACTCTCCTCGCACCGTGGTGCGCCCTCGGCGCACCCGGCGCGCTCCTCGTCGTCACCCTCATTCCTGGAGTCCCGCGATGGCCACTCCCCTGTCCGACTCAGCTCTGTCCCCGCTGTCCCCGCTCAAGACGATCGCCGTGGTCGGCCTCGGCACCATGGGCACCGGCATCGCCGAGGTCCTCGCGAAGGCCGGCCGCGACGTGATCGGCATCGACATCAGCGAGGCGCGCACCGCGCGGGCGCTCGCCACCCTGGAGGCCGCCACCGCCCGCGCCGTGGGGCGCGGCCGGCTCACCGAGGAGGAGCGCACCCGGGCGCTGGCCCGGGTCCGCACCGCCACGGACCTCACCGCGGCGGCCGACGCCGACCTCGTCATCGAGGTGGCCCCGGAGTCGTACGAGATCAAGCAGCAGATCTTCCGCGAACTGGACGGCATCGTCCGCCCGGATACGATCCTGGCGACCGGCACCAACGCGCTGTCCGTGACCCGGCTGGCGGCCGACTCGGCCCGCCCCGAGCGCGTGCTCGGCCTGCACTTCTTCAACCCGGCCCCCGCGATGCGGCTGGTGGAGGTCGTCTCCTCGGTGCTGACCGCGCCGCAGGCCGTGGCCGCCGTCACCGACCTCGCGATCGAGCTGGGCAAGGAGCCGGTCGCGGTCGGCGACCGCCCCGGCTTCGTCGCGGACGGGCTGCTCTTCGGCTACCTCAACCAGGCCGCCGCGATGTACGAGGCCAAGTACGCCTCCCGGGAGGACATCGACGCCGCCATGCGGCTCGGCTGCGGCCTGCCCATGGGCCCGCTCGCCCTGCTGGACCTGATCGGCATCGACACCGCGCGGACGGTCCTGGAGGCCATGTACGCCGAGTCCCGGGACCGGCTGCACGCCCCCGCCCCGATCCTCAAGCAGCTCAGCGAGGCGGGCCTGACCGGGCGCAAGTCCGGGCGTGGCTTCTACACCTACGAGGCGCCGGGCAGCGGGACGGTCGTGCCGGACGCGCTGACCCCGGCGGCCGGCGGTGCGCCCACCGCGGGCCGGGAGGTCCGCTCGGTCGGCGTGGCCGGCTCCGGCACCATGGCCTCCGGCATCGCCGAGGTGTTCGCCAAGGCCGGCTACGAGGTCGTCCTCGCCGCCCGCAGCGAGGAGAAGGCGCAGACGGCCAAGGCCCGTATCGGCAAGTCGCTTTCGCGCTCTGTCGACAAGGGCCGGCTGACCGCCGAGGCCGCCGCGCGGATCCTGGAGCGGATCACCCCGGCGGGCTCCTACGACGCCTTCACCGACGTCGACCTGGCCGTCGAGGCGATCGCCGAGGACCTGGAGATCAAGCGGCAGCTGTTCGCCACGCTGGACAAGGTCTGCAAGCCGGGTGCGGTCCTGGCCACCACGACCTCCTCGCTGCCCGTCGTCGCCTGCGCCCGCGCCACCTCGCGCCCGCAGGACGTGATCGGCATGCACTTCTTCAACCCTGCGCCGGCGATGAAGCTGGTCGAGGTCGTGCGGACCGTCCTGACCGCCGACGACGTCCACGCGACCGTGCGCGAGGTCTGCGGCCGGATCAAGAAGCACGCCGTGGACTGCGGCGACCGGGCCGGTTTCATCGTGAACGCGCTGCTGTTCCCGTACCTCAACAACGCGATCAAGATGGTGCAGGAGCACTACGCGTCCCTCGACGACATCGACGCGGCGATGAAGCTGGGCGGCGGCTACCCGATGGGCCCCTTCGAGCTGCTGGACGTGGTCGGGCTGGACGTCTCGCTGGCCATCGAGAAGGTGCTGCACCGCGAGTTCCGCGACCCCGGTCTCGCCCCGGCGCCGCTGCTGGAGCACCTGGTGGCCGCGGGCTGCCTCGGCCGCAAGACCGGCCGCGGCTTCCGCGAGTATGCCCGCCGCTGACGGCGTCGGCGACTGGTTCCGGACGGAGCAGGACTGGGGCGGACTGCTCGACCCGGGTGGCTCTCCCCCGCCCACCCGGCCCGAAGGTCCCCCGCCCTCCGGGGGCGGGGGACACCCCGGACCTGCGCATCGAGCTGCGCACATGCAGTACGTTCGGGTCATGTCCCAGCCCGCCAAGTCCTCACGTACACCAGCTACGCCCGACGCGCCGGAAAGTGCCGCAGGCAGTCGCGCCGCCGCCCAGCGGCTCAAGATGCGCCGAGAACTGGCGGCAGCAGCCATGGAGCTGTTCGCGACCAAGGGGTACGAGGCCACCACCGTCGACGAGATCGCCGCCGCCGCCGGGGTCGCCCGGCGGACCTTCTTCCGCCACTTCCGCTCCAAGGAAGAGGCGATCTTCCCGGACCACGACGACACGCTGATCCGCGCGGAGGCGGTGCTCAACGCCGCGCCCGCTCACGAGCATCCGCTCGACACCGTGTGCCGTGGCATCAAGGAGGTCATGAAGATGTACGCGGCGCGGCCGGAGATCTCGGTCGCCCGCTACAAGCTCACGCGCGAGGTGCCCACGCTGCGCGAGGCCGAGATCGCCTCCGTGGCCCGCTACGAACGCCTGTTCACGCGCTATCTGCTGGGCCACTTCGACGAGCACGCGCACGCCGACGACGCCAACGACGATCCGCTGCTGGCCGAGGTCGCCGCCTCCGCCGTGGTCACCGCCCACAACCACGTCCTCAGGCGCTGGCTCCGGGCGGGCGGCCAGGGGGACGTGGAGGCCCAGCTCGACCACGCGTTCGCGATCGTGCGCAAGACGTTCGGCACCGGCATCGGGGCCGGCCGTGGCGCCGCCGCCCAGCCGGCCACCCCGACCGCCCCCGCGACTGCGTCCGCGCACGGCGAGGTGCTGGTGACGGTAGCCCGGACCGACGCCCCGCTGGACGAGGTCATGCGGACGATCGAGCAGGCTCTCAAGGAGCGCTGACCCGCTCTCTGCCGCTGTGACGACGGCCACCCGAACGGGTGGCCGTTTTGGCATGTCAGGGGCCGTTTTCTGCGAGATTTCAGAGCCCGTTCGATCGATCATCGCTCATTTGTTACGTAAAGATTTCATTTGAGAGCGCGTTCTGGCACTCAGTGCCTTGCCACCTGACACGCGGTGTCATACGTTGAAGGGGTCCGGGCGGCCGGCGAGCAGAGACCGTTCGCTCGCCGGCTGTCCCAGCAAGCCCATTGGCCTGCGCGCCCGGACGCCTGCGTCACAGGCAACCTCCCGCGCCACAAAGCGCTGCCGAAGCACCACCGAGCCGAACCGACGGCACACCCTCACCATCCTCAGCAGCACTGACAGCACCGACGAACCCTTAGGCGCCCCTCCCTCAGGGCGCTCACCCGCCGGAGGCAACACCGTGACCGTGAAGGACATCCTGGACGCGATCCAGTCGAAGGACGCCACGTCCGCCGACTTCGCCGCCCTGCCGCTGCCCGAGTCGTACCGCGCGATCACCGTCCACAAGGACGAGACGGAGATGTTCGCGGGCCTGGAGACCCGCGACAAGGACCCGCGCAAGTCGATCCACCTGGACGAGGTCCCCGTGCCCGAGCTGGGCCCGGGCGAGGCCCTGGTGGCCGTCATGGCCTCCTCGGTGAACTACAACTCGGTGTGGACCTCGATCTTCGAGCCGCTGTCCACGTTCGGGTTCCTGGAGCGCTACGGCCGCACCAACGAGCTGGCCAAGCGCCATGACCTGCCGTACCACATCATCGGCTCCGACCTCGCGGGCGT
>NZ_JBVHWM010000067.1:0-58250 GCF_055564375.1 Streptomyces sp. NPDC029138
TCCCCCCTCCCCCCCCCCCCCCCCCCCCCCCCCCCCCCCCCCCCCCCCCCCCCCCCCCCCCCCCCCCCCCCCCCCCCCCCCCCCCCCCCCCGGCCCGTCAGGTAAGGCTCGGCCGGACGGTCCGATAACGGCGCCTCTTCCCATACGTCTTGGCGCGGGACATCCCGAGGTCTGCGCGATGCGCTGGATGTCGGACTTGCGGTCCCAGCCCACGCGGAATCGCGTCTCGTCCCAGCGCTTCGATGGTGGTCGGGTCCTGTCGTTCCGGCGGGAGGCCGTCCGCGGCACCACCCAGCCGGAAGGCCGCTGCACTGTGCCGCGGATCAATGACTCGAGCTGCCGGACGCTCTCCAGTCAGGGACACCGGCGCAGCACAGTGAGCGCATCCGGGGAGAATCCCCATAGTGATGGCGCGGGGGGCCTTTGGAGCGTCCCAGAGCTGGTCGAGCTGGTCGTCGGTGCTGACCCTCGACGGCTCGCCGGTCACCACTTGCCCGGCGACACGGCGTCCAGCTGCACCGGACTGCGGCAAGACGACACTGTTGAACATGCGACCGACCTGGTCAGGCGATCCCGGGGAGGGATGCTGTTCGAGGACGTCGACGTCACCGCGCGGCCCATGAAGGCGCGCACCATCGCACAGGTTTTCCAGTTCCCCGTCAGTTGCAAGACGGTCGACGAGAACCTTGCCTCCCCGCTGCAGTGTCGGCACATGACGCATGACGATACGAGGCGATGAGCTGCGCGCCGGATGCGCCGGTCATGGAGGACGGTCGCCGGTGGCAGTAGCGCTGCGGCGGCCCGCCCCGGCCTGCCAGCCATCCCAACACCGGCAGCGGTCCCGCACGAGTGCCCACTCGGCATCGCTCATGACCGAGGCGTACCGAGTCCGGCGCCGCTTGTCGACAAGACGGGTCAACTTGCCACGTTGACGGCCCGCAATGTAGCGCCGGCCGCCCGTTGTACCGGTCCTGAACAACTCCGACCCCACGCCCGGAGAGTTCACCCTCTCACACCGGAAGCCCTCTTGTCTTAGTGTCATGTCACCGTCATTCTGTACCTGCGCGCGCCTGTCTACCCGCATAGACGCGCGCACGGGCTCCACCTGACAGTGCGACATCGACCACTCGACCCAGGAGGATCGATCCACGTGAGACCCCGTCACCCCCGTCGACGCAGCCTCGGCGCCGTCGCGGCATCCCTGGTCGCCCTGTGCGCCGGCCAGACCCTGAGCGCCCTGCCGGCCACGGCGGCCGTCAAGGCATCCGCCCCCAGGTCCGCCGTCACGGCCGCAGAGGACCACGCCGCGCGGGCGATAGCCGGCTCGCTCACCGACTCCGCCTGGGGTGCCCGCGTCCGGACGGCCGCGCTCACCTCCGAGGAGGTCGAGGTCACCGCGCTGGCCGGGCAGGCCGGCGGCACCCTGCAGTCCACCCTGACCGCGGCCGACCGCCAGATCGCCACCGCGAAGGGCCTGGGCACCGAGGTCGGCCCGCTGCTGCGGCTGCGGCTCGGGGACGCGTCCATGCGCACCGCGCTCGCCGGCGGGGCCACGCCCTGGGTGGCCGCGGCCACCCAGGACGAGAACGCCACCACCGTCACCGCCTACGACAGCCGCGGCCGGGCTCATACGCTGGACGCCCGTAGGGCGCCCGAGCACCCGGTGTACGTCGTCGACATCGACAGCTCCAAGGCACTGGCCGCCGGTCTGGACGTGCTGGCCGAGGAACTCTCGCGGTACGGCGTCCACTCCGCCGAGCAGGCCCCTGCCGACCGCCCGCAGGCGCTCGCCGCCACCGGCGGCTTCTGGACCACGCGCATCACCGCAGTCGAGCTCTCCGACGACGAGGAACCCTGGATCAAGGGGGACGCCGAGATCTACACCCTGGTCACCGGCTTCGGCCAGGACGGCAAGGTGCGCGTCGACCCTGTCGACATGCCATACCTCGACAACGACGGCACGGTCTACCGGCCCAACCAGATCCTGGTCAACTGGTCCTCCTACAAATACGACCTGGCCGACGCCGTGATGATGGAGGAGGACGGCAGCACCAACTACCACGACCTCGCCCAGGCCATCGCCACCGCGCTGCTCACCATCACCGACCAGGGCACCTACATTCCGCTGGTGAACGCGGTCCTGGACGCCATCCCGGACGACTGGTGGACCGACGACCCGGACTACGTCGACTCCTGGTACACCCTGGCCCGGAGCGACGACGGCACCCGCTACGGTGCCCGCGGCAACGGTTGGATGACGGTGCAGCCGTACTACGTGCCGGAGTTGTAGCCCAGCGCCGGACCCCGGCGCACGGGAGCCCGCACCGCCCGGTGGTGTACATCAGCGACGTGCAGTACAACTCCCCAGGCTGGGACGACCGTTCCAAAGGCAAGTCGCCTCGTGCAGGGGCGGCCTGCCTTGCACGGCCATGACTGCGAGCAGCCCAACTCAGGGGAGGAGGAGGCTGCTTGCGGCCGCGAAGGCGGTCAGGGCTCAGTTCATGGCGACGACGGTGGCGGTTCCGGCCGTGCTCGGGGAGCTCCGAGAGGCAGGGGCCGAGCGAGCGCGGACGCGATTCACGCTGGACTGCGGACGGCAGGACGGGCGGCACCAGCGGGAAGGTTCGCCGGGCGGGTGTAGTCGACAACGGCTCGATCACCTGACCACGCGGCCTCAGATGTCCCCGCATCCCTCACGGGCAGTCCGACAATCGGATGGCCGGAAGGACACTGCCTAGCACCCTGGCCTGTCCTGGCACACCCTGAGCAGCCACTTCCGAAAGGGAAACTGCCTAGATCGTGACCGCGATGTCCGGATGCGCCGGTGTCAGGGGGTGGTGCTGGCACCACCCCCTGATCGGGGGGCTGGGCCGACTGCTTCGCGGGCGACCGCGGAGGAGAGTTGCCTTCGTCACCAGGAGCCCGGCCGCAGGAGCCGGACACCGACAGCGGAACGGGGATGCATGATGGCCAGTCACACACGGCGGAAGATTCTCGGGGGCGCAGCGGCCGCGGCGGCGGGCAGTGTGGTCGGGAGCGGCCTCGGGCCCGGCTTCTCCACGGCAGCGGCACAGGCGAGCCCTTCGGCCGGGAAGGGCGGCACGAGCGGGGCGACCCCGTTCCTGACGGGGGCCTTCGCACCGGTCACCGAGGAGTTGACCGCCTTCGCCCTCAAGGTGACCGGCCGCATCCCGAACGACCTGGACGGCCGCTACCTGCGCAACGGCCCGAACGCGCTGGGCATCGAGGACGTCCGCGCCCACCACTGGATGCTCGGCGACGGAATGGTGCACGGAGTCCGGCTGCGCGGCGGACGAGCGGAGTGGTACCGCAACCGCTGGGTGCGCTCCTCGCAGGTGAGGGCGAAGCTGGGAGAGACCCGTCCGGGCCAGGCACCGCCGGACGACTTCGCCTGCAACACACACGTGATCCCGTACAAGGGCCGGATTCTGGCGATGCAGGAAGGCGGGCCGCTGCCGTACGAGCTGGACGGCGAGCTGGGCACCGTCCGCCCGTACGACTTCCGCTCCACGCTCGAGGGCGCCTTCGCCGCGCACACCAAGTACGACGCCACGGCGGACGAGTTGCACGCGATCGCGTACTACCCCACGTGGGACCATGTGCGGCACATCATGATCGACCGGACGGGCCGGGTGGCGCGGGCCACACGGATCCCGGTCGCGGACGCGCCGATGATGCACGACTTCGCGCTCACCGAGAAGTATGTGGTGATCGTGGACGTACCGATCACCTTCGACGGTGCCGCCGCGGAGGCGGGCGCGGTGGTGCCGTACGTGTGGAACGACAGGCACCCCATGCGCATCGGGCTGCTGCCACGCGCCGGCGGCACCACGCGCTGGTTCGACATCGACCCGGTCTACTACTCGCACACCCTCAACGCCCACGATCAGGGCGACACCGTCGTGGTGGAGTACACCGCGTTCCCCGCCCCGTTCTACGCCGCCGGGCGCGGCATGGGCGGCCCCTCAGCGACCGGTGCCCCGACGCTCGACCGCTGGGTGATCGACCTGCGCGCGGGCCGGGTGCACAGCAGTCGGCTGGACGACCGTCCGCAGGAGTTCCCCCGCATCAACGAATCCCTGGTCTCGCGCCGTCACCGCTACGCGTACACCGCGAGCACGGCCGAGATGTGGCGCGCGTACGAGGCCGTCGACGGGGCGTGGCCGGACGAGAAGTTCACCAACTACCTGGTGAAGCACGACATGCTGCGGGGCAGCAGGCAACTCCACCGCTTCCCTGTGGACGCGGCGGTCAGCGAGCCGGTGTTCGTTCCGCGGCGCGGGGCGCGGGACGAGGACGACGGCTATGTCCTGTCGTACGTGAACGACCCCGAGCGCGGCGCGACCGACCTGTTCATCCTCTCGGCCCAGGACTTCGGCGGCCACCCGCTGGCCCGCGTCCACCTGCCCGGCCGCGTGCCTCTGGGCTTCCACGGTAGCTGGATCGCGGATGCCTGAAGGGTGTTGCAGAAGGCCTGACGGCGGGCATGTCGGGGTGATGGCTGACCTGCTCTTTCACCCTGCCGTGGCGAGGTTGTGCGTGCTGGCTACGGCCTGGAGGGTGGTGGACTCCGTCGTCCCTCTGACGGCAGTCGCGGAGGACCTTTCAGTTCTTCATCCGGGCGAAGGCGTACTCGACTCGGGCCCGCACGCGCCGATGTTCGGCGTTGTCTTCCTCCTGGCCAGGCGGGAGTGGACGTCCGGCTCTTCTGCGGTGCGGGACGATCAGGCCGGTGCCCAGGTAGGCGCCGTCCGCGATCACCATCGTGCCCGCCGCCACGGCCGGCAGCTCCGACTCGCGCCACACAGGAGCGTCTGCCTTGTTGCCGGATGCCGGCCGGGCGAAGGCCACCACCAGGCGGGTGTCGGTGTCGACGATGACCTGCACAATCGCGCGAATCGGTAGTTGCGTGAGGACGCTGCGACCTGCCGGCCACGGACCGACCGTCCGTCTGACGGTCATCCAGCGTCTTCGGCCGCTGCTTGCGCTGGAGCCGGCACCCAGCACTGCGCCGGGCGCCGACCGGTTATGGATCGTGGGACGGGAGCGCAGCAGGCGCCGCACTGGCAGCCGCGACCGCGCTCCTCGCGCCGGCGCTGGGCATTCCCGCCGCACTGCTGGCGATATTCCTCGTCGGCCTCCCCCTCACCCCCATGTCGTGATCGGATGCGGCTGGCTCCAGTTGAAGGTGCTGAAACCGCGTCCGGCGTCATCGGGACGAGCGGCACGGTGGGGTTCTGGAACATGAACGGCTCCTCACGTACGGGCCGCCCCCGCCGATCGCGGCGGCCTCAGAAGCGATCTTCAGAGCGCGGGCCTGTGGACAGAGTCCGCGCACCGACGGTGAGCGGACTCGCCTGGCCGGTGCTGTGACGTGCGTCAAGTTGGCGGCGCTGCACGGTGGTTGATGTTGTCCGCCGCAGCGATCATGCGATCTGCGCATCTCGCTCTGTAGCCCAAGGTGGCCATGGATAGCCCCATCGGCATGATTGGGGGCGGACCTGAGCGCCTCGCGGTACTGTGCTTGCACGCGCGTGCGAGACGGGGGCGGCATGTCAGCGGAAGCTATAGGTGCGTTAGTGGCGGCACTGGCCTTCTGCCTAAACGCCTGGTCGATGCTCTACCTGGCCAGGCAGACGAAGACAGCTGCGCAGCAGACGCACGCGGCCGTCGAGCAGGCCGAGGTGAGCAATGTCATGGCGGCCATGTCGGCGAACGACACGGTGCTGCGGTCGCTGCGCGAAGTGCATACCCTCATGCTTGAGCGGGAGGGCGTGCGGGACTACTTCTACGGCTGTAAGCCGCTCCCCGATTCGCGCCGCGAGCGTGAGACCGTCATCACCCTTGCGGAACTCCTCGCAGATGTGATGAGCAGCGGCGTGCACGTACACCAGCGCGTTCCCGAGAGCGGCAGTGCCGGCCCGTGGACGGACTACTGCCGCGAAACCGTTGAGAACAGCCCGGTCTTGCGCCACCTGCTGCGAGCACATCCCACATGGTGGCCGCACCTGCTGTCGGTACTGCCCGACCACCTTCTGCAAGCCGACGGTCCTACCCGCGTCCCCGCACCCGGCAGAGGTCAGGGAGGCACTTGAGCGTCCACTAGTTCTCGCTGCACCCAGGGAACCGACGGCACGGCTGGGCCACTTGGTGGTGGGGGCGACGCTGGCTGATTGGAGGGCACGGTGCCCGCCGTGCGTACGGATGTGGCGTTGCGCGATACGTGATGAGCGCGACTCCGCCAACTACCGCGCAACATCAGAGAAGCAGCGTCATCTTGAAGTAGCTGACCAGGGCGGTGGCGTGAGGGTCGTTCGGGGTGCTCGTGCTGGTGGTGGGCGGCAGTCTGAGGTGTAGATCGTCTGGCAGGGTTGGTTTTGCGGGTTCTCGTCCGTCGGGATCGGCACCGCTCGTACGCTCCGGGGCGTGATGGACTCCGAGATACAGGAACGGATCGCCGCGCGGCGTGCGGAGCGGGACGGAGTCGAAGAACAGCTGGTCAAGCAGCTGGCGGAGGTGCGGGCCGAGCCGGATGAGCTTGTCGTGGCCGAGCGGGTGTGGCAGCGGATGAGTGAGCAGCTCGCCGACGAGCGGGCCCAGGCCGGATCGCCGGTGGTTCAGGTGGCGGGTCGGGCAGTGAGGGTGGTCCCGGAGCGTGGGCCGGGAGTCTTGGAGTTCGCGTTGCCGGCGCAGTATCAGCGCATCCTGGCTGCCGTGCGGGCGGCCGGCAGTCCGGTCGCTACCCGGCGGATCGGCGAGGCGCTGGGCGTGGACACCGGGGTGCGGAGCAAGCTGGAGCCGCTGCGCGGGAAGCTGACGAAGCTGGCCGACCGCGGCTGGCTGCACAAACGGCCCGACGGGAAGTTCACCGTCCGCCCGTGACCGGCCCGCACGGACGGCAGGGCGTAACCAAGGTGCCCCCGGCGGCTGTTGGAATTGTGTGGCGAAAACCAATAAGCATGCCGGGGACAACGTGTCCCTGATCTACCAGTGCCGCCTGCCGCTGTCCACGCGCACCGTGAACTACCTCGCCGATCTGCTGCGCGGCCACCTGAAGTCAATGCGGTCCAGATGGCGGGCACTGTCGGCCGGGAGGATCGCGACCATCGTGCTGGCCGTGCTGCGGCACGATCAGCGCCTGGCCGACATGGCTGGCGGCAACGACGTCTCCGCCATCACCATCCGGCGCCGGCGCGACGCGCTGATCACCTTGCTGGCCACCAAGGCCCCACGGCTGGTCCGCGCCCCGAAGAAGATCGCCCGGCGGGGACCACGGGGTCGTGGAGGTAGTGCCGTAGGGGAGGTCGTGCTGATCGACGGCACCCTGATCCCCACGCAGCGCCGCACCGGGACGGCGAACCGGCCGAACTACTCCGGCAAACACCACCGCCACGGCCTGCACGTCCTCGCCCTGACCGACGAACGGGGCCGGATGATCTGGATCTCCGCGGCTCGGCCCGGCCGCACTCACGACATCACCGCCGCCCGCCGTGACCGCATCCTGTCCCACCTACGCGCCGCCGGCCTCGGCGCCCTGGCCGATCTCGGCTTCGCCCATCTCAAGAACTGGCGGATCCTCACCAAGCTCCGCACGGATCCCGCCCGCGCGACCGGCCTGCTGCGCGCCCTGTTCGTCCTGACGTACCTCGAAGGAGCCCGCTAACAAATGATCTACACCCGAGACATCCGCCCAACACCAGCATGACCACCCCGAACGACCCTCACGCCACCACCCCGACCAGCTACTTCAAGAGGGCGCAGCTTCACTGAAGCTCGCAGCCACGGAGGTCACGGAGTCCACGTAGGTTTCCGAAGCTCGATCGCCGGTTACCGGAAAGTCATACTCTGCGCGGTACGGCTCCGTCCTGCCAGCGGTAGAGGTCGCGCAGCAGGGAGATCTCGGCACCGTGATGGATCAGCTCCCTGTTGACGTGCAGGACGATGCCCTCCATGGGAAACCGCTCGGGACCCACTGTGGGCGGATTCTCCAGGTCAGCGTCCGACAGCTCGCGGACCCCCGCGTTCCATCTCCCATACATCTCATCGAGCTGTTTCAGCGCCTCGTCAGCGGTCCCCGCGTAGGCGAATGTCTGGGAGTCGACGTCCTGGCCGCCGAAGTGCCATCCGACCCGATAGCCCAGGCAGGAGACGACGATGTGCGCCAGCCGCCAGGCAATCGTGGTCACCGGCGCCGGCACCGGGTCAGGGGACGCGGAGTCCATCGTCCATTCCCCCGAACCTGCCGACGTCGGTGCAGCCGACGTGCCACGTGGGCGGATGCTCCAGCAGCCACGCACCGGCTCCCAGAAGTACTCCTCATCGGCAAGACCGTGCAGCCGCGGACGCAGGTTCTTGTGCCAGTGCCGGTCCGTCGTGTCGCGTGCAGGTTCGGCAGTGAGCTGGCACGCAATTCGTCCGCCCAACTCTGCCGTCCGGCTGCGATCGCGGGCGGCAGAGCTGTGCCGTGCGCAGATGGGACCGTGCGGTAGCCAGCGCCTTGTCCAGAGCAGCGCGGATCTCATCGGACAGCCGTTCGCTGTGGACCCAGTCCACTATCTGTTCGGAGACCTGCCGCAGTTTGATGTTGGTGTGCTATGAGACCTATCGGAGCACTTGGAAGCCCGGGTCGGGGCGCAGGCCCCGAGGGAGATGACCACACCGATCGCCTGCTCGACCACGGCGTGGGGGAGAGGACGGCCTCCTGTAGCTGACCCACTTCCGTCCGCAACTCGCTGATCTTTTTCAAGGGCGTTTCCCGTGCCGGGACCGCGTGCGCTTCGGTCCATACGGGGGCACCGTTGCGGTGGTTGTCCATCGTGATCACATCCCAGAGCGCGGCCTCCCGTCCCGGTCGCCCCTGGAGCAAGGCCACCATCGTCTCCGGCGCCGCCCTCTTCCTCGCCCTTTCCTCCCATGGCTTCTCATGCCTATTCGACCGGAGCATTCCGGTTCGTCCGCGGAGGAACTCAGACCCGCCCTGGGGCGAGGGGTTGCTCCGTGCCACGTCAGCCGACCCAATCCGTGTTGTGAATGCGGTCGATCCTCGCTCCAATCCTGCGAGGCCGAGGGCACCTCGTTCATCGGAGCGGAACCCGGCGAGCACATCGAGACGCGCACCAACCTGCGCAACGGCCACCGCGGGAAGACGCTGACAACGCAGGCTGGTGATCTCGACCTGGCGATCCCCGAGGTCCGGACCGGCGGCTTCTTCCCCAGCCTGCTCGAACGCCGCCGCCGGATCGACCGGGCCCTTGTATGCCGTCGTCGAGGCATACGTTCACGGGGTCTCCACCCGCAGCGTGGACGACTTGGTCAGGGCCCTGGGCGCGGATAGCGGATCTCCAAGAGCGTGGTTTCCCGGCTCTGCGCTGACATGTACGCCGAACTCACCACCTTCCGCACCCGGCCGCTGGACCATACCCGTTCCCCCTGCATCTAACTGGACGCGACGCGACCTACTGCAAGGCCCGCGTGAACCAACAGATCGTGTCCCAGGCCATGGTCATCGCCACTGGCATCACCGAGTACGGCGAACGCGAAGTGCTGGGGCTGGTGGTCGGCGACAGCGAGACCGAGGCGTTCTGGACGGATCTCCTGCGCTCGCTGCGTGAGAGGGGACTGTCCGGGGTCCGCCTGGTCATCGCCGACCACCAAAGCCGCCTGGTCAAGGCCGTGCGCAAGGCCGTGCTCGGCGCCGGCTACCAAAGGTGTCGCGTTCACTTCCTGCGGAACGTCTTCGTTGATCCCGAAGGACTCCGCAGAGATGGCCGCAGCGATCCTCCGCACGATCTTCGCCCAGCCCCACGCCGCAGCCGTCCGGGCCCAGCTCGACACCGTCGCCGACGTGCTCGGCCGCCAGTTCCTCAAGGTCAGGGTCATGCTCCTTGAGGTGAAGGAGGATCTGACCGCTGTCGCGACTTCCCCGATCGGTACTGGAAGAAGATCCAGTCAACCAACCCGCTGGAGCGGATCAACCGGGAGATCAAACGCCGGACCGACGTCTTTCAGACCTTCCCCTACCCCCGACGCCATCGAGCGCCTCACCACCGCCGTGCTTGTCGAGATGCACGACGAGTGGATCGCCTTTGCCCGCCGCTGCATCCCCGAAGGAAGTGTGGACACGATCTACCCCCAAACCAAAGAGCAGATCGACCTCGTGCTGGGGGTACTCCCGGCGGCGTGCCAGGTATGGGTCTTCGGGGAAAGCCATGCGCAGGTCGAGGCGCCTCCCACGCGGCTTCCTTCCGTAGGTCGCCGTCCCGTCCCGGCGCTCCGTTCGACCGCCGGGAAACAGTCGCGCCGTCACCTGGGCGGGCGTTCACCGCGGACCCCGGCCGCGAACTCGGCTTCTTCTGCCTCGATCTCGGTCGCCTCCTGGAAGACCCGCTCGATACTGGCCTCCGGAATGACCACGGCTCCCGCCGTGTCGGCAAAGACGTAATCACCGGGAGTGACGCACACACCGGCGACTTCGATGGCGATGTCGGCCGCGTATGGCATGACTGTGTCGCCGCCCCAGCGCGTAGCCTCGCCGCGGCACCACGTGGCGAATCCGTGGTCGCGTAGTTGGGCGAAGTCCCGCAGTCTGCCGTCCGCCAACACACCAGCCAGCCCGTGATGAGCGACCCGGGTGAGTTTCGCGCCGCCACCGTGCGAGGCGTTCCGGTAACCCCCGCTGGAGAGCACCAGGACCCGCCCGGCCGGGTCGTCACCAACCGCTTGGTCGAACAGCTCACCGAAGCCGATCTCGGCCTGTGGCAGATCGTCCCGGTAGGGGAGGAAAGCCATAGTGGCAGCTGGGCCGAACAGCGATCTGGTGGGGTCGGGACTGGACAGAGGGAAGATGTGCGCACGGTGACTGTGGACGCGACCCATCGCATCCACCAGGTTCGCGCATCCGAGCCGTGCGGCCTCGGCCGCAAAATCCGTGCCGTCATGGCTGGTCATGTTTCTCCTTCGGGCTCACCTGAGATGGTGCCTGCCGCCATGCCACACTCGAGGCGGACTGCGGGCAGGCTCAGCCCAGTGCCGGCGTGCGCCACTCCTGGCGCGATGGCAGTCGCCATAGCAGCCGACATGAGGCGCGTCGGGAGCATGCCCCGCTCGCCGGTGGGGGATTCCCGTGCATCAGTCCATGTCATCCGGGGTGCCTGGCCTGCGGTTGCCTGGCCGCCTGGGCGATAGCAGGCGACGTGCGTGCCGCCCTCGTCACCGACGCCCCGCGGCCACCGAGCGGTACCGGGCCCGCCCGCTGGTGCCAGGGATGCCCTGCACGCCGGCCATGGTGCCCAGAACATGCGGTGCTCGCCGATGCCTGTGGTCGGGAGTGCGTCACCCAGAGCGTGGCGTCGTGAGCAGGTTTGCTCGGCAGGCAACACGCTCGCCCGGGGAAGGCCGGTCGGGAGCCGCTCCGCCAACAAGTGGGGTCGCCCGCGGAAGGGCAGGCGAGAAGGAAGTCACCGTCGTCTCCTGAGCGATAGCGGCATCAGCGGTCACACCCTCCAGTGTCGAACTAGGGCGGCGAATTGACCACTTCGGCCAAGGGCGATCGCGCGGATGGTCGAAGGAGGTGTGCGTACGCTATCCGAGCCGACCTGGCAGCGGATGACGCAGCAGTGACCGGATGCCCTCGATAAAGTGAGATCGGGCTCGTTAGCTGGCAGGAAGTAGCGGCGATCCAATGGTGGAGCGAATGGACGACGGCTCTCAGCCGGGCGCCCATGGGCGGGCTCATTGCCTGAGGCGACCGTGATCGGGGCGCCGAGATGCTCATGGGCACCAACGAGCAGGTCGTGGTAACCGGCTCAGGTGGAACTGTCACTGACCACCGCGGTTGGTGATCGGGTACGCCCCTTGAATCGGTAGATGAGACGGCATCTTCGCCGCCCAGCGATCCTCTGAAATGCCGGCAACGCTCCGATCATTCACGCTCGGGTATCCGGGCCGGAAGCCATTGCCGGCCGGCAGGTGTTGTGCGGAATCTTGTATGTGCTGCACACGGACATCCAGTGGGCCCAAAGAGCTGGGGTTCGGTTCGGGCGTGACGTGCTGGGCGCCGGCTGCGGGACTGGAACGAGGCCGACGTCTGGCAGCAGTTGTACGAGGTCCTGCTCGCCGAGCTGAACGCGAGCAGGAATCTCGACTGGTCCGGATGCGTGGTCGACTCCTCGCACGTCATAGCGCTAAAAGGGGGAGCCTCACGGGGCCCGTCACCGGTCGATCGGGGCCGGGTCGGCTCCGCACACCACCTGATCACCGACGGACACGGCACCCCGCTCGCGTCATCCTCACCGGCGGCAACCGCAACGACACCCAGCTCCTGGCCCTGACGGGCGTGACCGGGTCGGCCGGCCGCGCCGCAGAGCGGTCACGCTCTACGCGGATCGCGGCTACGACCACGGTGGGTGGTCGAGCGGACCTTTGCCTGGCTGCACGGCTTCCGCCGACTGCGCGTGCGCTGGGAACGACGAGCAGACATCCACGAAGCGTTCCGCAAACACTCACCTGCTGCCTGACCACGCACCGACAACTCAAGTCATTGCGATACCCGCTGCAACTCGCCCGCATGCCGGCGCCGGAAGCTCACCTCGCGCGCCGACATGCGGCAGGAGACCGTCCAGCCCGATAGCCTGTCATCATCGCATATTTCTCCTGACCCCACTGGCCAGGCAACAGCCGGCACGTCCTCGATGCGCCGGGCGAGCTCGAACATGAGGGAGCAACCGATGACAGTGGGAACAGAACGAGCCGTACTGGCGGGCGGTTGTTTCTGGGGCATGCAGGACCTCATCCGCAAGCAGCCGGGCGTGGTGTCCACGCGCGTCGGGTACAGCGGCGGTGACACGCCGAACGCCACGTACCGAAACCACGGCGACCACGCCGAGGCCATCGAGATCCTCTTCGATCCCGTGGCCACAAGCTACCGAGACATCCTGGAACTCTTCTTCCAGATCCACGATCCCACCACGAAGGACCGCCAGGGTAATGACATCGGCCGTAGCTACCGGTCCGCCATCTACTACACCGATGAGGATCAGCACCGCGTCGCCGTGGACACGATCACGGACGTCGACGTGAGCGGACTGTGGCCGGGGAAGGTCGTGACGGAGGTCGAACCGGTGGGTGACTTCTGGGAGGCCGAGCCGGAGCACCAGGACTACCTGGAGCGCTATCCGAACGGCTACACGTGCCACTTCCCCCGACCAAACTGGAGGTTGCCACGGCGACCTCTTCGGAGCTGAGCTGACACAAGTCCTGCGTCGGCAGGTGGGTTCGTGTCCGTCATCGACGATCGTCACCGAGTCCGGCTGGCTGTCGCTTCATCGCCGCCTTGCACCGCCCGGGCCATGCCTCCCTATAGGCGCGGAGGTCGACAGCGTGGCGGTAACCGTGCCCGCCAGCGCACCGATCGACCGTGCGCGAGCGAACGCAGCACGGACGTGCCACGGGACGGGCGGGACGGGGAGCCCACGCCAGACCGGCGCGCGCCGACATCAGCTGCACAGCGGCCCCAAGAGCATGGCGTCCTCCGCGGTAGCCAAGCGCCAAGCCGCCTCCGGCCTGCGTTGGCGAGCCGCCCGGAGAGCAGCTCAGTGCACGAGTTCGGCGACGGACGTCGCCTCGAAGCGGGCCTCCTCCGGACTGGTGCAGTCGTCCATGGCCGCAAGGTACCGCTCAGCGTCCAAAGCGGCCGCACAACCGGACCCGGCAGCGGTGATCGCCTGCCGGTACTCGTGGTCGACGACATCGCCGCACGCGAACACACCGTCCAAATTCGTCAGCGTCGAACGGCCCTCGACTGCGATGTATCCTGCGTGATCGAGTGAGATCCGGTTCCTGACCAAATCAACTTGCGGGTCATGTCCGATGGCAACGAAGACGCCGGTTACGGGCAGTTCGTGTTCGTCGCCCGTGACGATGTCGCGCAGGCGCACACCGCTGACTCTGTCGTCTCCGAGGATGTCCAACACCTCGCGGTTCCACAGGAAGCGCACCTTTTCATTCCGACGGGCCCGCTCCTGCATGATCTTCGAGGCGCGGAGGCTGTCGCGTCTGTGGACGACGGTGACGGTACGGGCGAACCTGCTGAGGAAGGTGGCCTCCTCCAGCGCCGAGTCGCCGCCGCCCACCACCACGATGTCCTGCTCGCGGAAGAAGAACCCGTCGCACGTGGCGCACCAGCTCACTCCGCGCCCGGACAGTCGCTTCTCGTTGTCCAGGCCCAGTTCGCGGTACCGTGAGCCCATGGCCAGGATGACAGCCCTGGCCCGGTACGACTTGCCGGAGCTGTCGACCACTACCTTGGCCTCCTGATCGAGACGGGCTTCGACGATGTCGGCCGTGATCAACTCGGCACCGAAGCGCTCCGCTTGGGCCCTCATCTTCTCCATCAGCTCCGGCCCCAGCACGCCGTCGGGGAAGCCCGGGTAGTTCTCGACGTCGGTTGTGTTCATCAGCGCGCCCCCGGCGGAGACATCCCCCTCGAACACCAGTGGCATCAGGTTGGCGCGGGCTGCGTAGATTGCAGCGGTGTAACCGGCCGGGCCGGAACCGATGATGATCAGGTCGCGGATATTGTCGTTCACATTGATCGCCGCCTCATCACTGGCAAACAGGAGCGCGGAAGAGTTCCGCGATACATTCGAATCGGAGGCGAAGAGGCGGTCCGGCGGTGCGGCGGAGGCGTCAAGCAACTGACGACTCCACTATGCGCTCTCGAAATCCCGCGCGCATCCCATGTGGACGGGGCCCGAGGCCTCGGCCTATCGCACGGGCCCGGGAGCGGCTGGGCGTTAGCTTGGCGTGCGCCCCTGACCAGGAGATCCCGCACACGAAGCGGTCGACCTACTCGGGGAAGACATCCTCGGGGAGGACAGGGCGCCGGTGTTCTCATACGGGACGTGAACAGTGGGAAGGAAGCTGTCCTGGAGGTGGCCAGCGTCTTCGTCGCCATCGGGCAGGATCCGCAGATCGATCTCGTCAGAGCCAGGTCGCTCTCGAACCACGCCGGTCACATAGCGGGCGAAGGTCGGTCAACCCGAGCAACCTGAACGTTTTCGCCTCGATGATGTTGTTGACCATGAGTACAGACAGGCCATCACTGCGGCCGGGACCGGCCGCGCGGCTGCTCTGAACGCCGAGCGGTATCTCGTCGCACTGGACCCTTGTGGTCTGTCGGAGCACCGGGGTTGCGACGTGGACCGAGTCGGCGTCAGCAGTGCCCGCGGCGAAGCCTTGTAGGTGCCGAGGGCCCTCGGATCGGTCACGGTGGCAGTGGCATCACCATCGTCTGGGTTCAGCCGTTCACGGGTCTTCCGCGGGAAGGGTGGCCCGGGAGAGTAGGGGAGGTTGCCATGCGTATTGCCGTTGCCGGTGCGACGGGAAACATCGGGGCCCTTACCGTGGCTGCCCTGGAGCGCAACGGCCACGATGTCGTGCGCATCAGCCGCTCACTGGGCGTGGATCTGGTCACCGGTGAGGGACTGGACGCGGCTCTGACCGGCGTGGAGGCCGTCATTGACGCCACGAGCAACGAGACCGCCGACCGTGACGAGGCGGTGGCGTTCTTCGGCGCCACCACGCGTAATCTGCTGGCCGCCGAGGAGCGGGCCGGGGTCCGTCACCATGTGTTGCTCTCGATCGTCGGGCTGGATCGAGTGGAAGGCAACGCGCACATGGTCGGCAAGCGGGAGCAGGAACGCCTCGTGGCTGCGGGGCGGGTGCCGTGGACGATCGTTGCGGCTACTCAGTTCCACGACTTTGCCGTGACGCTGACGAACTGGACCGAGCGGGACGGCGTCGCCACCATCCCTCCGTTGCTCGTGCAGCCGATCGCGCCCGCGGACGTGGCCGATGTCCTCGCCGAGATCGCGACAGGCGCGCCGCAGGGGCGTTACCGGGATGTCGCAGGCCCCGAGCCGCAGGATCTGGTGGACATGGCCCGACGAACCAACGACGCACGCGGCCACGCAGTGAAACTCGTACCGACGTGGTCGTCGGTGCTCGGCGCGGACATGGCCGGTGACGTCCTGCTGCCCGGTGAGGGCGCCCGCATCGCGCCGACCACTTTCGACGAGTGGCTCGCGCAGCAACGGTGAGCGAGCGGGCAGAGTCTCGGCCGGGCTTGGGAGCGTCCAGCTGGCCGGTCACGACGGCCGCTGCGCTACGTTGGAGGACGGCCGTCATTTCCGCCGTCGACACCTTCCTCGTCTCCTGCTCGGGAACGGCGTCAGGGCTCCCATTCGGCCGACCTGGCCCCGCCCTGCTGGACGATCTCGCCGTTCGGTGCGAGTCGGTAGTCAACCTGCGCCAGAAGTGCGTCGGCGTCGTCGAGCGGCGTATAGAGGAGCTGGGTGTTGATCGCGATCTTCGTCTCCTTGCGGCCTGGCCGGTCGTCTCCACCTCACGGTCCCATCCGTGGGTGGCTATGGCTCCGGCCGATTCCGGTCCAGGCAGGTGACATATGGTTCCGTGGCTGGGCGTGCTGGCGGCTCTGCGTCACGGTGTGCCCTTCCTCCCCGATCGCAGCTGCCGTGTCGCCGGCCGCGTAGACGTCCCGGGTGCCTATGACGCGCAGGAACTCGTCGACGTGCAGGCGGCCCATGCGGTCGCGTTCGCCGGGGATGAACGCGGTGAGCGGACTGGCTGCCATGCCGGCCGTCCACACCACGGTCGCTGCGGGAACGACCTCGCCATCCGAGATACGGACTTGGGTGATCGGTGAGTGACTCCTGAGTGCGGCCCAGTCGCTGCTCGACCGCGAGGGACTCCAGCGCGCTCTCGACGTGAGGACGCGGTCCGTGCCCGAACTCCGGGCCCACGACTTCCGCTCGTTCGACCAGGATGACGCGCACGCAGGGCGACTTTGATTGAAGGCGTTCAGCGCCCTGACCTGCTTAGCCGCCCCTTCCGCTGGTTTCCCTACCGGTGCTCGGGGTTCTCGTAGTCGCGGCGGCAGCCGGCGTCCCAGGCGGTGCGCTGGTTGCCGTAGGCGGGGATGCCGCCGAAGTCTTTCAACATACGGGCCAGATGCAGGAGGTTCCAGGTCATGAAGGTGGTGTTGCGGTTGGTGAAGTCGTTCTCCGGACCGCCTGACCCGGGATCGAGGTAGGAGGGGCCGGGGCCGGCCTCGCCGATCCATCCGGCATCCGCCTGGGGAGGGATCGTGTATCCCAGGTGTTGCAGGCTGTAGAGGACGTTCATGGCGCAGTGCTTTACGCCGTCCTCGTTGCCGGTGATCAGGCAGCCGCCGACGCGGCCGTAATAGGCGTACTGGCCAGCTTCATTCAGCAGGCTGGAACAGGCGTAGAGGCGCTCGATCACCTGCTTCGTCACCGAGCTGTTGTCGCCCAGCCAGATGGGGCCGGCCAGCACGAGGATGTCTGCCGCCATGACCTTCTGGTACAACTCCGGCCACGCGTCAGTCTCCCAGCCGTGCTCCCGCATGTCGGGCCACACACCGGTGGCGATGTCGTGGTCGATCGCGCGTACCACGTCTACGTGCACACCCTGCGCGTCCATGATCGCGGTGCTGCGGTCGATCAGCCCCTGGGTGTTGCTCGTCTCTGGCGAGCGCTTGAGGGTGCAGTTGATCACCAGGGCGCGCAAGTCGTCGTAGCGAGCCGACGGTGCGTCGGCCCCGGGCCACGAAGCGGTCACACGGTCCTCCTAGAGCCTGCCGCCGGACGGTGCGACGGCATGTCCGCATCCGGATCCAGCGTGCGAGCCGACCGCGGTAGGCGCCACCACAACGCCTCCGAATGGCCCAGGCAGTCTGGACCTGAGGTCCTCAGGGGCCGCCGTGGTAGCCGGCATAGGCGGCCAGAACCCCTGCTCCCGTGCCCCCGGTGTGCAGGAACCGCTGGTCGAGCACCGTGGCAAGGTCGTCGGGGGCGGTGGCCGGCACCCGCGCCCATTGCCTGCTTCACGGGTGAAGCGGTTTCGCCAGCGCTCAGAGCCATTGCTCCGCCGGCGCAAGCAACGTGCTCTTGGACCGCAGCCTCGAGCCCGACCGGTCCGACGTATCGGTAACTCCGCCCCCGCACGCTCATGCGAGCCGACCTGGAGCACTTCGGACACGGGCCCTATAGATGCCTGCCAATGACATGGTGCGATGCGGTCTCGACGCCGCTGGCTCCCGGATTGTGGCGGCCGCCGACGGGAGGCAGGGTGGTGTCGAGACCGTTCGGGCGAGGCGAAAGGCACACGGCCTGTCACGGATGCGGGCTGTGGCTTGCCCTCATCGCGAAGCCAGTTGTGTGAGCCGGGAACCGGCGAACTGGGTCACCGCCGAACGAGTGGGTCGGTACACCGGTCCGGAATGCGGTGGCCGACGCAGATCGTCCATTCCAGGCAGGCTTACGGAGGTGCGATACATGTCAGCGAAGAACCCAGAGCACGGGAGCGCCCACGAGGTCTCCTTGCCGCCCGAAGTGAAGTTGCTGCAGGAAGTCACTCCGCCCTTCTTTCCCGAAGGTGGTTCGGGAATGACCATCCTCGTCGAGTGGCCTCCCGGTCACCCCGGGCTCCCTCCGCATCGCCACTCGGGCCCGTCGTTCGGCTACGTGATGGAGGGCGCGCTCCGGTTCGAGCTCGAGGGTGAGCCGGAGCGTGTGGTCGAGGCCGGTGGGACGTTCTGGGAGCCAGGCGGTGACGTGATCCACTACCAGGACGGCAACGCTCTGTCGGACGCACCGACCAAGTTCGTGGTGACCATGGTGTGCGCGCCGGGTCAGCCGATGCTCACGTTGGTCGACGAGGAGGAGCTGAAGGAACGGGCGCACCTGCGCGCTCCACGTCCCTCCGAAGGCTGACCCGCGAGATCGACAAGGGGGCGGAGTCCGGAACACCGATCCCAGTGCCGCCCTCCCACCACCGTGCCGGACCGCACGGGAAACCTCCTGTCGCACCGGGAATGTTCGCCCGGCGGGTGTGGTTGAACAGGGCGTGATGGTGAAGGGAACTGTGTCCCCGGGCCTCATCTATCGCATGCGAGGACGATCGTTCGGCCGAAGCCTCGCACAGCCTTTCGCCGCGTAGGCGACCGCCCTTCACGATCACACCCCTTTGCGGGTTCAGCCCCGACCGGCACGCTGGCCGGGGCTCTGTGCTTCAGTCCCCGATGCCGAGGGCCGTGTCCGGCCGGCAGTGCACACACGGCGGCACCTGGCTTCGGAGCGCGTCGATAGCCTGCTGGCGCGTGGCCGGCCGGCATCTGCCGCTCTTCTTCGCGGCCCAGCAGCCGCCCACGTGGACCGCGTCGACGTTGACCTGGTTGAGGTCGTACTGGATCAGCCACTCCGGCGGCGACGGCCGCATCTGCTCACCCTGGCGCCGCTCCGCCTCCCGCCGCTCCTCCTCGGCGAACCAGCGGTCGATGAGCCCCGGGGGAGGGGTTGCTCGGCACGATCCAGGTGGCCACGTCCTGGTCGGACTTGTGCCGGTTGGAGCACTGGCTGTCTGGCTCTGGCGGCGGGTACGACGTCCGGGACCGGCAGCTACGAGGCAACGCCCCGTTCCGCCTCCTCCACCTGGGAGGCCGGCGGCTGCTCCGGCTCTTTCACCTGGTCCTACCCCTGCGGGTCCCCCCGGCCGCGGTCGTCGGCCCCGGCGGCGCTCCACGGGGAAGGGCGGCGCCGGGGCCGGGTGCGGGCTCTGCCCAGCCGGGCACGTCCGTGGGCCGGTACCGTCCGATCAGAGCGCTGCCAGGATGCTCGTGGCCTTGATGCCGGCAGCGGCAAGGCCCGGCGTTATGAAGGTCATGCCCGACGCTGCTGCTGCCGGCACTGATCAGACCGTGCTGGCGACACGGAACACCGGCCAGCCGATTTCCGTGCGCCACTGGGCGGCAGCAGGGGTGTCGCGCGGGCCGGTGAGGTAGGTTTCGCGCACGGGTCCGGCTACGGCGAGGGAATGCTCCGCCACCCACCTGCCGAGCTCACCGTAGGTCACGTCGATCGTGTCGTGGGCGCCTGAATGCACGGCAACGGCGAGTTCCGCGCCCGGCAGTTCCACGGTTCGGACCCGTCCTACGGCTGGTACGCGCGCGTCGACCGGCACGTGAACGAGGACGTGTCCTCGCCCTTCGCTGAACAGTGCGTTGTTGTAGAGCCCGCCCGGGGGGCCCGACGGCCGGCGGACGACCGCTTCGAGTTCGGCCATCGCGCCCGCGTACCAGTCGAGGACGTCGGCGTGCGCGACGGTGGCTTCTACCGCGGCCACGAGCTGTGCGGGCACCTGGCGCAGCTCGACATCGATGGCGGCCGGTTCGGGGTGCAGCAGGCGCTGCAGAGACGCGACGGCCGCCTGGGTGCGCGACAACTGGTCCTCCAGCCGTTGCAGGTGTTCGGTCACGAGTGCCGCACGCGCGGCCGGGTCCTGTGTCAGCAGCATCCGCCGGACGTCCGCGAGCGGCACTTCGAGTTCCCGCAGCCTGGCGATCACCTGAGCGGTGGGGATCTGGCCGGCGTCGTAGTACCGGTAGCCGCTCGACGGGTCCACGTGGGCGGGCTCCAGCAGCCCCGATTCGTGGTAGCGACGCAGCGTCCGGATGGTCAAGTGGGTCATCTGGGAGAACTCGCCGATGGTCAGCACGCCTCCTACTGTGCACGCTCCCCCCGGGAGAGGGTCCAGGGCTTGACCCTGTCATCGGGGGAGGCGGCAGCGTCACGTGCATGACCAGCACGACACACCCTTCCTTTGATCTTCAGGGGCGCACCGCCCTGGTGACCGGCGCCGGCAGAGGCACCGGTGCCGCGATCGCGGCACGCCTTCGGGCGGCGGGCGCTACTGTGCTCGCCACGGCGCGTACAGCGCCCCCGACCGCCGACGAGCGCTTCTTCGTCACCGCCGACCTCACGTCGCCCGAGGGCATCGACACTGTCGTCTCGGCTGTGCCGGAGCGGCTCGGCACCCTCGACGTCCTCGTACATACCCTGGGTGGGTCTCACTCGCCCCCTGGCGGGTTCGCCGCCCTCACCGAAGAGCACTGGCACGACGAGATCGCCCTGAACCTGCTGGCCGCGGTCAGGCTGGACCGCGCGCTGCTGCCGGCGATGCGGAAGGCGGGCCGAGGCGCCGTCGTGCACGTGTCGTCCATCCAGCGCCGGCTGCCACTGTTCGACGCCACGCTCGGCTACGCCGCCGCCAAGGCCGCATTGACCGCTTACAGCAAGGGCCTCTCCCGTGAGCTGGCCCCATACGGAGTGCGCGTCAATGTGGTCTCCCCGGGAGCGATCGAGACGGAGGCGGCCAAGGCCCTCGCCGCCCGCATCGCCCGGTCGCACGGCATCGACCACGCCGCGGCCTGGGAGCAGATCCTGGCGTCTCTCGGGGGGATCCCCCTGGGCCGCCCCGCACGCCCCGAAGAGGTTGCCGAACTTGTCGCCTTCCTCGTCTCCGACCGGGCCAGTGCCATCGTCGGCGCCGAACACACGATCGACGGCGGCACTGTTCCCACCCTCTAGGCGCGCCGACCCGGACGAAGCCCCCACTTCTTGGAGAACCACGACCATGTCCCTGACCGACCTTGACCACCTGCCGGGCGTCGTCCGGGCATACCTCGACGCGCACGCCGGAAACGACAGGCCCGCGGCAGTCGAGTGCTTCACCGCGTCCGCAGTCGTCGTCGACGACGGCACCACCTACCGTGGCCGCGAGGCGATCTCCCGCTGGCTCGGCCGTTCGGCGACTGAGTACACCTACACGACCACCCCCACGACCACCGTCCGGCATGACAGCACCCACTGGAACGTGACACAGCGCCTGGAGGGAGATTTCCCCGGCGGTGTCGCCGACCTCGACTACGCCTTCACGCTCGACGACGCGGGCATCACCGAACTCGTCATCAGACCGATCCAGCCACTTGACGGTGAGGATTTCGACATGAGTACTACTTGATCAACCGCCTGCGCATCCCTGGCGGCATCCCGAACGTGGCGGGTCTGGAGTACCTCGAGCAGGTCGAGGCCACCGTGGTCGAGGGTGCCTGGCCCGACCTGCTTGTACTCATGGAGTTTCCCGACTGCCGCAGAGCACTGGTTGACCGTGTGGGAAGGCCTGCCCGACGGCGAGAGCGTACGGGACTACCTGGAGGACAACCGACTGGCCTTTCTCGACGCGGCTCGTGCGGTCATGGGGGAGCGCATGCCCGACCTCCGACGATCTTTACGGGACAGCCCTTGGGGCGTGTTCAAGGTGTGGTCACGGTGCGGTCACACTGCCTGCCGTATCAAGGTGAGTTGGACGGTGGCCTCCTAGCGGACAACGAGCTTGTCGTACCGGGTGGCGACGTTTTCTGGCCTGTTTCAACAGAACGCTCATGCACCGGTCTGGGGCGGTGTGCGGATTCCGCCGTCGGCGCAGAAACTCGCCAATCTCCCGCCGCAACGTCCCTGTGTGACGGGCACGTCCCAGACACGTCATCCGGGCGGCACGTACCGAAGGGGCGAGATTCGGCCATCACTTTGCTTCGCACATTCTTCCGGTCGCCATTCTCTGAGCGCTCGGAGAAAATCGCCGGTCCCGATGGATGCCAGGGGTTCTGGGGTTCTGCTGGTGGCGGCGAGATTCCAGGGATAAGATATCGCGCGCTGCTTGCGGTGGCGGTCGGCGAGGTCGGGGGTGGGGGCGAAGGCACCGTGATTGATCTGCAAAAACACGCAACCCAGGGCGGTCCTGCCCGAGGTTGTGAACGCGCGTTTGATCGTCCTGGTCTGCGGCGCTCACAACTCACCCACAATGCCCTCGCACGATCACCGCAAAGCGGTCCACGCAACAGCGGTGGGCCCTTTTTCTTCCGTGCCGTTCGCTTCGTTTTCACGACAAGAGAAGTGTGGAGTGTGATGCCGTGAACCGACTCGGCAGAGACACGCGCCGGTTACCCTGGAGGCTTGTGGAGCCGCCGGCGCGCATAGCGTTATCTGTTCTTTTGCTGGCAGGCGGCGCCGTGGGAGCGACGGCTGGACCGGCCGCCGCTTCGACCGACGACGGCACGCTGACGGTTGAGGTGCTGCGCGACTTCTTCGGCACCGGCGTGATCAACACGACGATGGACGTGCCGCAACGGGGCATGAAGGTGGAGATCTCCGACCCCGCTGGGCACGTTGTCAGCGGCGTCACGGATGCCACCGGAAAGGTCGTGGTGTCACCGTCGACCGCGCTGAGCGGCGGCCGGTACCGCGTCGACGTCAGCGTCCCGGCGCCGTACAGCGGCTATCTGCGGGCGGCGCCTGCGTCGACGGCGGAGAACCACTTCGACAGCTTCACGTCGTTCGTCGACGTGTCGGGCGGAAAGAACGCCTCGGTCGTGACGGGGGTGTGGGATCCGGCCGACTACGCGCTGCCGGACTCGCGGTACTTCGTGCCGGTCCACAACGGCGCCAACGGGACCGACAACCGGGCGTTGGTGGCGTTCGGTACGAAGACCAGGGGCACGTGTCCCACCGATGTGGCGTGCCCGACCACGCTGGCCACGCAGGACCAGGTGGGCACGACGTTCGGGTTGGCGTACGACACGTACCGAACCCGGCTGTTCCAGAGCGCGTTCGCCCGCCGGTACGCCCCGTACGGGCCGCAGGGCGGGGGCGCCATCTACACGGTGCCGGTCAACGGCTCGGGTGCGCCCGAGCTGTTCGCCCGGGTGCCGGACGCCGCGGTGACGCGGCACGACACCGCCAACATGATCAAGGATCCCGGGTTCACCGACGTGCCGGGCAAGGAGAGCATCGGTGGCCTGGCCCTGTCGGAGGACGGATCCACGCTGTACGCGGTGAACCTGCGGACCCGCAGCCTGGTGAGCTTCGACGCGACAGGGGCCACCGCCGCGGCGCCCAAGTCGACGGTTCCGATCCCGGATCCGGGGTGCGCGAGCCCCGACGACTGGCGGCCGTTCGGTCTCCAGGTCCACGACAACACGCTGTACGTCGGCGGCGTGTGCAGCGCGGAGAGCACGCAGCAGCGCGCGGACCTGAAAGCCATCGTCTCCACCTATGACGGCAAGCGGTTCACCACGGTGCTGAGCCACCCGCTCACGTACGAACGCGGCAGCGTCTTCGGTTCCGGCGACAAGGCCACCCACTGGAACCCGTGGAACACAAGCCTGGACACCTGGGACGACCGGAAGGCGGGCAACGTCTTCATCGATCCGCAGCCGGAGCTGTCCTCCCTCGCCTTCGGTCGCGACGGCTCGATGATCCTGGGTTTCCGCGACCGGTTCATGGACGTGCTCAGTTGGGGAGGGCTGGACCCCCGCCCGGGGAACGACACGGCGGAAAACGGCATGTCCGGTGGTGACATCACCATGGTCTGCGCCACTCCCACCGGTGAATACCAGTGGGAAGGCACCGGGAGCTGCCCCAACCACGCCACCCCCGCCAACAATGGCGGCCAGGCCGCCGATGTCGTCGAATACTTCCCCGGCGACTCTTATGCCAACGCACACCAGGAGACCGCGCTGGGGTCGGTGGCCTATATCCCGCAGCAGCAGTGGGTCGTCAGCACGGAGTTCGACCCGGTCGTCAACGTCGCGACCTCAGGCACCGGGTACCACAACATCACGACCGGTCAGGGCCCGGGCAACAACCCGACCGCCAACGGGTTCCAGTTCGTCAGCCGGGAACAAGGCGGGTTCGGCAAGGCCGGCGGCCTCGGTGACATCGCGTACGCGGCGGCGAACGCGCCGATCCAGATCGGCAACGTCGTGTGGTTCGACGGCGACCACAACGGGATCCAGGACCCGGGGCACGTGCTGCTGCCGGGGGCGACGATCAACCTGCTGGACGCGGACGGCAAACAGGTCGCCACGACCAGGACCAATGCCGCCGGTGAGTACTATTTCGGTGGTGTCGGCGCCGCCTACGAGCTCACGCCGGGCGCGAAGTACACGGTGCAGTTCGACGTGTGCACAGCGGACACCAGCCAGGTGCCCGAGCAGCCCCCGGCGAGCGAGCTGAGGTTCACGCTCCCGCGGGCCGGTGCCAACCGTGCGCACGACTCCAATGTGACCCCGCCGACCACCGGACCCTTGTGCAACGGCTACGCGCCTGTCACGGCGCCGGACAAGCCGGGCGGGGTCGATCACACGATCGACGCCGGGGTGTACATCCCGAAGGAAACGCCGACCCCGACGCCGACTCCCACACCGACGCCGACTCCGACGCCGCCCGCGGCCTCCACGCCACCGTCGCCCGCGCCGCCTGCGAACCACCCGGCCCCGGCCGGTGGAGGCGGGGGTTCCCTCGCGAGCACCGGTACGCCCGGGCTGGCGGAGATGATCGGCATCGTCGGTCTGCTGGTGGGTGCGGGTCTGGTCATCGCGTTCGTGACCCGGAATCGTCGCGCCCGGCAACACTGAACGAACCGCACAACGGTGATCCGCCCGTCCGCGATCCGGACGGCGCGGACGGGCAGATCACGTCTCGGCCGGTCCACGAGGGCCGGCCTTGGCGTGGTCTGCCACCGGACTGCCGAGTGCCGGCGCGAGCCCGCGGCGGCCGGACGGTTGGTGATCGAAAGGATGAGTCGGAGAGTGTCAGCGTCGAACCGCGTGCGCAGCGTGAGGATCCGGCAAGCCCCACCGGGTCGTCCGGCTGGCCGGCGCCGATGGCCGCGGTCGCGCCGGGACGCGGCCGTCATCGGCATCGCGGCCGTCGCTGTGGCCGCGGTGGCAGCGTTCCTGCTCGGCGCCGGCGGCTCCGGCGCCGGCGGTCCGCGCTCGCTGACGACGGATGAGGCGAGCCGGCTCGCGATCACGCGATTCCGTAACTACCAGGCGCAGGGCCGCGCGGTGACGATCACCGTGCCGGGCACTGCCGGCGGGCTGACCGTCACCGGGTCCGTCGACTATCGGCGCAAGGTGGGTTACGGCGTGGTGCACGGCACCATGCGCGACAAGTCCAGCGACGGGCTGATCCAGTGGACGCCCACCTCGGTGCACGTCCGCCCGATGACGGACGCCCCGGCGCACGCACCCGCGTCGCCGCCCCGTTCGGGATGGTACGACCGTCCGCTGCTGTCGTCCGGCAGCGCGCTGGACACCTCCCTGTCCATCGCGCTCGGTCTCGGCGGCGACCGGCCGGACAACGCCGAACTGCTGCCGCAGAACGGCGCCGCCTGGTGGGGGCGGGAGCAGGTGGACGGGCGCTGGGTGGACGTCATGACCGGGCCGTCCTCCCCTGACCGCTCCGGTACGGCGGGCAACGTGCGCTACTGGATCGGCTCCGACGGCACCATGTACCGGGTCCGCGTCAGCGTGGGTTCGCAGCCGGAGCCGGTGGTCATCGATTTCGACACCCACAAGTACGTTCCGGTCAAGCCGGTACCCGGAACCATCCCGACCCGGTAACCGCTGTTCAGGATGTCTGCACCCGCGCGTTCGCGGCGAGCAGGGACGCCGACGGCAGCCGGACGTCCTCCGTCTTCGGCAGGGCCGGGACGGGCGGAACAGCGGTGGCGCCCGCGGTGGCGGCGTCGGGGAACTGCGGCTGCGGAGCAGGCGCCGCGACCTCGGTGAACGGGATGCCACCGGGTGCCGTCGGCGCCGCCCACGTGCCGGCCGGCGAGGACGACCGGGCCGGAAGCGGACAGGCCGCAGTCGTCGCGAGCCGGGTGGGCACGGTGGTGCGCAGTTCGTTGCCCCGCAGGCAGTTGCCCCGTCCCCGCGTGGCGGTGGGGAACGTCCAGCCGACGTCGACGCCGTTGCCGGTGAACGTGTTGTCCACGATCTGGTTGCCGACCGGAGATATGTCGGCGGTCGCGGTGATCACCAGCCCGGCGTTGCTGTTGTCGGCGATGCGGTTGCGGACGAACCGGTTGTCGCTGCCGCCGTCGATGCCGACGCCGGTGCCCCACCCGCCGTCGGCCTGCTCCGGGGTGGCCGTCTGCTGGTTGGCGGCGATCAGATTGCCCGCGATGACGGAGCCCTTCTGCGGGAGCAGTTTCTCCTGGTGGTCGGAGTTGGTGGTGAGTCCGACGCGGTTGCCGACCAGGCGGTTGCCGACCACGTACATGTCCTCGCTGGCGTTGGTGCCTTCGTAACCGACCGCGTTGAGTTCGGCGACGTTGTCCCGCACCACGATGTTGCAGGGCTTGCACTGGCCGACATAGATCCCCGAGTCGGCGCCGCCCGACGCGTACGAGTGCTCGATGACACCGTTCTGGGCGGAGAAGGCGTAGATGCCGTACAGGCCGTTGCGGGTCGCGGTCACGTGGGAGACCAGGAACGACTTCAGGAAGGTGACGGGCTCGTCGCCGGTGTCGTAGCCGCCGCTTCCCCCCGGCAGGCCGGCGGCCGCCTTCGCCGAACCGGTGACCAGGACCCCGTTCTGCGTGTTGTTCCTTACGGTCAGGTTCTCCACGGCCACCCCGGGCGCCGAGACGACGACGCCGTTCGGCTGCTGCAACCGCCCGTCGATGACGACCTTGTCCCGGGACAGACCGCGAAGGGTGATGCGCTCCGTGTCGATCTTCACCGACTCGTGGTACACGCCCGGCGCGACCAGCACCAGGTCACCGGGCCTGGCCAAGGACACCGCATCCGAGATCGTCGGGGCATCGGCAGGTACTCGGATCGTCACATGCGCGCCGGCCGGACGCCGGCCCTTGCTTGATCCGCCATCGCCGCCGCAGCCTGCCACCAGTGTCAGCGTGCCCACTACCGCCGCCAACACGCGAAGAGCTAATCGAGGCATGATCCCAGTCTGGCATGACGCCCAATTCCACGCCAGAATCGCGAGGTTGACCGGCACGCACCATTCGGGTGTGGCACTCTGCACCCCATGCGCCGAGCCGATCACCACCCGTCACGCCGCACGTTCCTCGATGTCACCGGCGCCATGATGGCCGGCGGTCTGACCGCCGGATGTACATCGGACTCCGTCCAGCCAGGCCGGCACGCCCCTACTCCAGGGCCCACGCCAAAGCCGGTTCCGGCGACGGGCCGCCATCAGGCAGGCATCACACTTCCCCAGCCGGCCCAGCCCAACCTGCTCGCCGTGGTGGCCGACCTCGACGCCACCGCGGCTCCCGGCCCGTTGCTGGCCGAACTCGGCCAGGCCATCCGCGCGCTCACAGCGGGGACCGACACGCGGCTGCTGGGCCTGCCGCCGGGCGACCTCACCGTGACCGTCGGCGTGGGCCCCCGGCTGGTGCGCACGGCCGGTGCCTCGCTGCCCGGCGCGGCCGACCTCCCGCGATTCTCCCGCGAGCGGATCGCCCCGCAAGCACGCGGCGGTGACCTGCTGATACAGATCTGCGCCAGCGACGCGCTGCTCCTGCCGGTCGTCGCCGCCGCGCTCCTGGACCACGCCGGTGACCGCATCCACGAACGCTGGCGGCAGGCCGGACGCCGCGGTACGAACGTGTCCGTCGGCAACGGCCTTACCGCGCCACGCAACCCGCTCGGTTTCATCGATGGCATCGTGGGCCCGCACACGACCGCCGAACAACAACGCGACCTGTGGCTGGCGGGGCCCCCTGCGGTCGCCGGCGGCACCCTTGCCGTACTGCGGCGTATGGAACTCGACCTGCCGCGGTTCGCCGCCCTGTCCGTAGCCGAACAGGAAGCGGTCTTCGGGCGGCGCCGAGCCAGCGGCGTCCCCCTCTCCGGCGGCACGGCCGCCTCGGGCCCACAACTCGGAGCCAAGACACCAGACGGACGCTATCTCGTCCCCGCGGACGCCCACGTGCGCAGAGCGCACGCCACCGTGGTCGGGGTCGGCCTCATGCTCCGCCGCTCCTACAGCACCGACCAGCCCGCCCCCGGCCTGCTCTTCATCAGCTTCCAGAACGACCTGCGGACCTTCACCGCCACCCTCACGCACATGGACACCTCCGACGCACTGCTGCCCTTCACCACCACAACCGCCAGCGCGACATTCCTGATCCTTCCCGGCTTCGACCGGCAACGCCCGCTCGGTTCCCAGCTGTTCGGCTGATCAGGATCGGCTTGAGGGCGGGCGCCTCGACGCGGCGACGACCATCCGCGAGTGAATCGGGACGCTTGCGGATTGCGTCTGCGCTCTCCCGTGCGGGTGGGACCACGGTCGCGTTCCACCGTCAGGCACGTGCGTGCAGTGTCCGCCAGAAACGGCCACGTCCTCCGCGATGGCCCCCGGTGCGGTCGTTGGAGACCAGCAAGGTCCACCTGGCCGCCGAGCGCAGATGCCGGTCGCCGGCGTTCGTCCTGACCGCGGGCCAGGCCGCCGACAGTCCGCAGTTCATCCCCGTCCTGGCCAAGGTGCGGCTCCGCGGTCCGGTCGGCCGTCGGAAGAAGAAGGATCTTCTGATCAACAAGCTCAAGGCCTGGCGCGGGATCGCCACCCGCTGGAATGATCACGCCTCGGCTGTTACTCCGCCGGTGACCAGGGAGCGGAGCACAAGTCCGCGACGCTGCGCCGCTCTCGGCCCTCCGGAGGTCCGCCGGCCGCCTTGCCCACCGCGACCATGGAGACGATCACCCAGCCCGGGTTCGGGCCCAGCTCCTTGGTGAGCCCTTCCAGGTCGAAGGCCCGGAACTGGTGCGCGGCCAGTCCCATGGCCTGGGCCTGAAAAGTCATGTGGGCGACGGCCTGGCCGAGGTCGTGGTCCGCGAACTCGGAGTAGAGCAACTGCGTGTCATCGACGTGTCGGCGCGTCAGCGTGACGACGAGCAGGCCCGCATCCGTCGCCCAGCGGGCCGAGCTCGGCGCAAGATGGGGGAGCACCCGGTCGTGCTCCGGCTCACCCGGCCTGCCGATGAAGAAGCCCCACGGCTGGGAGTTCCCCGCCGACGGTGCCCACCGCGCGGCTTCCAGCAGCAGCCCGAGGGCGTGGTCGTCGACAACCGCCGACGGATCGAACCGGTAGGGGCTGAAGCGCCCGGCAAGCAGTGGGTGTATGCCGCTGGGCGGCTCCTGAGAATGGTGCATGTTCCGCGGCAACCGGCGACCGCCAGTGCGTATTCCGGCCGGTGTTGAGCGCAGGTACTGCCCACGCCAGACGGTCTACCAGAAGGAAGGCTCAACATGCTCGGCTACCTGCTCCATGCACCAGCGCGTGATCTCGTAGGGGGGACGTACCCGTCGTGGGTGTGGGTGTGGGTGTGGGTGTGGCTGTTGCTGTGGCTGTGCCTATGGATGTGGACGGCCGGCATGTATTGGCGGTAGGGCGGCAGGGCGGCGCAAGTCCACGCACTGCGCGAGTCATCACCGGGAGATGAAGGGCAAGTACTCAGCCCGTAGAAGCCGCCGCAGCCACACACCGGGAGCGGATGAGTACGGGCGGCACGGTGGCCTCCCACCCTGAACCAGGCATGGCCAAGCTGGGGTGGTGCTGCGGCGCGTAACCATACGGGCGTGCCGACGGGGCGCAGGCCGTCGCCGGAATGCCCCCGATCGGAGACGTTGCGGAGCGTCGGCGCTCCGGCTCGGAGCGGTGGACGCGCAGCTCCATGCGGTCCCATACGGGGACAGCCGTGAGCAGTGGGGCAGTGTTGGTTTCTTCTTGTTCACGTGCGCTGTAGCGCGTGAGGCCAGATGCGGTGTGGCGCATCAGGTGGACGGCCCCGAAAGGCAGAAGGGTCCCCGGCCGCGCCCCTCGTCGCAGCAGGCGGCCGGGGGTCTCGTCGAAGGGATCACTGCGTGGCGGACGGGGGGCCGAAGGTGCCGGCGGCGATCGCATCCAGCTTCGCGGCGAACGTGGCGGCAGGGTCGGGGCTGAAGCTGTGCAGCGCCACGGCCGCGGTGACGATCACGTCGCACAGTTCGTCTGCGACATCGGCCGACGTGTGGGTTACGCCCTTGCGGGGGTTCTGTCCGGTCAGACCGACGTACGCCTGCCCGGCCTCGCCCACCTCCTCCGTGAGCTTGATCAGACGCAGCGCCCGCTCGTGCTCGTCGCGGCCGTTCTCCCTGTCGAGCCAGTCGACCAGGCGGCCGATGGTCTCCCACTGCTCCGGGGTCATGTACGGGTGTCCTCTCGTGTCGTGGGTCGGGCGCGGCCAGGTTCAGCGGCGACCAAGACGGCGAGGACGATCCACGTCTCCCGCCATGCCCGGTCCATGATGAAACCATCCCGTGGGCACTGGCCGACTTCTACCGCCTGGCAGCGCGGCGTCCGGCCATCCTCGGCAGCCACAACCGCATCGAGCCGATCAACGAGATACGCCCGGACAACAGCGCGGAGCGCCTGGTCTTCGGCGTCGAGCGCCAGGTCTGCTCGGCCTGGTCGATCCCCTGGGAGCTGGGCCGCACCGACACCGACCGCACCGTATAGATCGAGGAGAGCCACCCCCTGCCCGAGCAGGAACCGCTGAGCCGCTTCCTCCTAAAGTTCTCCTTGTGGGAAGCCACGCTCGCCGCCGTCTATCAGGCCAGTTGCGACGGCCTTCCCAGGCACCTCCTTCCGGCGCTCGAGAGCTGCCTACAGCGCATGCCTCTTCGACCCTTCCTGTCGCCCGCCGACGGGCCAACGGACTTTCTCGTCGCCCTCGGCCTCATCGCCGGCGTCGGACCCAGCTGGGACGAGGGAAAGGCCGACGTCTGGATCGGCGCCCAACACCGCAGCGCACTGCAGCCGCTCACCGGCTCGGCATCCCCTGGCGGCACTTCGACGGGTGACGGCTCCCCAGCCGGGGACGGCTCCGCTCATGAGAGCTCCCCGCCGCCGGGCACGCAGCGGTGTACCCGACTGTGCACTTTCACATGTACGCCGACATTCGGCCCTGAGCGGACGAAAGACCCGTTGGCTGGCCGCGGCCCAGCTGCGACGATGCCCGTGTTCCCCAGCGGAGGGCATTTGTTCGTTTTCGTGTGTGCGAGGTGCGGCGCCAGGCTGACCACCCCGCTGGCGTAGGTCGCCCTGCCGGTTCACGCCGGAGCCCTGGGGCCTCCGTGGCGAACGTGGGAGGAGATCGATGCGGATGCAGCGGCGGATCGAGGCATTTATGCGTCGGTCTATGCCCTGTCAGAAGGCGCACCCGGCGCGATCGCCATCGCACCGGGAGATAGCCGCGGCACCGTGCTGAACTCGGAGAAGGGCGGCGGCTATTGCTGTCGGCGTTTGGGGCCGGGACGGCGCACCCCCGACGCGGACGCCGACATCCTCCTCGTGCCGGCCCATCCGCAGACTGGGGAGGTCTGGACCCCGGCCGGCCCGGCCGCCTCGGCCTACTTGGTGCCGCTGCCGTTCGGGGTGTGGCTGTGGCTGGCCATCCCCGAGCCGTACCTGCCCGTCCCCGCGGCGGGCGGCATGCCCGACGGCGTCCTCCGCGACGACCCGCCCGCGCCGCGCCCCCTCACCTGTTCCGGGCCGACCCGGGAGTGTTCCAGCACGCCCTGGTCCGGCTACCAGCCGTCCGCAGCCGGTGGCTGCGCGAGATCCTCGAGAACCTCACGCAGCACATGCGCGCCCGCCTCTTCTAGCCATCTGGCAGAAGGCGTGACACCCAAGGCAGGCTGTGCGGGTGCGCGCTGATACAGAGGCCGGCGTGTGGCCCCGCCTGCACGTCGCCTGCTGACCGGGCTCGTCGCCGACTGGGACGGCGCCCTCGGCGCCATCGTCGCTCTGCTGCGCGCCGAGGCTGGGCGCTACCCGCAGGACAAGGCGCTGCGTGAACTGGTCGGTGAGCTGTCCACGGTGAGCGCCGAGTTCCGCACCCGTCGGCCTCCCACGACGTGCGCATCCACCACGGTGGGGTCAGACAGTTCCAGCACCCTGACGCCGGGCCTCTCGAACTCGCCTACCAGCCGTTGGACCTGCCATCTCGCTTCGGCGGGTGCGTTCCCTGACCATCTACACGGCCGAGCCGGGCACCCCCGCCGAGGACCGGCTCAAGCTCCTCGCCAGCTGGGCAGCGACCCGACTCCGGGAAGCAGAACCCACCGGCGACAGGGACCTGCCCTGATGGCCAGGGCCCGCCGACGCGAGATTCGTCAGGCGGGCCGGCGGATGGCCTGCACGGCCGTGTCGTAGAGGTCGAACAGGTCGGCCCGCCCGCCGAGGCGCGCCCACTCCTCGTTCGCTGCTTGCAGGCAGGTGATCGCCGCGGCCGCGATCGCACGCGCCTGTAGCGGGCGATGGTCGGAGTCGGGCAAGCGCGGCTCGATCAGTGGTGCGAGCAGGTCTTGCCAGCGAGCCTGCTTCTCGGCGTGGCCGGCGCGCAGCGACTCGTTGCCGAACAGCAGGGTGACTATCTCGAGCCGGTGCTCGGGGGTGGTCTCGATCTCCTCGATCGCTTGGAACGCCGCGCGCAGCGAGGCCCAGCAGTCCTCGTCGGCCGGGCGCTGCGCGAACCGCTCGGCGATCAGCTCGCCCTGTTCGGACAGGCCGCCGAGCGCGAGGTCTTCCTTGCTGGAGAAGTAGTTGAACAGGGTCCGCCGGGAGACCCCTGCCGCGGCGGCGACCTCGTCCAGCGTCGTGTTGTCGTACCCGTGGGTGGCGAACAGCTCGATCGCGGTCCGGGCGAGCAGTGAGCGGACCACGGAGCGGGTCTGCTCACGGATGGACGTCTGTTTCTGAGCCATGCATCGATGGTACAAGCATTCACTCGATGCCATCCTTTGCACTGAGTGCAAAACTGTGCCTAAGGTGTATGCCATGAGAAGGATCGACTACAGCAAGCACACCGTCATCGTCACCGGCGCCAGCTCCGGCCTCGGGGCGGAGTTCGCGCAGCAGATGGCCCGCCGCGGCGCCAACCTCGTGCTCGTCGCCCGCCGGGCGGACCGACTGCAGAGCCTGGCCGACGAACTCACCCGCACTCACGGCGTCACGGTGACCGTCATCGCCCGCGACCTCGGCCTGCCCGACGCCGGCCGCACCCTGCGCGCCGAGCTGGAATCCCGCGGTATCCACGCCACCGGACTGGTCAACAATGCGGGCTTCGGCACCCACGACGCCTTCCGCAACGAGGACCCCGAGCGCCTGCAAAGCATGATCTCGCTGAACGTCGCCGCTCTCGTCGACCTCAGCCGCGCCTACATCGACCCACTGACCTCCGCCGACAACGGCATCCTGATCAACGTCGCGAGCCTCCTGGGCTTCCAGCCGACCCCGTACCTGAGCGTCTACGGCGCCAGCAAGGCATTCGTGCTCAGCTTCACAGAATCGCTGTGGGAGGAGACCCGCGGCACGCGTCTGCGCGTCCTGGCCGTGTGCCCCGGTGCGGTTCAGACCGAGTTCTACGACGCCGCCGGCAGCCAGTCGGCCGACTACGGATCGAAACGGGCCACCGTCGACCACGTCGTACGGACGGCCCTCGACACCCTCGACCGGCGTTCCGCACCGCCATCGGTCATCACCAACGGCCGCCACCTCGCCCTCGCCGGGAGGTTCCTGCCGCGACGCCTGGTCGTCCGAGGGATGGGCTGGACGGCACGACGCGCCATGCACGCGTAGCTCCACCGCATTTGAGAGAAGAGAACGGCATGACCGATCGCCTCCCCCCCCAGCGGTCGAGGGTGCTCCGGCCCCATGCGATCGCACGCGACAGACGCCGCAGGGCCCGACCTTCGGGCGGACGACTGGAATGTGACGAGACCCAGCCCCAATGCCGGTGACTCAACTACTGAGGTTTTCGGGTTGTCGTCGGGTGGTGACGGTTCATGATCCCTGCGGTATGCCGGTGGGGTGAGGTATCCGGAGGGTGGGGGCCTGACCGCTGAGCGGCGGGCGTTTCGTGAGGGGATCCGGCTTCAGGCCGGGCAGCGGTTCGCGGCTGGTGAGAAGACTGCTGTGATCGCGAAGGACCTGCGGGTGAGCGTGCGGTCGGTGGAACGCTGGCGCCGTGCCTGGCGCGAGGGCGGCATGGAGGCCCTGCGCTCGGCGGGTCCGGCGATCGCCCCGACCGTCACCGACGCCCAGTTCGCCGTGTTGGAAGCGGAACTCGGCAAGGGACCGGCAGCTCACGGTTTCGATGACCACCGGTGGACCTTGGTCCGGGTTCAGACGGTGATCCGCAGGCGGCTGCGGGTGAGTCTGTCGGTGGCGACGGTGTGGCGGCTGCTGAAACGGCACGGCTGGTCCTGGCAGGCCCCTGCCCGCAGAGCACTCGAGCGTGACGAGCATGCCGTGGAGCTGTGGAAGAAGGAGGTGTGGCCGCAGGTAAAAGGCTCGCGGCGGCCTGCGAGGCATGGATTGTCTTCGAGGACGAAGCCGGCTTCTCGATGACGCCGCCCCGTGGCCGCACCTGGGGCCGGCGCGGACACACTCCCGTCGTCCGCGTGCGCGGCCGCTCCCGCCGCCGGACCTCGGTCGCCGCACTGTGCTGCTACAAACCCGGCGAGAAGAGCCGTCTCATCCACCGTCCCCGCACCCATCTCCTGCTCAAGGGCGCACGCAAGAGCTTCTCCTGGAAGGACTACCGGGATCTGCTGGTGCGGGCACACATCCAGCTCGGCGGCCCGATCGTGGTGGTCTGGGACAATCTCAACACCCACCTGGCCGCCGGGCTGAAACGGTACGAGGCCGAGCACGACTGGCTCACCACCGTCCGGCTTCCGTCGTATGCGCCCGACTTGAATCCCGTCGAGGCCGTCTGGTCACTCGTGCGCAGAACGATGGCCGATACCGCCTTCGACACACCCGACGACCTCGACTGCAAACTCCGCCGCGAGTTACGCAGAATCCAACTCCGGCCCCGCCTGATCGACGGCTGCCTCACCGCCACCGGCCTGACTATCAACCCACCGACCCCACGCTGAAAACCTCAGTAATGTCGGGCCGTGAAGTATGACTTCCTGACGAACTGCCCGGAGCTGAGCAGGAACTGGATCAGGTACCACCCAACAACCTCAAGACGCTGTTCGCGGAACCGTACTCGGTAGAGCGGGCGGGGTATGCGTGGCATTCCACAACAACCTCCGAATTTCTGGCCGTTCAGAGCCGGTGAGTGTCGGGGCAGTGGCTCAGCCAGTCACGGATCCGGTTCGGCTTCGGTGGGGCGTCCGAGATCGTTGAGCAGGAGTGCTTGGAGATTCAGGACATCCCGCAGTTCGTCGAACGCTGATGGCGTCGTGTCGATGTAACCGCGACAAGTGTCCACGGCATCTCCGGTTGGCTCAGCTTGCCGTTACCGTTTGAACCCCAAAGGCGACCAGCACGGCTCCGGCCAGACGACTCATCCCACGCCGAAAGCGAGGTTTTTCGATTGCCGTGCGCGCCACGGCGACCACGGAAGTCCAGATCAGCAGCCACACCAGCACGACTGCTACGTGCGCGACCGCAAGCGCGACGATCTGCGGTGCAATGGGGCGGCTGGAGTTCAGGAACTGCGGTACCAGGGTGAGACCACAGCCCCTGACCGAAGCCCCTCTCAACGAGCCTACGCAGCGAGCGAGTGCCAAACCTCCAGTTCCTCCGAGCAGTTCGAGGCCAGCACGACTGGGGCAACCAGCGGCCCACATCGGCTCGAAGATCGTTTAGGGGGCAACCCTTAGCTACTCGTCGGCAACCCGAAGCGTCCTCTCGCGCCACTCATCTTCGAGGATGCTGAACATTTCGGAGTCTCGCCAACCGTCCCGGACCAGCGCGGTGTGACGATGACGTCCCTCCCACGTCAGGCCAAGCTTGCCGAGAACCCGTGCCGACCCGATATTCCGCGGGTCACAGGTCGCATAGATACGGTGCAGCTGGAGATCATCGAACCCTCGCGCAAGCAGTTCCTCGCCTATCGCCGTTCCGACGCCCTGTCCCCAGACCCGAGGATGCACGACATAGGTGATCTCGCCTTGCCGTTGCCTTCGGTTCCGAACGTGCAGCTCGCCCATGCCCACTACGTAGCCCTCCACGCGCGCTGCATAAGCGAACCGCTGCTGAGGTGAGTGCGCCCAGGCCTCGACCGCAGTCGCCAGGAACGCGCGGGTCTCCTCTTCGGTGTTCGGTCCCCAGGCTTGGAAACGGCAGACCTGAGCAAGGGAAGCCCAGGAGTGGACAGCGCGCCAGTCTCCGAGCTCGATTTTGCACAAGGCAACCGCATGTTGAGCCACAAGCTGATCTTGCCAGATGCAGTCGCGTCGGCATGCCGGTTCGGAAACTTCCCAATGCCGTTGTCAAGCCGCTGCGGCGGCTGGGCCTTGCCGTGTTAGCACCGCGCTCGCCTCATCCATACGTACCCGCTCTACGCGCATACGGCCCGTCGGCAGGATTCTGCGCAGACTGACCGCCGCGGAGCGTCCCCGCCCGGGCCAGTTCGACGTCAACGAGTGGTCCGAATCCTGGGCCTACGGCGGGAACTTCCTGGGTCACCACGAAGAGCCGTGCAGCCCGCACTGCACTGGCTACTACTCGGTCCGTGGCTGGTACGGCAGGATCGACGTGGGCGACCCCGGTTTCCGCTTCGCGCGCTGTTCCCTCAGGGCGGCGACCCGGTGCCGCCGGGTTCCCCTCCGGCAGAGAGTCCGGCGGCGGCACGCCGGTCACACCGTCGCCGGTTCACCGTCCCGCCGGAACGGGGCGATGATACGTATGGCTCCGCGCTGGCTCCGGGCCCAGCGCCAATCTCTGCGCGCCTGGGTGTGCGGAAAACACCCACGCCGGCAGGACCCATTCCGACAACGGCATCAGCAAGCCGTGCGACCACCAGGACAGCCTTGTGACTACCCGCGTCCACTTGGATCACCATCCGCATCCCTCACCGCGGCCCCCGCCGAGCGCGACGCGATGCTGGACGACCCTGGCTTCGGCCGACACTTCACCGACCACATGGTGACGATCGACTGGAGCACCGACCGGGATTGGCACAGTGCGCGCATTGTGCCCTACGCGGCCTTCGCCATGGACCCGGCCAATATGACACTGCATTACGGGCAGGCGATCTTCGAGGGGCTCAAGGCCTACGCACAGCCGGGACGGCGGCCCTCTTCGCTCATCGATGCAGTCGGGGCGCCGTCGAGGGCTGCTTGCCGTCGGCCAGATAGCGCCTTCGCAGGCGGGTGAAAGCGGTGGGGCTGGGACGGTGCGGGAGGAACTCCTTGATCTGCTGGGCGCATTCCCGTGGGCTAACCCTGCTGGTGTCGCACTCCAGGTCGTAGTCGCCGTGACGGTGAACCAGGTCGTATTGGTGCGCCGCGAGGCCCGAGGGACGGTCGCCCCGGGCCTGCTCACGACGTGCCAGTTCACCCAGCGGGCAGTGAACGCCGACGAAAAGGACGTCCTCAGGTTGCAGCACCGTCAGGCAGTCAAGCAGCCGCCACGACTCGCTCAGCACATGGTCGACCACGATGTCGTTGCCAGCCTCGGCCATGGCTGCGATCGATCGGTGGAAGCCCATCCGGGTTCGCTTCAGCGCGGCGTCGAGCTCCTCCGCGTCGAGCTCCCGCTTGCTGCGCATCGCGTTGAAGGCATCGACTGCCAAGTGGAAGAAGACGCCGTCGTCCAGGATGTCCAGAAGCTCCCGCGCGACGCTCGACTTCCCTGAGCTGGACGTGCCGTTGAGGAAGATGATCCGACCAGGTGTCATACCCGCATGGTCACACGACGCTGCACCACCGCCGCGTTCAAGGGATCTAACTGATCGCTTCGGATGAAGTCCGCGGGCGGCGGAGGCATGTGAGGCCGCAGGCCGTTCGAGCAGGCCCTGATGGAGACCCGCGCGTCGCTCGTAGCGGATGCGGAGCCGCTTGAACTGGTGCAGCCAGGCGAAAGCGCGCTCGACCACCCAGCGGACCTTGCCCAGTCCGGAGCCGTGGGCGACGCGGCGTCGGGCGATCATGGGCTTGATGCCAGCTTCCCTAGCAGGCGGCGGTACTTGCCGAAGTCGTATCCGCGGCCGGCATACACCCGGCGGGGCTTGCGGCGAGGTCGTCCGCGCAGACCCCGGATCGGCGGGACCGCGTCCAGCGCGGGCATGAGCTGGGTGACATCGTGCGGGTTGCCGCTGGTGAGCGTCACGGCGAGTGGGGTCCCGTGGCGGTCGACGATCAGGTGGTGCTTGGAGCCGGACGTGCCCGGTCGAGGGGCGAGGGGCCGACATGGTCTCCCCTTTGAGCGCCCGAATGTGCGAGCCGTCCACGGCGCAGTCGTCGAGGTCGCGCAGGCCGGCTCGGCCCAACTCGTCCAGCAGGACGGCGTGCAGGCGGGGCCAGACTCCGGACTCGGTCCAGTCCCGCAGCCGGCGCCAGGCCGTCGCTCCGGAGCAGCCCAGGGCCTCCGCGGGGACATCGAGCCAGGCGACACCGGTCCGCAGGACGTACATGACGCCGGCGAGTGCCACGACGCTTGCCGGTACCCGCTGCACGCCTCTGGCCAGCCAAGACACCGGGATCCAGATGGCCCCGGTCCGAACTGCGGCGTGACGTGCCTCCCTACCCACCCGCGCATCGGCGAGTTGCTGTCCACCGTGAAGTTCATGCGGCGAGGGTCTGCACGGCGCAACCTCCAGCGGAAGCTCATGTAGCGCAGGGTGATATCCGGCCAGCTACGCAGAGACGCATTCGGTGGCAGTCGCCCCGCCCTGCGTGCCCTTCTCGTTGAAGAGCGACCCAGCTCACTCGTGGCGGTCTCTTGTGCGCGACGCGGTGTTGACGCGGAGGTACCTCGATCAGGTGGGAATCCTGCTGGATTGCCGGACATCGCCCGGTCACCTGCTTTCCTCTTGATCAGTTCTGCCGTCCACAGAGGAATGAGGACCCACCGATGAAGCGTCTCGCCGTCTGCGTCGCTGTGACGGTCTCGGCCATCGCTCTTGCTGCCGGGCCGGCCGCCACAGTGGAGCCTTCCCCGGGGAAGCAGGGAAAAGCAGCCCGGCACCACACCCCCGCGAAGCCGGCGAGCGAGTCGGCTCGGCTGGCCCGTTCCATCCTGAACACGAAGGGAATCACCTACGCCAAGGCGCACGTGGGCGGTACCGACAAGGCGTCCCTCCCGCGGCAGAATCTGGTCGATGTCTCCAACGGGGGCCTGGCCAGGACCAGCCCGTGGGGCCACAAGAAGGGTGCACGGGTCGCGCTCGACACGCGGATGCTCAACGGTGTCCTGAAGCTCAACACCCAGCACCACTACAAGTTCCAGATCTCCGAACTCGTCGGCGGAGAGCACAGCCGTACCTCCAAGCACTACGCGGGCCGCGCCGTCGACGTGACCTGGATCAACGGCCGTCACGTGGGCAAGAGGGCCGATCACCGCGGGCTCATGACCGCCTGCCGCAAGCTCGGCGCCACACTGGTCCTCGGCCCCGGCGACAAGGGCCACAGCACCCACGTTCACTGCCAGTGGTAGCCCGTCTCCAGCGCACCGGGTGATTTACAGGTCGCCGAAGACCACGGTCATGTCATGGCACAAGAACTGCTCAAGCGTTTCCTCTCTCCGCGTTAGCGGCTGCTTGGGAAGGCCCGTTGCCGCTTGAGGTGATTGATCCCGCACTCGACGGCATGCCGTTGATCCCGCGTCTAGGCAGGTAAGCCCGTCGCGGCGGGAGTCGTACGCCTTGTCGGCCCGCACCTGGTCGGGCCGGCTGCGGGGCTGCCCAGGGCCGAGGCAGGGCACCCGGATCGCCTCCAGGACCGGTTCGAACTGCGGGGAATCGCCTCGCTGCCCAGCCGTGATCAGCACCGACAGAGGCTTCCGCACCTGCTCGACGGCAAGGTGGATTCTTGGTCGACAGCCCGTCTCGGGAGCGTCCGAGGCCGTGATCGGCCGACTCGACGGCAGTGCCGCCGGGCGGCTCCCTTTACAGATCACCTTTTTCGCCGCCCTGGCGGCATGCTGGTGGGCGCGGCAGACGGTGGAGTCGACGTTCACGTCCCGGGTGATCAGGCCCTTCGCGCCCGCCTCGGCTTGGAGTCGGGTGACGATCCACACCCCCGGTGTCATCCCGCTGCCAGCGGCGGAACAGGTCATGAACCCGGCCCCACGGCCCGTTGCGGGCGGGGTCCCGCAGTTCGTCGGGAGAGCTCCTGCGTACCGGTCGCGCAGACTCGGCCCCTCAGCGCAGGCTTGGCCGGGCCGGATTCGGAGACCATCCCCTCCGGCGGAGCCGCCTGCGATACTCGCCCGGAGTGGTGCCGTATGCCTTCTTGAACGCCCGGCTGAACACCGTCGCGTCCTGGAAGCCCCAGCGCGTCCGGATGACGTCCACGCTCAGCCCTTCCTTCGCGGGATCGGCCAGATCACGTCGACACCGCTCGAGGCGCCGGGTCTGCACGAACCGGTTGACCGTCATCGGGTCCTGCTGGAACACGCAGTGCAGGTAGCGCACCGAGATGTGCAGTGCCGCCGCGATCGTGGTCGGGGAGAGGGACGGGTCGTCCAGGTGGAGCTCAATGTGTGTCTTGCCCATGCGCAGAAGCGTGTCTCGCCGCAGGCTGCTCTCCTTGCGGAGCTCCTCGGGCGCGCCGGTCAGGAGTGCCGCCACCAGGCTGACCGCTGCCTGCTTCAGCCAGGCCGACTGCGCCAGCCGCACAGTGGCCGAATGCGCGACCAGGTCCCGCATGTGGCAGGCGAGAAGGGCGGCCACCCCGCTGGTGGAGGACAGCGGTCGGGCCATCAGCTCCCGCAGCCGGCTGCGGTGGAGGGGCAGCAGGCTCGGGGGCAGGTGAAGCACCGTCGCCCTCGGGGTTCCCTCGCGTGCCACCGCGACGGCCTCCAGTGGCTCGGCCCCCCACCAGAGCGTCAGGTCGCCGGGGCCGAGGCGCAGGGAGGCGCGCTTGCGGCACAGCGAGACGTGCCCGTCGGACACCAGAATGACCTGCCATTCCTTCCTGTGCGGTGTGCTCTCCTCATGGCCGGGCGGATCAGGTGGTAAGGCGGACAGGTCCACGACCGAGACGTGGACGTCCTCGGCATCCGTTGACGTGGCGCTGTGGTGTTGTGAGGACCACCTGGAATCCGGACCGGAAGGCGACCAACTGATCGCCTCGTCTTCCCACCGGGGTGTGCTGTGGTGGCCGGCGGAATCCAGTTCCGTCCGAGTCCATTCAGGCGCGGCGCTTTCCACTGTGCTTCCTGATTCCTTTCGTGCGGACAACGGCCTGCGGCCCGCGCGGACGGAGCGATCACTCTTCGGTACCGTCCGGGCCGATGCTCCCCAAGGGAGTTACCCCGGGTCAGTGGCCGCCTATGCGGGCAAGGGGCGGGAAGGATCAGTACAGGAACGCTCGGACCTGGACAAATGGCCCGGTGTCGACGGGTTCGGCCGAGTGCGCTGATTGTAAGGAACTGTGCGCTCAACGCTCGTGACCGCTCCCGGGCTTCTCGGCAGACTCAAGGGCGGCCGACCAGGTCCCGGACACGAAGAGCCACGGCGTGGTGCATGAGCGGCGAAGGTGAGGCGACCACCCCCACATGCCCCCGAGCGTAGATGCTTGCGACGACACCGTTCCCGCCCGCCCCGCCCCGGTCGCGGTCATCGGCATGGGCTGTCGCCTCCCCCCGGACATCACATCACCCGACGCCCTCTGGACGGCGCTGCGCGACGGCTTCGACGCCGTCGGACCGGTACCGGCGGGACGGTGGGACGCCCGGTCCCCGTACGGAGCGGAAGGGGACGCGGACGACCACGCCCGTGCGGTGGAGGGTGCCTTCCTACGAGAGGTGAGCGGGTTCGACCCTACTTTCTTCCGGATCTCCCCCAAAGAGGCAGCCGCCGTAGACCCCCAGCACCGGCTGCTGCTGGAGGTCGCCTGGGAGGCCCTGGAGCATGCCAACACCGCAGCGGACACGCTGCGGCGCAGCCCGACCGGCGTCTTCCTCGGCATGGGCACGGACGACTACTCCCTACTCGCCGCGGACCCGCGCCGGGGCCAACTCATGGACCCGTACACGCTTCTCGGCGTCAACCGGGGGATGGCGGCCGGCCGGATCGCGCATCTGCTCGGATTGCACGGGCCCGTCCTCCAACTGGACACGACCTGTTCCTCCAGCCTGGTCGCCACCCATCTCGCGCTGCGGAGCCTGCGGCAGGAGGAGTGCGACCTCGCCCTCGCCGGCGGTTCCCAACTCCTCCTGAGCGCCTGGAGCGTGGCGAGCCGACGCAGGATGAACTCACTCGCTGCCCGGGCTCGCTGCCGCGCCTTCGACGCGGAGGCCGAGGGCTTCGGACTGGGAGAGGGGGTCGGCATGGTCGTGTTGAAACGACTGGAGGACGCCCTGCGCGACGGGGATCCCGTCCTCGCCGTGCTGCGGGGGTCCGCCATCAACCACGATGGGACGAGCGCCGGTCTGACCACCCCCAACCCGTCGGCCCAGGAAGCAGTGATCGCCGGAGCGCTGCGTGACGCCGACCTGCGCCCCGGCGACATCGACTACGTGGAGGCACACGGCACGGGCACGGAGCTAGGCGACCCGATCGAAGTCGGCGCCCTCCAGGCCGTCTTCGGAGGCGAGCGGGACAGTCCCCTGCGCATCGGCTCGGTGAAGACCAACTTCGGTCACCTGGAAGCCGCGGCCGGTGTGCTGTCGTTGATGAAAGTGGTGCTGTCCCTCGTGCACGAGCAGGTGCCGCCGACCCTGCACGTGCGCCGGCTCAATCCACACATCCGCTGGAACGACCCACCCGTGGTGGTGAACACCGAGCTGCGGGACTGGCCCCGCGGGGCCCGGGAGCGGATGGCAGGGGTCTCCGCGTTCGGCATGAGCGGCACCAACTGCCACGTGGTGGTGGCGGAGGCCGCACCGCCCGTCGTCACGTCTCCCGCGCCCGGGCCCTGGCCCTTCACCCTGTCCGCGAAGTCCCCCCGAGCGTTGAGCGAGCTCGCCGCACGTCACGCCGCTCACCTGACCGCGTCGTCCTCCGGCGCAGCGGCCCCGCTCGCGGACATCTGCGCCGGGGCGACACTGGGACGTCACGCCTTCCGGTACCGGTGGGGATGTGTCGCCGACAGCACCGAAGATCTTCGCTCCCGGCTCCTGGCCTTCGACGACCCGGCGGAGGAAGGTATCGGCGGACCGTACGTCGGCGACGTACGACCGGGCGTTCGCCCACGTGCTGCCGTAGTCGTCGCAGGTTCCGGCTCTGGCTCCGACATCGCACGGGAACCCACGCCGCCCTCTGAAATCGCTGCCGTCTGGCCTGCGTTCGCATCGGCGTGGCAGGCTGTTCAGACGGCCATGACAGCCGTCCCCGCGGACGGCGAACGGCTTGAGGCGCTCACGGAGTTCGCCTGGCACTACGCCCTGTGCGCGCTGCTCGGTTCCTGGGGTCTGCGCCCCTTCGTCCTGTCCGCCCGGGCGGGGGGAGCCGCTGCGGCCTGCTGGTTCGGCGAGGCATCCCTGGACGAGGCCGTGGCAGCCGTGCTGACGGGGCGGACGCCACGAGAGGACAGCCGCCCGTCGGATCCCTGGGCAGGTCTGCCGGAGGACGTCCGGCATGTCGTGCTGATCGGCGCGGACCTCCCTGTCACGACCGCTTCTTCGCCCGGCACGCCCGCCAAGGGGGATGAGACGCCTCGTACCCTGCACACGATCCGCTGCACCGACGGCGAGACCGCCCGCCGGGACGCGCTCGCGGTGGTGACCGCCCTGTACACGCTGGGACTGCCCGTGGAGTGGTCGGCCGTGCAGCGCGGCAGCCGCACCGTCCGCCTCCCCACCTATCCCTTTCAGCGACGTCCGCTATGGCTGGCGGGCGTCCCGCGGCCGGACACGACCGGTGAGCCCGAGTCCACCCGCCCCCGACAGGCCGAAGAAACAGGTGTCCTCATGCGCGAGACCGTGGCCTACCTCCGTGCCTCCGTCGCCGAGTTGATCGGTCTCGATCCGGACGAGGTCGATGAGGATGTTCCCCTGCTCGACCTCGGTGCCGACTCCCCGAGCTTCGTGGGCCTGGTGGGACGGATCGAGCGCCGGTACGGGATCCAGTTGTCGGTACGGCAGTTCTTCGAGGAACTCTCCACCGTGTCAGCCATCGCCGAACACGTGGTGCGTGCGGCGGCTGCCGGGAAGCCGACGGCGGCGGCGCAGGGGACCGGTGGGGGCGCGAGGGCCGAGTCCGGGTCACCTTTCATGGCGGGCCCCATCGCCGAAATTCCCCGGGCCGTGCCCGAAAGTCCCCGGGCCGTGCCTGAAAGCCTGTTCCAGCCCGGCCCCAAGAATCCTGCCCAGCCCGTCCTCGGAAGTCCTGCCCAGCCCAACGCGGTACCCGCGGACGAACCGGGGCAGGGCCGCGACCTGGCGACCGACCGCGTCGCGGACCCCGCGCACGCTGACGAACTGAGCCGCCTGCAACGTGAGGTCGAGCAGTTGCGCGCCCTGCTGGAGCGCCAGACACCTGACACGGAGGTGGCGTCCGAGCCGGAGGCGACGCCCGGATCCGGGGGAGCTGCCGGACCCGGGCCTGCGGCCGCGCCGGCGAGGACCGGCCACGGCTCCGGTGCACAGCGCTACATTCACGACGTCATCGATCAGCATCTGCGCAACACACATGGCTCGCTGGAACGTTCCGAGCGTCACCAGGGCGGCCTGACCAGCAACCGGCGCAACGCCTTCGGTCGCCTCCCGGAGATGGCGGCGGCACGCTACCCGATCTGGGGACGGGCCAGCCGGGCCGGTCGGCTGTGGGACGTGGACGGCAACGAGTACGTGGACCTGGCCATGGGCTTCGGGTCCCACCTGCTCGGACACAGCCCGGACGTGGTCCAGGAAGCCCTGCGCGCGCAGCTCGATGCCGGGATCCACCTGGGACCGGAAGGCGAACTGTCCGGGGAGGTGGCCGAGAAGGTCCGCCTGCTGACCGGGGTCGAGCGGGTGAACTTCTGTGTGTCGGGCACCGAGGCCGTCATGACAGCCATGCGCCTGGCCAGGGCGGCGACCGGACGGTCCAGGATCGTGGTGTTCGCCAACGCCTACCACGGGCATTTCGACGGGACGCTCGTCACCCGCGACCCGGCCGGTACCGCGTACACCGCCGCGCCGCAGGTTCCGGGCGTCACGCAGAACCTGGTCGACGACATGGTCGTGCTCCCCTTCAACCGGCCCGAGTCGCTGCGCTGGCTCACCGAGCACGGCCATGAGCTGGCCGCCGTGGTCACGGAGCCGGTGCAGAACCGCGACCCGGGCGAGCACGCCGGCCCGTTCCTGCGCGAGCTGCGACGCATCACGCGCGACCACGGGGCGCTGCTCGTCCTCGACGAGGTGCTGACCGGGTTCCGGATCGCGCCGGGCGGAGGCCAGGCGTGGTTCCAGGTACCGGCCGACCTGGTCACCTACGGCAAGACGCTCGCGGCGGGGCTGCCGATGGCCGCGGTGGGAGGACGAGCCGAGATTCTGGGACTCGTGGACGGCGGATCCTGGGTGGGACCATCCGCGATGGCCGACGACGCCCCCATCACGTACACGGCGGGCACCTACGTCAAGCATCCGCTGGCCCTCGCCGCGGCCAACGCTGTGCTGGGACACCTCGTGGAGCAGGGGCCCAGGCTCCAGGAGCGGCTCAACGAGCGCGCCGCTGAACTGATCGACGATCTCAACGACTGCTTCACGGGACTCGGCGTCCCGCTGAGTGCCCGGCGCTTCGGCTCGTTCTTCCGGTTCGTGCACTCGGGCAACTACAGCTTCGTCTACCAGCCGATGCAGTTGGACCTGCTGCGGCTCAACCTGGCACGGCGTGGGGTCTTCCTGGTGGAGACCGGTTCCTGCTTCCTGTCGACGGCACACACGGACAAGGACATCGCCCAGGTGCGCGCGGCGGTGACCGACGCGGTGACCGAGATGCGCGATGCCGGGGTGTGGGAGACCCGGTCGGGCGTCGCTCCCGCCCGTTCCGCCGGTGCCGTGGTCGTCAACCCCGTGGCACGGGCCGAGAGCCGCCCCCACAGTGAGCCCCTGCCCCGCAGCGAGCCTCGCCCCCGCAGCGAGTCCGTCCCGGCCCACGGAGCCTCGGTACCGGGTGGGGAGCCGTCCGGAAGACAGGTCGTGGCCGACCGCGGTGAACTTCGCCCGCTGGGTTTCAGTCTCTCGTTCTTCGGCTCACCTCCGGGGGTGAGCTCCGCCGAGCACCATGAACTGGTCATTGACGGGGCGCGGTTCGCCGACCGCAGCGGCTTCCAGGCCGTCTGGCTGCCTGAGCGGCACTTCCACCAGCTCGGGGGATTCTCGCCGAACCCGGCGGTGCTGGCCGCAGCGCTCGCCCAGGAGACCGAACGGCTGCACATCCGCGCCGGGAGCGTGGTACTCCCTCTGCACCACCCCTTGCGGGTCGCCGAGGAGTGGGCGGTGGTGGACAGCCTGTCGGGCGGGCGCGCGGGGATCGCGTTCGCGTCCGGCTGGAACGACCAGGACTTCGTGCTGGCCCCGGAGGCGTTCGGCGAACGGAAGGCACGCACGCTGAGCGCGATGACGCAGGTGCGCGCCCTGTGGCGCGGGGAGAGCGTGCGCTTCTCGAAGCCCGACGGCACGGAGGTCCCGGTCCAGGTGTTCCCCCGGCCCGTGCAACCCGAACTGCCGGTGTGGCTCACCGCCCTGGGCAGTGAGGAGACGTTCAAGGCGGCGGGCCGGCACGGTGTGGGCATCCTGACCAACCTGCTCTCCCAGGACATCGAGACGCTGCGCGCCAAGGTCACCCTGTACCGCCAGGCACTGGCGGATGCGGGACACGACCCACGGACCGGTCATGTGGCGGTACTGCTGCACACCATGGTGGGTGACGACCACGACACGGTTCTCGCGGCGGCCCGCGAGCCACTGCGGTCCTATCTGCGGTCGGCCGCCGACCTCCAGTCGTACCAGGCGGATCCCACCCGCCGCGTGGACCTGCACTCTCTCTCCGAGGACGACCAGGAGTTCCTGATCGACCAGGCGTTCAACCGGTACGTGCGGGGCCGCTCGCTCGTCGGCACGCCGGAGAGCTGCCGCCCGGTGGCCGAGGCCCTGGCCGAGGCGGGGGTCGACGAGATCGCCTGCTTCGTCGACTTCGGCGCCACGCCCGACGTCGTACGCGCCGGATTCGGGGCACTCGACCAGCTTCGGAAAGAGACGCAGAGCGCACGGGAGGGCGCCGCCGGCACGGAGGCGGACCGCCCGGCGGTCACGATCGCTCCCTTTGTCCCGGCGAAGACCCCCGACGAGGGAGGGCTGCCGCTGACCGAGGTCCAGCGTCTCATCTGGTCGCGCCGCGCCGCCACCGGCACCGAAGCCGCTCACCAGCACGTCCGGCTCGTGCGCCTGACCGGGGAGCTGGACCGCACCGCCTTGGAGCGCGCCCTCCGCGATCTGACGGAGCGGCACGAGGCGCTGCGTCTGGTCTTCGGCGCGGACGGTAACGAGCAGCGCGTGCTTGACGCGATCCCTGTCGCCATCCCGCTGACCGACCTCTCGCATCTCGACGGCGCGGAGCTTCGCACGGCCGTCGAGGCCTGGGCCGCCGAGGCGGCACGGGAACCCCTCGCCCCGGAGCGCGGTCCGCTCCTGCGGGCGCGGCTGCTGCGGGAGACCGAGGGGGAGCACACCCTGGCCCTGACGGTGCACCACCTCGTAGCCGACAGTGCGGCGGTGGATCTCCTCCTGGACGCATGGGGCCAGGCGTACGGAGCGCGCAGGACGGGGAAGCCGGCAAGTACCCCGCGCGACGCACCCCTGCGGACGGTACTGGAGCGGCTGACGGACCCGTCGGCAGAGGCGGCGGACCGCGCCTACTGGCGGGAGCGCCTGCCGGACGGGGCGGACGCCGTACCTGCGGCACTCACCCCTCCGAGCTGCCCGACGGCCGACGGCAGGCGGGTGAGCGTGCCGCTCCCGGGAACGCTGCGCCGCCGCGTCCGCCGCATCGCCTCCGAGTGCCACACGACCCCGTACCTGGTGCTGATGAGTGTCTACGCCCAGTTGCTGCACCGGATCAGCGGGCATGAGGAACTGGTGGTGGGCGTGCGCGCGGCGCGCCGCGTGGCCGGGGACGGACTGGACTCCCTGGTGTTCCCCCGGGACTGCGGCCTGCCCGTCCGCTCGGCGCTGCGGCCGGACGACACTCCCCGGACACACCTGCGGGCCCTGCACGAGTCCGTCGCGGAGGCGACCCGGCACGCGGGGTCGGATGCGGTGGTCCCGCTTGCCGGCACCGCGCCGGCGGCCTCGTTCCACTGGCACCACCAGGACCCTCCTTCGTTCCCGGGCCTGCGCGCCCAACTCCTCGACCAGGCGTCCCCGTCCGTCCATGACGCCCTCGAACTGCACGTCGTGGAACGCGGCGACACCTACACCCTCGACTGGGTCCACCACCCTGAGGTCCTGGACGAGGCCGTCGTACGCGAGTTCGCGGAGGGGTACACCCTGCTGCTCGACGCCATCGTCCCCGCCCTGCCGCCATCGTCCGCGACCGCCGGGGCGCGGGACGCGGCCGGCGAGGAGGGGCCGTGGGTGCCGCGGCTGATCGAGGAATTCCTGCGTGATCCGTCGTCCGGCCATGCGGAGGCGGCCGACGGCGAGGCCGCTGTCTCACGCGCGATGCTCGCCGAGCGGATCGGTTACCTCGCCGGGGTCCTGGCGCAACGCGGCCTGGAGCCGGGCTCGGTCGCCGAGGTACGGGTGCGCGAGCCCCGTCACCTGCTGGTCGCCGCCTGCGCCGTACTGCTGCTGGGCGCCACGGTCGCCCTGCCCGGAACCGGCGGGCAGGCCGACGGCGGTGCCGGACCCGCCGGGGACCTCCTCGTGACCGACCGGCCCGAGGCCACGGGCGACGAACGCGTCGTCCTCGTCAGCCACTGGGAGTTCGGCGTGGAACCGCGCACCGAGGCCGCGCCGATCCGTCCTGGGGACCTCGCGCTCGGGGGCACGGGGGGTCATCTCACCCATGCCGCTCTCGCCGGGCTGATCCGCGAGCCGCGACGGGCGGACGGAGCGCCGGGGGTCGCGTCGGCACAGGCCGGTCTCGTCGGGGCGCTGGCGGCGCTGCTGACCGTGCAGGAGGCCGGAGGGCCGCCACCGGACACCGCCGAAGACATCGCGGCCGCGGTCACGGCCGTGCCGACGAGGGAAGCCCGGACGTGATGGCCGCGGCCTCGGAGAACCCGGCGGAAGGGGGCGTGCCCCGGTCGCCGGAGGGGATGCGGCGGTTGGTGGGTCAGGCGTGGCAGGAGGTGCTCGGCAGGCCGGTCGCGCACGATCGGACGTTCTTCGAGAACGGGGGGCGCTCCGTGCAGCTTCCCGTGCTGCAGAGCAGGCTGCGGGACCGCTTCGGTGTGGATGTCTCCCTGACGGAACTGATGAGCCATGGAACCGTGGAGGCGCTGGCGGCCCACCTGCTGTCGGGGCGGGCCGCGCCGACCGGGGCAGCCGGCGGCGCTGCCGCCCTCGCGGCGCCCCGGCGGCCCGCACCGTCCGGGCCGGGCGACGACCGGATCGCGGTCATCGGCATGGCCTGCCGTTTCCCGGGGGCGGCGTCCCCGGAGGCGTACTGGGCCAACCTGGTCTCCGGCCGCAGCGCGATCCGCCGGTTCACCCCTGAGGAACTGCGCGCGGCGGGGGTCCCCGACCGGCTGATCGAGGACCCTCGCTACGTTCCCGTGGCCGGACATCTCCAGGGAGCCGCCGAGTTCGACGCGGAGACCTTCGGCATGTCCGCCATGGAGGCGCGGATCACCGACCCCCAGCAGCGGCTGTTCCTCGAGTGTGTGTGGGAGGCACTGGAGCGCGCAGGCCACCACCCGAGGCGCCTGGCCGACCGCCGGGTCGGCTGCTTCGGCGGAGTGGGCATGGCCCTGTACGCGGGGACCGAGCGTGCCGGCTACTTCCACAGCGTGCTCGCCCGTGATCCCGAGCTCCTGGACGAACTGGCACCGCTTCAGATCTCCTTCGGCAACGACAACGACCACCTGTGCACACGTGTGTCGTACAGACTCGGGCTGCGCGGACCGAGCCTCACCGTGCAGACCGCCTGCTCGACAGGGCTTGTGGCCGTCCATCTGGCGGCACGGGCGCTGGCCGCGGGTGACTGCGACATAGCCGTGGCCGGAGCGGCCGCCGTGCAGACCCCGCCGGCCTCCGGTTACGTCTTCCGCGACGGCGGCATCCTTTCGCCCGACGGCGTGTGCCGGGTCTTCGACGCGTCTTCCCGCGGCACCGTCGGAGGCAGCGGCGCCGGGGTGGTCGTCCTGCGGCGGCTGGCCGACGCTCTCGCCGAAGGCGATCCGATCTGCGCGGTCATCAGGGGCAGCGCTGTGAACAACGACGGGGCGCGGCGCATGGCTTACTCCGCCCCGAGCGTCGAGGGCCAGGTGGAGGTCGTCCGTGCCGCCCTGACGGCGGCGGACGTGACCGCGGACCGGATCGGTTACGTCGAGGCGCACGGCACCGGGACCACCGTGGGCGATCCGATCGAGTTCAGCGCTCTCACCCGGGCGTTCAGCCTGGACGGGGCTGGGCGGGGGCGGTGCGCGCTGGGCACCGTCAAGCCGTCCGTCGGGCACCTCGACTCGGCCGCGGGAATGGCCGGACTGATCAAGACGGTGCTCACCGTGCAGCACGGCATGATCCCGCCGACCCTCAATCACCGCACTCCGCACCCGGAGATCGATCTGGCGGCCTCTCCGTTCCACATCCCCACCGAGGCGACGCCATGGAGGACCCAGGAGGGCGAGCCACGCCTGGCCGGAGTGAGTTCCTTCGGGGCGGGCGGCACCAACGCGCACATGATCGTCGAGCAGGCGCCCGCCCTCCCGCCCGCGGCGCACGCCGGCGACGCCAGGGACGAAGTCCATCTGCTGGCGCTGTCCGCGCCGGACGCGGCCTCGCTGCGCGCCCTGGCCGACGACTACCGCCGCCACTTGCGCGACCACCCGGAACTCACGCCAGGCGAGGTCGGCACCACGGTCCGCGAGGGGCGCCCGGTCTGGCGGCATCGCGTGGCCGTCCTCGGCAGCGACACCGCGACGTGGACGAAGCGCCTGGCTGCCATCGCGTCGCCGACGGAGGACTCCGCCGACGCGGCCGGCCCGCACCGTGTCCCCGGTTCGTTCACCGGCGTCGCCCCCTCCGACCCGCAGGCACCGGTCTTCCTCTACAGCGGTCAGGGCAGCCGAGTCGCTCGGGCCACGGCCGAACTGGCCCAGGCAGAACCGGAGTTCCTCGAAGCGGTGCGCGGCTGCGACGCGCTGCTGTCCCGCCATCTCGACGGCTCGTTGTACGAGCTGGTACTGGCGGACGCCCAGCGACTGCGCACCGAGGCGCGGTGGGCGCAACCGCTTCTCTTCACCTTCCAGTACGCCCTCACCCGATTGTGGGAATCCTGGGGCGTCACCCCCGGAGCGGTGCTCGGGCACAGTCTCGGAGAGTACGCGGCGGCATGCGCCGCGGGGATCTTCGACCAGGCCACCGCCCTCGAACTGGTCGCCGCCCGAGGCCGGTTGATGGACAAGTACGCCGCACGCGGGTCGATGTGGGCGGTGTCGGCCCCTCCGGAGAGGGTGTCCCGCGTCCTGGTCGGCGGCGCCGAGATCGCGGTGGTCAACGGCCCCTCCAGCCTGGTGGTGGCCGGGCCTGAGGAAGACGTCGCGGCCACGGTCGCCGCCCTGGGTCCGGACAGCACCGCGGTCGCCCTGGAGACCACACATCCCTTCCACTGCGCTGCCGTTGAGGCGATGCTGGCTCCCTTCGCACAGGTCGTGTCGCGGGCCGAGCTCCGCCCGGCCGCCCTGCCGATGGCCCCCGCGATGGGCGGTGCCGCCCGGGTCCCCGCCCTCGACAGCCCGGAGTACTGGGTCCGGCAGGTGCGGGAACCGGTGTGGTTCGCGGACGCGCTGCGCCGCCAGGCAGATTCCGGGTCGCGCGCCTTTCTGGAGATCGGCCCGTCGTCCGTGCTGAGCGGCATCGGGCGCACCATCACCGGGGAGAAGGAGCACCTGTTCGTCCCCTCGACGCGTCCCCCCGGGTTTGTCAGCCAGGTGCGCCGCGCACAGGCGGAGTTGTTCACCGCGGGGCTGATCGACCGGGTGCCGGCCCCCGGAGCCGCCCCGGCCCGGCGGCGGGTCCTGCTTCCGCCGTCGGCTCGGCCCCGCCGGACCTACTGGGCAGGACCGTCCCGTCCCGCCCCCGGGGAGGCGTCCAGGCCCCTCCTGCACGACGTGGTGTGGACACCGGACGACGCTCCGCGCCCCGAACCGTCCGGGGAAGCTCTCTCCTGGCTGCTGATCGGCGCGGACTCCGAGTTGCGCGCCGCGCTCGCCGGGCGAGTGCGCGAGCGCGGGGAGGACCTGCTGATCCTCACCACGACGCCGTCCGGGGCGCCCGAGGACGTTCACAGGGAGAGCGACGGCCTGTGGCCCGCCGTCGAGGGCTTCCTGGACCGGACGCGCGGCCCCTGGCGGATCGTCCAGATCATCGGGGACGGGACCGACAGTCCGCCACCGACCCGCGCCCCGGCCCGGTGGAACGCCCTGCGCGACACACGATCGCTCTTCCAGCGCCTCGCCGTGGCTTCGGGGGCCGCGGAGGGCTGCCTCGGTCTGATCCTTCCGGCGACCGCCGCGATGCCGGCGGAACACTCGGCGATCAAGGGGTTCGTCCGGGCCGTGAGTGCCGAGCACCCGAGACTGCGACACCTTTGCATCGAGGTGCCCGGCCTGCACGCGGGCCGCGTCGACGCGGGGTTCGACGTCGACGAGGTGTTCGACGACTTGGCAGCCGGCCGGGGACCCCGTGAGATTTCGTACGCACGCGGAGGCCGCCATGTCCCGCGCGTCCGGGAGCACGCCGAAGGCCCCCGAGGCGGGCACCGGCGAGTGCGGCCGGACGGCACCTATCTGGTGACCGGCGCCGGCGGAGCCCTCGGTTCCCACGTGGTCACCTGGCTCGCCGAGGCAGGGGCCCGGCACATCGTCGCCCTCGGCAGGTCCGCGAGGGGAGTGTCCGACGAAGCCGCCGCGGCCGTGCGCACCGCCGGGGCCGACCTGCTGACCGCCCGGGCAGACATCACCGACCCGCAACAGGTGCGGGCCCTGCTGATGCATCTCGAACGTGGCCGTCCGCCACTGCGCGGCGTCATACACGCTGCCGGGGTACTGCGGGACGCCACGCTGGCCGGGGTCGACGACGCGGCGCTGGCCGAGGTCATCGCTCCCAAGGCCACCGGCGCCTGGCTGCTGGACAAGTACACCGAGGGCCAGGAGCTGGACTTCTTCATCTGCTTCTCCTCGATCGCCGCGGTGTTCGGAGCGCCCGGCCAGAGCGCCTACAGCGCCGCGAACGCGGCGATGGCCGAGGTGATGCGGCAGCGACGCGCACGGGGGCTGCCGGGCACCGCTGTCCACTGGGGCCCCTGGGCAGGCGGCGGGATGTACACCACCACCCGCGGGCGGACCCGCGACACCCACTTCGGCCGGCTGTCCGCGATGGAACCGCGGGACGCCCTGCGTGCTCTGGCCGTCGCGGTGGCCGAGAGCCCGGCCGACCTCTGCGTGCTGGCCTGCGCGGACGCGGGCCCGGCCCTCTCCCCGCCACCGCGGGACTCCGGGCTCGCCGCGTGGACCGACTGGCTCTGGCGGGCGGACGCGTCGCCCCCCGCGGAACGCGGCGGCACCGACAACGGGCGTCCCGTGCGACGGGCCGGATCGGAGAAGGCCGCCGCCCCGCTCTCGCCGGCCGAACTGACCGAGCGCCTGCGCGCCGAAGTGGGCCGGGTCACGGGCACACCCGAAGAGGAGATCGAGGACGATCGGGGTCTCGCCGACATGGGTCTGGACTCGCTCATGAGCCTGCGGCTGCGCGAGCGACTGCACGACTCGCTGGGGGTCGACCTGCCGCCCACGTATCTCTACAGCCACCCCACGGTCACCGACCTCGCGGCGCACCTGGCCGCGGCCGTCGCGTCGGCGCCCGGCGCCCGCGGTGCCAGTGGTCCCGAGGCCAGTCATTCGCCCAACCCAACGAGGTGAGCCGCACCATGGAGAACACCACGAGCCGCATCCCCGCCCCGGCTTCCGGTCGGGGCGGAACGGACGACCTGCTGGTGGAGACCCCGTACGTATGGCGTGCGCGCCGGACCGCCCCTCGCTGGCGCTTGTTCTGCTTCCCGCACGCGGGAGCCGGTGCGTCCTTCTTCGCGGAGTGGGCCGCGCTGCTGCCTCCTGAGATCGAGTTGCTGGCCGTACAGTTGCCGGGACGCCAGAACCGCATCGCCGAGAAGCCCTTCACCGAGGTCGAACCGCTGGTTCGCACCCTCGTGCACGCACTGCGTCCCTACCTGGCCGGGCGGACCGCGTTCTTCGGGCACTGCGGTGGAGCGGTGCTGGCCTACGAGCTGACCCAGGCCCTGCACAAGGCCGGCGTGCCCGGCCCCTCACGGCTGCTGCTGTCCGGGCAGCGCGCCCCCGGCCAGCCTGCGGTCGCCCCCGACCTGCACGGACTGCCGGACGCCGAGTTCGTCGCCGAACTGGTGCGGCTCGGCGGCACCGAAGCCGCCGTCGCCGAGGGGGAGCTCATGCGAACGCTGCTGCCGGTGCTGCGCGCCGACTTCCGCCTGTGGGAGGAGCACCGGCCCCAGCCCGGACCCCCCGTGAACGTGCCGATGGTCGTGCTGGCCGGGCGGAACGATCCGCGCACGCCCGCCGATACCCTGGAGGCGTGGCGCGACCACACCACGGCCTCGTTCCGTCAACGGCTCTTCGACGGGGGCCATTTCTACCTCCAGGACAGCGCGCGTGAGCTTGTCAGCGTGATCACGGACTCCCTGCTCGGTGATCTGATCTCGGAGGTGTCACGATGACGGGTCGCCCGGACGGACGTGCCACGAGGCCGGCCGTGGGACAGGAGGTACTCGACGGGATCGCCGCGGCGGTCGCCGACCTGCCGGGGGTGACCGAGGCGTACGCCATGGTCCGCCGCACCACCGGCGCGGGGGCGGCCGGTCCATCGCCGGCCCGGCCGGCGCAGCAACCCGCGACGGGGCCCGCAGTGAGCCCTCCGAACCTCTCCGCCCCCACGCGGCACGGTGACCGGGCGTCCCAGGGGCTCCGGTCCTCGGAGACCCACGGGCCCGCTCTGCGACTGCCGCCCGGCGCGCCCACGACCCTGCCCGAAGCACTGCACGCCGCCGCCCGAGAGGCGGCCGACAAGGGCACCGTCTTCATCCGGGACGATCATGGCGAGGAGTACGAGGTCTTCCAGAGCTACCCGCAGTTGCTCGACCAGGCCCGGCGCACCCTCTCCGGGCTGCGCGCGGCGGGGCTGCGGCCGGGTGACGCCGCGCTGTTCCAGTTCGCCGACAACCGCAACTACCTCACCGCCTTCTGGGCCTGTGCACTGGGTGGCTTCATTCCCACCCCGGTGGCCGTGGCGCCGACGTACGCCGAGGAGAACGCCACGACCCGGCGGCTGCGCAACGCCTGGGAACTCCTCGGCCGGCCCCATCTGCTCACCGACCGGAGTCAGGCCCCGGAGTTGTCCCGGGTACGCGGTCTGTGGGACGAGCCGGGAGTACGCATCCTGGAAGCCGAGGAACTGGCGCGATCCACCCCGGACGTACGGGTCCACGACGGGGGACCGGACTCCCCGGTGCTACACCTGCTCACGTCCGGCAGCACCGGGGTGCCCAAGTGCGTCCGGCATACGAACGCCAGTGTGGCGGCCCGCACCTACGCCGTGGCCCAGGCCAGGGGGTACGGGCCGGACGACGTGACCATGAACTGGATGCCGCTCGACCACGTGGCCATCGTGATGTACAACGTGCGCGACGTGTTCCTGCAATGCGGACACGTCAACGCGACCACGGCCCAGTTCCTGGCCGACCCCTTGGCCTGGCTCAACTGGATGGACCGGCACCGCGCGACGAACACCTGGGCCCCCAACTTCGCCTTCGCCATGGTCAACGAGCGTGCCGAGGACATCGTCCGGGCACACTGGGACCTGAGCTGCCTGCGCGCGATCACCAACGCGGCCGAGCCGGTGGTGGCCGCCACCACCCGCCGGTTCCTCGACCTCCTCGCCCCCCACGGGCTGGCCCCGGACGCCGTGTGGCCGGGCTGGGGCATGTCGGAGACGTGTTCCGTGGTGACGTACGCCCGCACCGACCGCGACGCACCCCGCGTCGGTACGGTGACGGTCGACCAGAGTTCTCTGGGCGGCGCGGTGCGCCACGTGGCGCCGGGCGGGCCCGGCGCGGTGACCTTCACGGAAGCGGGCCCGCCCGTACCGGGCTTCTCGATGCGTGTCACGGGCGGGGACGGCCAGGTCCTGCCCGAGGACCACGTGGGCGAGCTGGAGGTCACGGGTGAGGTGATGATGCGCTCGTACCACGCCAACGCCGAGGCCAACCGCACCTCCTACACGCCGGACGGCTGGTTCCGCACCGGAGACCTGGCCTTCGTGCACGCCGGCTCGATGGTGGTGACCGGGCGCAAGAAGGATCAGATCATCGTGCGTGGGGTGAACACCGTCGCCCACGAGATCGAAGCGGCGGTCGAGCGGGTCGAGGGCGTAGAGGTCACGTTCGTGGCCGCGGCCGCTTTCCGCGCCCCTGACGAGGGCTCCGACCGGCTGGCCCTGTTCTACGTCCCCACCAGTTGGGACGTGGTGGCCGTCCAGCGCACCGGCACGGAGATCCGTTCTCTGCTGGCCCGGGACATGGGGCTGGTCCCCGATGTCGTGGTGCCCGTGAAACGGGAGGAGTTCCCGAAGACCGGGAGCGGCAAGATCCAGCGAGGTCAGCTCGCCGCCGATCTGATGGCGGGCCGGTTCGCCGACCGCCTCGACGGCCGGGACGACTCCGGTCCGCAGAACGCCGGACAGGAGGGGAGTGACACTCCACAGGACTGGATCTGCGAGCGGGTGTGGGGGCCGGCGGAGGAGCCCGGCAGCGCGGCGCCGCCCCCCGGCCCCTGGCTGGTCCTGGACGAGGACGGCCTGTGGGAACAGGTGGCCACCCACCTCGGAGCAGGTGACGTCCCCGTGGTGGTGGTCCGCGCGGGCGACTGCCCGGCCGGGTCCGGGGACACGAAGGCGCTGGGCGCGGTCCTGGCCGACACCACCCGGCGGCACGGGCCGCTGGGCCTGGTGGTGGACGCCCGGCCACTCGGCTCCCCGGAATCCTGCGCCTACGAGGACGCCGCCCGGGCGGTGGGCGACACCACCCTCGGCGTCCTCGCGGTGCTACGCGCCCTGGCCACGGAGGAGTTCGGCAGCCCTCGGCTGCTGGTGCTGACCCGCGGCGCGATGGCAGCGGCAGAGGGTGACCGGGTGGAGCTGGCCGGCGCGGCGGTGGCGGGGCTGATCCGCACGGCGGTGAGTGAGGGCACACTGCCTGTCGTGGGGGGGGGGGGGGCTTCTGCCCAACGGTAGCAGTGGGCTTTTCCTCTTGTCGAAGAGACTGACGGAACCCGGGTTCGCGGGTGCGTTATCCCCCA
>NZ_JBVHWM010000068.1:0-12936 GCF_055564375.1 Streptomyces sp. NPDC029138
TCAACGCCCTGCGCGGCACGCACGCCGCCGAGGCCGCCATCACCATGGCCGTCCGCACGCTGCACGCGGCCCTGCACACCGCCTGAGCCCGAGGGGCGGCGCCCACGCGGTGAATGGGGGCGCCCGGACGCCGAGACCGGCCGGGACCTACGCACGGTCCGGGCCGTCTCCCCCGGGCACGGACCTACGCACGGTCCGGGCAGTCTCCCCCGGCCCCCGGAGATGCGGGCGGAAGGGTCGTACCCTCCGCCTGCCGGCCGTCGGAAGGTGGCGGGACGGGCCCGTCCGGTGCCGTCAGGGGAACGCCCGCCTCCCGCCCGGCCTGACGGGCCCACGGCACAGCACCGGCCGCACCGGGTCCCGACCGCCCCGCCGATGCCGGAGCACTCGCCACCACCCCCGGAACCGATCCCGGTCCCGGCTGCCCGACCCACGGCGCGGCACCCGCCGCACCCGGCCCCGCCCACTGTTGCGGCACCGGAACACCATTGCCGTACGGGTACCCCATCGCGAAAGCCGGCGGCTGTGCCGGTGGCTGTGGTGCCGGAGCCGTGCGGTCCAGTCGGCGGCGGCGTAGCCACCACGCCACGGCCGCCGTGTACAGCGCGATGCTCAGCACGTCGAACACGACGAGCTGCCAGTTCGCGTCGGCCGCCGTCTCGTCGCTGCTGAGCCCGTCCACGACGGCGGCCGAGATGCCGAAGGCGAGAAGGTTGTTGACGGTGTGCAGGGCGATGGACGCCTCCAGTCCGCCGGTGCGCCAGGTCAGCCAGCCCGCGGCCACGCCGAACACCACGAGGTCGGCGAACCCCCAGGGCGTGCCCCAGCCGTGGGCGGCGGCGAACAGGACCGCCTGGGGCAGGAGCGCGGTCCACGGCGAGCGCAGGAACGCCCCGGCGGTCTGTGTCAGCCAGCCACGGAACACGTACTCCTCGGCGGCCGCCTGCACCGGTACCAGCACCACCAGCATGGCGAGGGCCCGCCCGAAGGCCGGCCATCCCACCCACTGGCTCTCCGGCTCGCCGTCCGTGGGGAGCAGGAGCATGGCGCCCATCGCGAGGCCGAGGATCGGCACGGCCGTCAGCACGCACAGCAGCAGCCAGCGCCATCTCAGCCGCCCGGTCACGGAGGAGACCGTGCCGGCCGGGCGCCGCCCGATCCAGCGCACGACCAGCAGCAGGACGGGTATCCCGACGGCGATCGAGAGCAGGTCCACGGCGGTGCCGGAGACGGGGCCGAACTCCGGCCAGCCGTCGGCGTCCTGGGGGTAGCCCATGCCCGAGCCCAGGGCCACGAAGACGAGCATGAGGACGACCACGGCGGTCATGTACGCCACGGCCACGACCAGGGTCCCGAGCAGGGGGCGCCACCACCGGTAGCGCGGTGAGAGGCGGGCCAGACGGTGGTACGGAAGCTGCTCGGTGAGCTTCGCCTGTGGATGCGGCAGCAGCAGTGGCTGTGGCTGTGTCATGCCGTCAGCCTGCCCAAAGACACCCGGGCGCGCCATCGGCGTGCGCGCGCGGTGCCCGCAGGGCTGACCGCTCGGCCGTCCGGCGAGGTCGATGTCCGTTCGCCGCCGGTGCTCCCTCTGGCCGTCGGGTGGGATGGAGCCATGACTTCAGGAGCGAATTTGCGGGGCAGGACGGCGCTGGTCACCGGCGGCAGCCGGGGCATCGGCGCGGCGACGGCACGGCGGCTGGCGCGGGAGGGCGCGGACGTGGCCGTGACCTATGTGCGGGGCAAGGACGCGGCCGAGGAGGTCGTGCGGGACATCGAGGCGCTGGGGCGGCGGGCGGTGGCGCTGCGCGCCGACGCGGCGGACGCGGCGGAAGCGGCGGGCGCGGTGCGGCGCGCGGCGGAGGAACTGGGCGGGCTCGACGTGCTGGTGGGCAACGCGGCCGTCGGGATCATGGCGCCCCTGGAGAGCCTGTCCCTCGCGGACGTCGACCGGCTCCTCGCCGTGAACGTGCGCGGAGTGTTCCTGGCCGCGCGGTCCGCCGCCGCTGTCATGGAGCGCGGCGGGCGGATCATCACCGTCGGCAGTTGTGTCACCGCGCGGGTGCCGGGGCCCGGGGCCACGCTGTACGCGATGAGCAAGTCGGCCGTGGTGGGCCTGACGAAGGCTCTGGCGCGGGAGCTGGCCGGGCGCGGGATCACGGCGAACGTCGTGCATCCGGGGCCGACGGACACGGACATGAACCCCGCCGACGGCCCGTACGCGTCCGGTCAGGCGGCGATGACCGCCCTGGGCCGGTTCGGTACGGCCGACGAGGTGGCGTCCATGGTGGCGTTCCTGGCGGGGCCGGAGGCGGCGTACGTGACGGGCGCGGAGTTCTCGGTGGACGGCGGACACGCCGCGTGACGGAGCGGGGAGGGCGGGCGCGTCAGGTCTCGTCCAGGCGGCGTACGTCCTCCTCGTCCCACTTCCTGGTGTCGCGGGGCTGGGTGTACGGCTCGGCCCGCGGCGGATGGCCGCCGGCGATGGCCCGCTGTCGTACGGTCTCCGCGTCGAACTCCAGGCCCAGCAGGACGGCCAGGTTGGTGATCCAGAGCCAGACCAGGAAGACGATGACGCCAGCCATGGTGCCGTAGGTCTTGTTGTAGGAGGCGAAGTTGGCGACGTAGAACGCGAAGCCGGCGGAGGCGGCCATCCAGATCAGCAGGGCGAGGACGCTGCCGGGGGTGATCCACCTGAAACCCCTGACCTTGGCGTTCGGGGTCGCCCAGTACAGGATGGCGATCATCACGGTGACGAGCAGAACCAGCACCGGCCACTTCGCGATGGCCCATACGGTCAGCGCCGTGTCGCCGAGCCCGAGCGCGTCCCCGGCCCGGCTGGCCAGGCCGCCGGTGAAGACCACGATGAGCGCGCTGGCCACGGCGAGGACCATCAGGACGACGGTGACGCCGACGCGCACCGGGAGGAGCTTCCAGACCGGGCGGCCCTCGGGCATGTCGTAGACGGCGTTGGCGGCGCGGATGAACGCGGCCACGTAGCCGGACGCCGACCACACGGCCACCACGAGGCCGATGATCGCCACGAGGGAGCCGGTGCCGGCGCCGTTCTGGAGCTGTTCCACCGCCCGGGTGATGATGTCGCGGGCGGGGCCGGGCGCGAGGTTCCGCAGGTTGGCCAGCACCTTGTCCGTGACCGACCGGCCGGCGACAGCCAGCAGGGAGACCAGCACCAACAGGGCCGGGAACAGGGACAGGACGGCGTAGTAGGTGAGGGCTGCGGCCCGGTCGGTCAGCTCGTCGTCACGGAACTCGCGCAGCGAGCCCCTGAACACCGCCGACCATGCGCGCCGGGGCAGCTTCGCGGGGGTGTCCGGTGCCCGCCGCTCGACGTCCTGGGCGGGTCCGGCCTCGTCCGGTGCCGGGATCCGCGGCTCCGGGGTCTCGTCGGCGGCCTGCCTGTGGTGCCGCCGTGGTACGTGCAGCTTCGCCATACCGGCCGGGTAACCGCGCAGGGCGTGATCACGCCCCCGGTTCACTCGTCGGCCTCGTCTCCTCCGACGCTGCCGCCCGGTGCCCTCCGCCCGGCAGCGGGACGGAGGGCGTTGCGGACGGGCCGTCGTGCGGGACTCAGTGGGCGTTGGCGAACCGCTTGAACGCGGCCTTGGTGCCGGAGCCCGCGATGCCGTCGATCGGACCGCGGTAGCCGTAGCTGTCCTTCAGGAGCCGCTGGAGCGCCTTGATCGTGCCCTTGCCGACGACGCCGTCGATCGGGCCGGTGTAGCCCCAGTACTTCTTCAGGCAGCGCTGGAAGGCCTTCCAGCTGTTGGTGCCGAGCTTGCCGTCGATGGAGCCCCGGTAGTTCCAGTACGTCTTCAGCCAGCGCTGGACCTTCTTCGCCTGGGTGGCGTTCAGGCCGAGGTTGTTCACCGCCTGCGGGGTGACGGCCTCGGTGGCCGCCGCCGGGTGGGCCGTCGCGGGCGCCGCGAAGCCGGTGCCTGCGGCGGCGAGGCTGCCCGCGGCCAGCGCCACCGTGGTCGCGGTGGCGAGGAGGGTCCTGGTGAAGATGTTCCTCTGCATGTGTTTCCCCCTGGTTGACGAGTGCCTCTCGGCACGGCACACAAGCTACGTGCCGGGGGATCGCCCGTCGCCAACCAGGGAGTTGACGCCCGGCTCCAACGGCCGCGGTAGGGCCGGACCGGTGTACAACCTCCGTGGTAGGTCCAGGGGGCGCACGCGCCGGTCGCGAGCGCGGGTCAGCCCCGCCCTCCGCTGAGGTTTCCCCACCGGGGTCCGATGTGCCTCCACTCCTCGTCCCACTCGGCCAGGCGCCGCCGGATGAGCCGGCCGCGCACCAGCCATCCCGCGCCCCACACCAGCGCGCCGGCCGCCGGGGCGACGAGGACACCGGTGAGCGCCGACTGAAGGTCGGCCGCCGCTCCGGTGACGGGGGCGGGTACGACCCGGTCCGCCTGGTTGGTCCACACCATCACGCGGGTTCCGGCGGGGGCGCCCGGGAAGACCTTCGCCCGGTCGGTGTGCGCCGAGCCGTCGGCGTCGGTCCAGCGCACGGTGGCCCACACCCGCCCGTCGTCGTAGCCGGTGCCCGCGGCGGGGGTCCGCGCCGCGTCGTCGGTGAGCACGGCGGACACGGCGTGCACCTGGGCCAGCCGCGCCGCGAACGCGGACTGGGAGGCCTGGGCCGCCCACAGGCCCGCGAAGACCCCGACGACCACGGCCAGCACCCAGCCGGCGAGGACGATCCAGGCCTCGACGACATCGCTGTGCCGCCGGAGCGGGTTGCGCCGCCACCGCCACAGCCGCGTCCGGGTGACCGTCGTGGGAGGTGTCCGTGTCATCGTCACCGCCTCCTCCCGCCCACCGGCGGCCGGAACCCGCAGCGGCCCCGCGGTCTCCCGGACCCGGTCGCCCGAGCGAGGGTCATGACACCATCCTGCACCTCTCCTCGCCGGTCGTCCGCTGGGGACCGGGCTTCTCTTCCGGATCGGGCGGGCTCCGGCCGGCGGTGCCGTGTGAGAGGCCCGGACGGGCCCTGGGAGCCCGCCCTGGACGGCCCTTCGAGTCGGCGCTGCGCGGTCCTAGGACGGCGTGAGCGGCAGGTCGTCGGTGTAGGCGTTCACCGGCTGGGCGACGGGCCGGGCGTCCCTGACGTCGAGTGCCGCCTCCGCGGTCCTGGTGCCGAGAGTGCCGCGCGGGTGCCAGGTGCCGGTCACCTCCAGCCAGGTGTTTGCGGGCGGTGCCTCGCTGCCGTACACGCGCACCTTGACCGTCTGTGAGTCCGCCGCGCAGCAGGAGAAGATGATGCGGGTCAGGTACCAGCCGTCGCCGTGGCCGGCCGGGGTGACGAAGCCGGTCAGCCGGACCGTGCGGTGCTCGACGGCCCGGCTGCGGTCCTGTTGGACCCGCTTGGTGAAGTCGGTGAGGGTCAGTGGCACCGGCGAGGTCGCGGGCAGTGGGGCGAACCCCTTCTGTACGGCGACGGGCTTGTTGTTGGCGCGGGCCGCGGTGTACGCGCCGAGCGCGGGCGGGGCGTGGAAGAGCAGGCTGAGCGCGGGGAGGAACAGCAGCCAGGCGACGCGTGGGGTGCCGCCGTGGTCGTGGCCGTGCCCGGTGTCCCCGGCCGCGTGGTGCCGGTCCCGGGTGACCGCTGCCGCCAGGCCGAGCAGCAGCAGGACCACGCCGGACACGATCAGCGCCGGGCGCAGTCCGGCCTTGACGTAGCGCAGGTAGGTGTCGGTGAGGAGGGCCGTGTGCAGCAGGCCGATGCCGGTCAGCGCCAGGAGCAGGGCCTGGAGAGGGCGTTTCACAGCAGCGCGCCTCCGATCAGGACGCTCGCGGTGACCGCCACGACGGTGGTCGCCGTGGAGAACCGCCAGGCGAAGGCACGGCCGAAGGTGCCCGCCTGAAGGGCGATCAGCTTCAGGTCGACCATCGGGCCGACCACCAGGAACGCGAGCCGGGCGGTCGGCGAGAAGCCGGTGAGCGAGGCGGCGACGAACGCGTCGGCCTCCGAGCAGACGGCCAGCAGAACGGCGAGGACGGCCAGGAAGAGCACCGAGAGCCAGGGCGAGCCGGAGAAGGTGTCGAGGACGGAGCCCGGCACGGTGACGTTGAAGGTGGCGGCGGCCGTGGCGCCGAGCACCAGGAAGCCGCCGGCGTGCAGGAAGTCGTGCTGGAAGCCGAGCCGGAACTCGGTCCAGCGGCTGTGGCCGTGCCGGTGGCCGGTGTGCCGGTGGCGCAGGAGCGGGCGCAGCCACTCCTCCTTGCCGAGCCAGAGCCACAGCCAGCCCATGACGGCCGCCGTGGCGAGGGAGGCGAGCAGCCGGGCGGCGACCATCGCCGGGTTGCCCGGGAAGGCGACGGCGGTGGCCGTGAGGACGACGGGGTTGATCGCGGGGGCGGAGAGCAGGAAGGCGAAGGCCGCGGCCGGGGTCACGCCACGGCGGATCAGGCTGCTCGCGACGGGCACGGAGGCGCACTCGCAGCCCGGCAGGATCGCGCCGGCGGCGCCGGCGACCGGTACGGCGAGGGCCGGCCGCTTCGGCAGCACCCGGGTGAACAGGTCGGCCGGCACGAAGGCGTTGATGGCGCCGGACAGGGCGGTGCCGAGGAGCAGGAAGGGGAGCGCCTGGACGGTGATGGCCAGGCAGACGGTGCGCCAGGCCTGGACGGCCGGATGATCCAGCCAAGGCGTCCCGGCCAGGAGGAGCGCGGCCGTGGCGCCGGCTGTCAGCGCGAGGGCGGCGCCGAGCGGCCATGGCCGGGGAACAGCGCCCGGCGGCCCGGATCTGGGGCCGGCGCCCAGCGGTCGGGACCCCGGGCCGGCGCCCAGTGGCCACGGCCGGATGCGGCGCGCGGGCGGATCGGGGTGCGTCACGGTCGCCGCGCCCTCCGCCACACCAACCAGTTCATCCGCTTTGTCCATGTTCACTCCGGATGTCGGCCTCTGGCCGACGATAAGCGAGGAGGAGGACCCGGCCGCGCGTACACGCCGCCACGGAAGCGACCCGGGCGGAACAAAGCACCCCATCGGTGGCTCTTCTCACAATCCGGCCCGAACGGGGCCGAAGGTGACGGGCACCACGTCGCCGGGCGCCGCTGTTGTCTACGTTCGTGACCCATGTCGTCCCGTCTCTCCCGCCGTCTGTCCCGCACAGCACGCGCCAAGGCCTGCGCCCTCATGGCCTCGGCCACCGCGCTCCTCGCCACCGGACTCCTGCACCCCACCCCGGCCGCGGCCGCCTCGGCACACGCCACGGCGGCCGTGCTCGACCTGGACGGCACCGGCCGCACGCCCGTGGTCCACGGCGAGGACAGGGCGTACGACACCGCCAGCATCGTCAAGGTCGACATCCTCGCGGCGCTGCTCCTCCAGGCACAGGACGCGGGACGGCAGCTCACCGCGCGGGAGCGGGAGCACGCCGAGCCGATGATCCGGCGCAGCGACAACGCGGCGGCCAACGCCCTGTGGCGGCAGATCGGCCGGGCCCCCGGGCTGGCGGCGGCCAACAAGCGCCTCGGGCTGACCTCGACGACGGGCGGGCCCGGCGCCAAGTGGGGTCTGACCCGGACGACCGCGCGTGACCAGATACGGCTGCTGCGAGCGGTGTTCGACACCGGTGGCACGGTCCACGCGGGCTCCGGCGGGCTCGACGCGGACTCCCGCGCCTACATCCGCACCCTGATGAGCCGGGTCGCGCCCGAGCAGACGTGGGGTGTCCCGGCGGCGGGCGCCGAGGGCTCCCGGAAGACCCTGAAGAACGGCTGGCTCCAGCGCGGCACCACGGGCCTGTGGGACGTCAACAGCGTCGGCCGGGTCACCGTCAAGGGTCACCGGTATCTCGTCGCGGTGCTGTCGGACGGCAGCGCGTCCATGAGCGACGGCGTGTCCCTGGTGGAGCGGACGGCGCGCGCGGCCGTGGCGTGAGCAGCCCCCGAACGGCGCTCCAGTGGTCCGAACCACTCACCCAAGTTCAACATCACCGACACCGCCGAGCTGACCCGCATGGCCGTCGCTCTCGGCCCGTGACCACCTGGCGCGATCGGGGAGCAAGGTGTCGCCGGGGCTTTTCGGTCGCCGTGGAAGGGGCACGCGGTCGGGGTACGACTTCCGACCGGAGGGGCGAGACCACGATGGCCGAGTACGAACGTTCCCGCACGATGCCCGCACAGCCCGAGCAGGTCTTCGACCAGGCGGCCAACACCGCGCAGCTCGACGCCTGGCTCCCGGGCGAACTGCACGTAGACGTCCAGGACCCGCCCGCCGTGACCGTGCACGAGGACCGCTCCGGCGAGGACATGCCGGCCCTGCTGCGGTCCCAGCCGGACCAGATGCGCCTGGAGTGGGGCACCCGCGAGCAGGGCAGCTACGCCGGCTGGCTCCAGGTGGCCGGCATCGGCAGCGGAGCCAGCGAGGTGACCGTGCACCTGTCCTTCTTCGACGAGGGCCACGACCCGGGCGAGCGGGCGGTGTGCGACGCCCTGGACGGCAGCCTGCGCCGGCTGGAGGAACAGGTGCGGATGCGGGTCGACAACGCGGCCGGCTGACATGCCGCACCCGGTGAGCTGGTCCCCGCTGCGCCTGAGCACGCCCGTCAAACAGCATGTCTTCGGCGGCCGGGCCCTCGCCGACCGGCTGGGCCGGACGGCGCTGCCGTACGGCCCGGTCGCCGAGACCTGGGAGGTCAGCGACGTCGACGGGGAGGGTGCCACGGTGACCGAGGGCCCGCTGGCGGGGCGGTCGCTGCGGGAGCTGATGACGGAGGACCCCGGCGGCCTGCTGGGCGACCGCCCGCACGGACCGCGCTTCCCGCTGCTCACCAAGTTCATCGACGGCACGCGCACCCTCCCCGTGCATCTGCACGCCGACGACGCCACCGCCCGCCGCCTGGAGGGCGAGCCGAACGGCAAGACCGAGGCCTGGCATGTGCTGGACGCCGTACCCGGCGCGACCGCGCTGGTCGGAGTGCGGCCCGGGGTCGACCGGGAGCGGCTGCGCCGGGCGCTGCTCGCGCAGGACTTCGACGCGGTCATGCGCCGCCTGCCGGTGCGCGCCGGACAGACCGTGTACGTACCGGGCGGGACCCTGCACAGTTTCGGGCCCGGCACCCTGGTGTACGAGATCGAGCAGACCTCCGACATCCAGCAGCACGCCATGCCCTGGCGGATGGAGGACGGCGCGCCGCTGGACGAGCGGGAGCGGGAGGCGAACATCGAACGGCTGCTGGACGAGTGGCGGCCGGAGCCCCGGCCGCGGTTCCAGCCGGGGCTGAGTGTGCCGGTGGACGACTCGGTGGCGCGGACGGTGCTGTGCGCGGGGCCGTACTTCGCCCTGGAACGCTGGACGGCCGGCAGCACCGCACCCCTCGCCCGTACGTTCGCGACGGCGCAGATCCTCAGCAACGCCGGCGCCCCGGTGACCGTCACCTGCGGCGGCTGGACCGGCCGGCTCGGCCGGGCGCGGACCCTGCTGCTGCCCGCCGCGCTCGGGCAGGTGCGGGTGACCGGGCCCGCCGACGTCCTGTTCGGCTACGTCCCGGACCTTCAGGCGGACATCCGCGCCCCGCTGACCGCCGCCGGGCACGGGCCGGCCGTGGTCGCCGCCCTCGGCGAGGGGATCTGAGCCCGGCGCTCACACACTGGTCAGCACCTGCGGCGACAGCTGCTTGATCATGGTGTTGGTCCAGCGGATCTGGCGCAGGGTCTGTGGATGGCAGTCGCTCGCCAGGGCGAGGAGCCGGGGATCACGGCCCGCCTGCGCGGCCTGGGCGAGCATCTCCCAGTGCACGGAGTTGCGGGTGGCCGCCAGGTGCAGGTCGAGCAGGTCGTGCAGGAGCAGCAGGCCCGGTTCCGGGCGGCGGCCCATGGCCTCCGCCGCCTTGGCGCGCAGAGTGGCGAGGGGGCCCGGCGTCGGATCGTCGGGCGGGCCGGACAGGTCGAGTCCGTAGTGGTGGCCGGTGTCGGCGAGGCGGGCGCTGTGCTCGTGCGACCAGCGGGCCAGGTCGGTGGCCACATGGTGGATCTCGTGCTCGGTGCGGTGCCGCTCGGCGGTCGCCATGAGGTCCTTCTCCAGGTGCCGTTCGCCGTGGTGCAGGGTGCGCAGGGTGAGGGTGAGGGCGTTCATCGGGCGCTCCCCAGGGGGGTGCCGGCGCGGTCGTGCGCGGTCGGCGCGCCGCGGGCCACGAGCGTGACGCGGGCCGCGCAGGTCTTGAACAGAGGCTGTTTGGACACCGGGTCCCAGTCGGTGATCGTGCCCTCGTTGGCGGCCCGGCCCGGGCCGTCGCCGGCGGGGCGGTGTCCGCCGGGGGTGTCCCAGTAGCCGTAGTGGAACGGCACGAACACCACCCCGTCCCGCATCGGGGTGATCCGCAGCCGGGCCCGTACGGCGCCGCGCGGGGTGCCGACCTCGACCAGGTCGCCGGCGTGCAGGTCAAGGGCGGCGGCCTCCGCGCCGGAGAGTTCCGCCCACACGTCGGGGGCGGCGGCGTTCAGCTCGGGGGCGCGGCCGGTCTTGGTGCGGGTGTGGAAGTGGTGGACGGTACGGCCGGTGATCAGCTGGAGCGGGAAGTCCGGGGAGGCGTCCTCGTGCGGGGGCAGGTACTCGGCCGCCTTGAGGACCGCCTTGCCGTCCGGGTTGAGCGACCGGTACTCGACGGGCTCGTTGACCGCCCCGGTGACCAGGTCCTTGCCGTAGCTCTCGCAGGTGTCGGGGTGGGCGAAGGAGATGCCGTCGGTGTACAGGCGCGCGGTGCCGTCGGGGGCGTCGGCGGTGCAGGGCCACTGGATGCCCGTACCGGCGCGCAGTCGCTCGTAGCTCAGCCCGGTCTGGTCGCAGGGACGGCCGGCGCTGCACCGCTGCCAGGCGGCGAAGGCCGACTCGGGGTCGTGCCAGGTGATCAGCGGGCCGCCGTCCTTGTCGCGGAAGTCCATGCGGGCCGCGAAGTCGAGGAAGATGTCCAGATCGGCGCGGGCCTCGCCGGGCGGTTCGACGGCCTTCTCGGACAGGTGCACGGTGCGGTCGGCGTTGGTGAGGGTGCCGGTCTTCTCGCCCCAGGTCGCGGCGGGCAGCACCACGTCGGCGAGCTGGGCGGTCTCCGTGAGGAACAGGTCCTGGACGACGACGAAGAGCCGGTCCTGGGAGAGGACCGAGCGGATCCGGGCGAGTTCGGGCAGGGACACGGCCGGGTTGGTGCCGGTGATCCACAGCATCCGGAGCGTGCCCTGTTCGGCGTACCGGAACATCTGCATCGCGTGGGTGGGCGGCGCGTAGTGCGGGATGCGCTCCGGCGGGACGTTCCACAGCTCGGCCAGCTCGGCGACGTGCTGGTCGTTCTGCCAGTTCCGGAAGCCGGGCAGGTCGCCGTCGGCGCCGCACTCGCGGGTGTTCTCCGCGCTGGGCTGGCCGTTCATCTGGAGCAGGCCGCGGCCGGGGCGGCCCAGCATGCCCCGGATCAGGTGCAGGTTGTTCACCTGGACGGCGGCGGCGGTGGCCTGGTGGGACTGGTAGAAGCCCTGGAGCACGGTGGAGGTGAGCCGCTCGGCGCCGCCGAGGATCTCCGCCGCCCGTTCGATCGCGGGGGCCGGGACATCGCAGATGTGGGAGGCCCAGCGAGGCGTGCAGGGCTCGACCATGTCCGCGAGTTCCTCGAAACCGACGGTGTGCGCGTCGACGTAGTCCCGGTCGACCTTCCCGGTGCGAATGATCTCGTGGAGGAGGGCGTCGAGGAGGGCCACGTTGGTGCCGGGGCGCGGGGCGAGGTGGACGGTGGCCTGCCGTGCCACCGGTGTGGTGCGCGGGTCGACGCACACCAGCGCGGGCGGGTCGCCGCCCGCGAGCCGGTCAAGGACGCGCGCCCACAGCACGGTCTGGGTCTCGGCCATGTTGTGCCCGAACAGGGCGAGGGCGTCGCAGTGGTCGATGTCCTCGTAGGAGCCGGGCTGCCCGTCGCAGCCGAAGCTCTCCTTCAGCGCCTCGGCGGCGGTCGCCGTGCACAGCCGGGTGTTGCCGTCCAGGTGGTTGGTGCCGAGACCGGCCCGGGCGAGCACGGCGAGGGTGTAGTACTCCTCCAGGAAGAGCTGGCCGGTGGTGTAGAAGCCGATCGAGCCGGGGCCGCGCTCGTCCAGCAGGTACCGGGTGCGGGCCGCGATCCGGCCCATGGCCGTGTCCCAGTCGCAGGGCACCAGCCGGCCGTTCTCACGCACGAGCGGCCTGGTCAGCCGGTCCGGGGAGCCGTTCGCCTGCCAGCCGTACAGGTCCTTGGGCCCGAGGCGGCCCCGGTTGACCCGGTCGGTGGCGCGCCCGCGCACGCCGACGATGCGTCCGTGGCGTACGGCGATGTCCATGGCGTCGCCGTTGGAGTGCAGCAGCGAGGCGGACGGCACCCAGCGCTCCACGTCCTCCTCGGTGAGGCCGGGCGCGAGGTGCAGGTCGGTGCGGGCCGGCCAGGGTGTCCCTCGGTCGTACGGGGTCCGTGGACCCCAGGGATTGCCGATGCGGTCGTCGTCGTTGATCACGGTCCCACCTCCGGGTGTCGCCTCGGGCTGTCGCGCGAGTACCCCGGCCGCGGCGGCCTCTCCCCCGTGTTTGCCTGTCACGGGACCCGGGGACCCGGGAGCAGGAGGTGATCATCGTGCCCGAACCCGGCAGCAAGAAGTACGACACCCGCAGGGCCCGGCTGCGCAAGGAGGCCGAGCGGTCGGGGATCTCCGACCAGGACGCGAACGCCGTCGCCAACGAGACCCTGCAAGAGGAGCCGGAGTGGCAGAGCCGGGGCCCGAAGACGGAGCGTGGCCGTGGCCCGAAGGGCGAGCGGCCCGAGAACGAGTAGTCGGACACGTGGGCCTCCCCGGCGCGACCGGGGAGGCCCACGTGTGTTTGGGCGCGGCCGGGGTCCGGGGCTCGGCCGGGGGTCCGGTCTCGGTCGGCACTCCGGAGGCGCGGTCGGCAGTCCGAGGGCATGG
>NZ_JBVHWM010000068.1:13033-56302 GCF_055564375.1 Streptomyces sp. NPDC029138
TGGTCGGCAGTCCAGGGGCGCGGTCGGCAATTCGGAGGCGCGGTCGGGGTCCGGTCTCGGTCGGCAGCCCGCTCTCGGTCGGCACTCCGGAGGCGTGATCGCCAGTCCGAGGGCATGGTCGGCAGTCCAGGGGCGCGGTCGGCAATTCGGAGGCGCGGTCGGGGTCCGGTCTCGGTCGGCAGCCCGCTCTCGGTCGGCACTCCGGAGGCGTAGTCGGTGGCGCGGAGATTCGTCGGTGTCTCGTGCAACCATTCCCGCGCGGCGGCAGTCTCCTCGTGCGGAACGCACGTTCCCCCAGCGTTCGTTCATCCGCCACCGTCACACCCCCCAGAGGATTCCATGCCGTTCACCACGCCAGGCTCCCGCGCACTCCGGCAGACCGCCGGTGCGATCGGCGCCGCCGCCCTGCTCGCGCTGGGTGCCGCCCCCGCCTCCGCCGACGACCCCGGGACCGGTCTGGTGCTCGGCGCCGTCGCGCCGGTCGACGGGGTCAAGCCGGGCGGCGAGGTCGAGGTGCCGGCGACCTTCACCAACACCGGCGGCACGGCGCTCGGCAAGGTATGGATGTCGTACTCGGTCACGCGCGGGCTCAGCCACACCGCGATACCGTCCAACTGCCTGCGCTACGAGGTCGCCTCCTTCGACGAGGCGCCCAGCACCTCCCACCTGGTCTGCGCGTTCGACCAGGCGATCGAGCCGGGTGTGGTGTACGCCCCCGAGCGGCCGGTCACCCTCAAGGCCCTGGCCCACGCGCTCCACGACGAACTGCGGGTGTCGGTCGACGCGTACGACCCGGCCCCGACGGAGGGCGCCTCCGAACCGGTGCGCGGTACGGCCCCGGCGGTGAAGCTGGTCGAGCGGCCCGACGAGAAGCCGGCCGCCCCCGGCTCCGCCCGGCACGACGGCTGGGACGCGGCCGACACGACCGTCACGACCGACAACACGGCCGACTTCCAGGTGACCGGCGCCCGGTTGCGGGGCCGCGTCGGCGCCACCGTCGACCTCAAGGTGACGTTCGCCAACGCCGGGCCCGCCTGGGTGCTCCGGAAGCTCGACACCCCGGCGACCCGCGTGCTGATCTCGATGCCGGCCGGTACGTCGGTGACCAAGGCCGACGGGTACTGCGACGAGACCGGTGCGGGCGACTACGACTGCGGTACGAGCCAGCGCTGGGTGAACGAGGGCGGCGGCGAGACCTACACGTTCAAGGTGCGCATCGACAAGGCGGTCTCCGGGGCGGAGGGTTCGGTGACCCTCGCGGGTGAGCCCCGCCCGTTCGACCCGGACCGGGCGAACGACACCGCCGCGATCAAGCTCGTGGTGAGCGACGGCGGTGCGACGGGCGGCGGTGGTTCCTCCGGGGGCGGCGCGACGGAAGGCGGCACGACTGAGGGCGGCACGACGTCCTCCGGTGGTGGCTCCACCGGCGGGAGCACCGGCGGCTCCGGCTCGACGGCGGGCGGCACGTCCGGCTCGGCCACGACCGCCGGCGTGACGGACGGTTCCACCGGCGGCTCGTCCTCGGCGACGGGCGGCAACCTGGCGAACACGGGCTCCGGCCCGCTGCTGCCCGTCGCGGCGGCGGCCGGCGGGGCCGTGCTGGTCGGCGCCGGGGCGCTCGTGGCCGTACGACGCCGGGCCGGCCGGCAGCGCTGACCGGGCGGCGGGGTGCCGGCCCGCGCGCCCCGGCCGCCGGTCAGTACCCGGACCCCAGCCGCTGGGTCGAGTAGGCGCACTCCGTGTAGATGTAGCCGGACCGGAGCTTGGCGGTGTCCGAGGCCGGGGTCGCGGTGCTGCCGCCGTTCGGCTTGTGCACGAAGTACGTGGTGCCGACGGGCAGGCTGATGGTGCGCTGCGGGTAGTGCCTGCCGCTGTCGTTGCAGGGTTTGAAGGTGGAGAACGCCGTGTCGGCGAACGTGTACGCCTTGCAGCCGCCGCAGCCCTTGAGGGTGAAGCTGCCGGTGACCGGGCCGGTGTAGAGGACGGTGATGTCGTCCGGGCTGTCGTTCTTGACCGTGACGGAGATGCTGCCGCCGGAGGCCAGGGTGGGCAGCTTCTTGCCGGCCGCGGGGAGGGTCCGGGCGACCTCGGCGGCTATGGCGATCTTCTGGGCGCGGGCGCGGTTCCTGTCGTGCTTGTGGTCGGCGGCGAACTGCTCCATCGTCTTCTGCGCCGCGTCGAAGTCGCCGTCCCTGTACTGGTCGACCCCGCAGGCGTACACGCCCGCGTCGCCGCTGCGGCCGGCCCGGCTCGCCGCCTTCGTCAGCCGGCCGTCCGTGTCCCCGGCCGACCTGGACAGGTCGGCGATCCGGGTGTCGAGGTCGCGCAACTTCTCGACGGCCGTGCAGGGTTCGTCCCCGCCGACGGCCTTCTCCGCCTTCTTCACCGCCGCGTCGACGGCCGGCGCCACCTTGGCCGCCGCCCCGGACCTCGGGAAGGTGTCGAGCAGGTCGCCGAAGCGGTTCACCCAGTCCGTCTCGCCGGTCGCCAGGTGCCGCGCACCGCACTCGTACAAGGCGGTCGCGAGCCGGTCGTCGGGCCACCGCGCCAGCGAGCCGAGCTGTTCCTCGGGCATGGTGTCCGGCACGGTGCGGAGGTACTTCAGGGGTTCTATCGCGTCGCAGTACTCCCGGTGTCCGTAGGCCGCGCCGACCGTCGTGTAGTAGGTCCGCAGGCTGTCGGGGACCTGCCGGGCCGCGCGGGAGCCGGAGTGGTGCGCGGTGATGTCGCGGTAGACCCCCAGGGCCGTCCCGTAGTCGGACCGGGCGGCGCCGAAGGACCGACGGCCGCTCTCGGCCACCAGGTCGTCGGCGCGCTCCAGGCGGCCGAGGAGCGCCTGTTCGACGGCCTCGTCGTGGGCGTCCTCGTACCACAGGGCGCCACCGGCCGGTACGGCGAGCAGCAGGACGCCCAGCAGCAGCGCGAGGGACGCGCCGCCCGGCCGGGCGAGCCGGGTGCGCAGTCCGGCGATTCCGCCGTGGACGGCCACCACCAGCAGAAGCGCGGCGTAGCCGGCGAGCGCGGCTCCGGGGACGCCGTCGGCGTCGGCGGGAAGCGCGACGAGCAGGAGCGCGCCGGTCGCGGCCCAGCAGGCGGCCATCGCCACCCAGCGGCGCAGGAGCGCGTAACCGAGGCCGAGACCGCTCAGGTTGAGCAGGGCGATCGCGGCGACCCGCAAGGCGTCCGGCGGGGCCGGCGGCGGTCCCGCCGGTCTGGGTGGGGGACCCGGCGGCATGGGCGGCAGCGGCGGCCCGCCGAACCCCTGACCCGGACCGTACGGACCTCCGGACATGATGGCTCCCCCCGGTCAACCGCGCCCGCATGTCTGTGGCTTCGCAGTGTACGGGCGCGGGCGCATGCCGGACAGAGGGGCGAGGACGGCATGCGCGGCGCACGGTGGCCGCTCTGCCGGCACGGATGAGACGCCTCGGACGCACCGACTGCTCCGAGGCGCCCGGGCAACCGTGGCCACGGGCCGACCTGACAGACCTGTACGGCGCTGCTGCACACGCCCGCCCCGTACCGGGCACCGCCGCGGCGCTGCTCATCGTCGAGACGACGGTGGTCCGCACGGTCTCCGCCGCCCTGCGGTACGGCGGCTGCCCGAGAGGCCGGGCGCACCGCCGGTCATCGCCGGACCGACGTGACCCCGCACAGGCGCGCCCGCGCCGTGAACAGCCCTCTTTCGGACCCTTTTTCCCGTCCGCTCCCGGGCCGCGCACGGCGTCGCCCATGATGGGCGGGACAGAGCCGGCGCGGGGAGGGAGGCGGCCGTGGGATGGACGACCGAGGAGTTCGGGGAGTCCCACGAGGGCATCGTGGGAGCCGTCCTGGAGGACGGCAGCGAGCCGAAGCCCGCGTACTTCGACATCGGCAGCGGCGCAGAGATGTACCGGACCAGCGAATGGTGGGTGTACGACGGCAGGACGACCCGGCCGAGGGCGGCGGCGGTGCGCGCCGCGTGCAGCTGCGGCTGGCGCGGGCCGAGCAGCCCCGTCCCGTGGGACGAGCTGGACGACGACGGCCTGGAGGAGCTGGACGTCTCGGGGCCGCGCCGGGACTGGAGCGAGCACATCCGTACGGTCGAGCGGCGGACGGTGCCGCTGCCGGCCGACCTGGTCCAGCTGCTGAGCGCCCTGGAGGACAAGCTGTACACGCTGGCCGAGGACGCGCCGGCCGCCGCCCTGCGGGCCGTGACCGCGCTGGACCGGCTGACCCGGCGCGCCGGCCGGGAGGCGGCCTGCGTGATCGAGGAGGACGGCGAGCAGCGCTGGGAGGCCCTCGGCCGGGCCCTCGGCATCGACGCCGACCGGGCGCAGTCCCTCGTCACCCGCTATCTGCTGCTGCGCTGAGCCAGGATCTACTGCGGCGCTGAGCCGGGATCTACTCCCACGGTGAGCCCGGATCTACCGCGGTGCCCATCCCGGATCGACTGCCGCGCTGAGCCGGGATCTACTCCCGCGCTGAGCCCCAACTACTGCCGTGCCGATCCCTGATCTGCTACGGCGCCCATCCCTGACCTGCTGGCGGCTGAGCCGGGATCTACTCCCGCGCTGAGCCCGGATCTAGTGCAGCGCCCATCCCAGATCGACTGCCGCGCTGAGCCAGGATCTACTCCCGCGCTGAGCCCGAACTACTGCCGTGCCGATCCCTGATCTACTCCCACGCTGAGCCGGGATCTACTCCCGCGCTGAGCCTGATCCACTCCCGCGCCGACCCTGATCCACTCCCCCGCTGAGCCCGGCCGTTCACCGGGCCGCCGCCAGTGCCAGGGTTCCGGCCGCCAGCGCCAGGAACAGGACCGGGAAGATGATCGTGCGGAACACCCGGGCCCGCACATGGGCGGCCACCGCGCCGACGTAGAACAGGACCAGGCCGACGCCGGCGGCGATGCCCAGGGGGCGTACGCCCAGCAGCCCGAGGAGCAGCCCGGCCGCTCCGGCGGCCTTCAGCAGCGCGAGTGCGGGAAGCCGGCGGGGCGCCACGCCGACGTCGGCCGAGTTGGCGAGGACGAACGGCGCCTTCGCGAGGTCGGCCGCCGCGATGCCCGCGTTGGCCAGGACGGTCGCACAGGTGACGGTGAGATAGGCGAGGTTCATGCTGTCCACGCTCGCCGGAGGGTCGCCGCGCCGTCCAATACCAGCGTTCATAACCTTCTGGAATGGACGTCGACTCCCGTCTGCTGCGCTCCTTCCTGGCCGTCGCCGAGGAGGGCAGCCTCGTCCGCGCCGCCGAGCGGGTGTACGTGTCCCAGCCGGCGCTGACCAAGCAGATCCGGCAGTTGGAGAGCCGGCTCGGCGTGCGGCTCTTCGAGCGTTCGCGCACCGGCATGGCGCTGACGGACGCCGGCCGGGAACTCGCGCGCCGGGCCCCGGACGTCCTCGCGGCCTGGGACGACGCCCTGCGCGCCGCGCGGGCCGCCGGCCGGCGCACGGCCCGGGTGCTGCGCGTGGGGTTCGTGGCGAGCGCGGCCAACGAGGCGACGCCGGGGATCGTCGCCGAGTTCGCCCGGCGGCGGCCCGGGTGGCGTGCCGAACTGCGGCAGGCGGCCTGGACGAACCCGAGCGCGGGCCTGGCCGACGGCGAGGTGGACGCGGCGCTGCTGCGGCTGCCGTTCCCGGGCCAGGACGCGCTGCGGGTCGAGGTGCTGTTCAGCGAGGAGCGCTGGGTGGCGCTGCCGAGCACGCACCGGCTCGCGGAGCGGGCGGAGATCGCCTTCCGGGAGCTGTGGGACGAGCCCTTCGTGGCCGCGCCGCCACAGACCGGCGCCTGGCGCGACCACTGGCTGGCCGCCGGTGAGCGCGAGGGCCGCCCGGTCCGGATCGGCGCGGTCACCGAGCAGCCCGACGACTGGCTGAGCGCCATCGCCAGCGGGTACGGCATCGCCCTCGCGCCCGCGTCCGCCGCCCGGTTCTACGCTCGCCCCGGCGTGGTCTACCGCCCGGTCACGGGGGTGAGCCCGACCCGGGTGGCCGTGGCCTGGGCACCGGCCGACGACCGGAACCCGGTCGTACGGGACTTCGTCCGCTGCTGCCTGGACCTGGCCCGCACCACGTGACGGACGCGTGTTCTCCCCTGTCCGGCGCAATGACGGTGCGCCGGAGGGGCGGGCGGGCGTGACCGGTGTGACCGTGGGGGTGGAGTCCGCGGACGCACCAGTGGCGAGGAGAGGGCATGGCGAACGGAACCGGCGAGGCCTGTGCGCAGCTGAGTGCCGTCGCGGACGCCGTGCTGTACGAGGGTTATCTGCTCTATCCCTATCGCCGGTCCTCGGCGAAGAACCGGGTCCGCTGGCAGTTCGGAGTGCTGCTGCCCCGGAACTGGGTGGAGCGGTACGGGCCGGTCACGCCCGGGATCTCCGGTTCCGCCGACTCGTGGTACCAGCAGACCGAGTGTCTGCTGCGGGTGCGGCGCGCCGACGCGGCCGTACGGGTGCGGGTGCGGTACCTGCAACTCCAGCACAAGCAGGTGGAGGCGGCCGACGGCGACGGGGCGCATCGCCCGGTGGAGTCGTTGCGGACGGCCGACGGGACCGCCCACCTGTCGTTCGAGGAGGCGGTGCCTCGCGAGACCGAGCTGGTGCTGCCGCTGGAGGAGTCGCCGCGGGAAGGCCGGACCGTCGCCGTGGGTGCGCCGGCCGGGGCGGAGTACGAGGCGTTGCCGGCGGGGGCGGGGCGGACGGTGCGCCGGCGCCGGGAGGTGCGGGCCGGGACGACGGTCACGGCCGAACGGCTCGGGCCGGGCCTGTGCCGGCTGCGGGTGCGCACCGAGAACACCGGTGACGCGCCCGACCCGCGGGCCTGCCGCGACGCGGTGCTGGGGCAGGCGCTGCTCGCCACGCACACTCTCCTCACCGGCGACGGAGTGGAGTTCGTTTCGCTGATCGACCCGCCGGCCGCTCTCGCGGAGCAGGTGCGCGGCTGCCGCAACGCGTTCACGTTCCCGGTGCTGGGCGGGGCCCCGCCGGAGTCAGGGAGCGGTGACGGGGCGACGGGCCCGCTCCTGCTCTCCGCCCCGATCATCCTCCCCGACCACCCCCAGGTGGCGCCGGAGAGCCCGGGCGATCTGCACGACGCGGCGGAGATCGACGAGATCCTCACGCTGCGCACGATGCTGCTGACCGACGAGGAGAAGGCCGAGGCCCGGGCCACCGATCCACGGGCCGCGCGCATCCTCGACCGGGTGGACACCATGCCCCGGGAGGTCTTCGCCCGGCTGCACGGCGCCATCCGCTCCCTGACCCCGCGGACCCCCGCCGCCGAACGGCCGCCGACCCCCGCCGCCGAGCGGCCCGCCTGGTGGCAGGAGGGCGGCGACGACGGGCTGTCCCCGGCGACGGACACCGTGCTGGTGGACGGCGTGCCCGTGGGCGGCGGCAGCCGGGTGCGGCTGTGCCCGCGCGGCCGGGGCGCCGACGCCCAGGACATGTTCCTGGCCGGGCGCACCGCGCACGTGGCCGCGGTCTTCCACGACGTGGACGGCAGCACGCACCTGGCGGTCACGGTCGACGACGATCCGGCCGCCGAACTCCACGGCTGGTACGGCCGTTTCCACTACTTCCGGCCCGACGAGGTCGAAACGCTCGGCCCCGACGCCCCACCGGGTCCGGGCCGGCCGATCCGGCCGCAGTCCCCGCGGCCGCCCGAGCGTCCGGCCGGCGGGCCGGAGGAGGGACGGTTCGATGGACGCCCTTGACGTCCTCAAGCACGACCACCGGATGGTCGAGCAGTTGTTCCGCGACTACGAGGCCGCGGCCTCCGACCGACAGCGGCGCGGTGTCGTGGAGCTGTTGGTGCGTGAACTGTCCAAGCACGCGGCTCTGGAGGAGATGCTCCTGTATCCGCTGGCCAGGAAGGTGCTGCCGGACGGCGACCGGGAGATCGACGAGCACTTGAGCGAGCACATGGGGGTGAAGCAGACCCTCCTCGCGCTCGACCGGCTCGGCGAGGGCGACCAGCGGACCGGCGAACTGGTGGCGGATCTGCGCCGGGAGGTGACGGAGCACATCCAGGAGGAGGAGGGCACTCTCATGCCCCGGCTGCGGGAGGCCGTCTCCCAGCAGGAACTGGACCGGCTGGGCGAGTTGATCGGGCAGGCCAAGGCCGTCGCGCCGACCCGCCCGCACCCGCACGCCCCCGACCAGCCGCCCGCCCTGACCCTCGCGGCCCCCCTGGCCGCGGCCTACGACCGACTCCGAGACCGACTCCAGCGGAGGCCGACGACATGACCACTCAGAGCGGCACCACGGAAGTGACGCGTGAACCCAGCCGGTCCGAGGCGCGGAACGGGTTCGACGAGATCTACATCCTCTGGATCTCGGAGGGCATGAGCTGCGACGGCGACACCGTGTCCATGACGGCGGCCGGGCAGCCCGGCATCGAGGACCTGGTCGCCGGACTCATCCCGGGCCTGCCGAGAGTGAACCTGGTCAACAAGGTCCTCTCCCCCAGCCTGGGCGGCGAGGACTTCCTCGCTCCCTACCGGGCGGCGGCACGCGGGGAGTTGTCGCCGTTCATCCTCGTCATCGAGGGTTCGGTCCCGAACCAGAACATCATCGAGGGCGACGGCTACTGGACGTCGTTCGGCAACGACCCGGACACGGGCGAGCCGCAGACCCTCAACTGGTGGATCGACCAACTGGCACCCAAGGCCTGGGCGGTGGTGGCCGCCGGCACCTGTGCCACGTACGGCGGCATCCACGCCATGGCGGGCAACCCCACCGGCTGCATGGGCCTCGCGGACTACCTGGGCTGGGACTTCAAGTCGCAGGGCGCGCTGCCGGTGGTGAACGTGCCGGGCTGCCCGATCCAGCCGGAGAACTTCATGGAGACCCTCATCTGGGTGCTCTATCACGCGGCCGGTGCCGCGCCGCCGCCCCCGCTGGACCACATGCTGCGTCCGCAGTGGCTGTTCGGCAAGACGGTGCACGAGGGCTGCGACCGGGCCGCGTACTACGAGCAGGCGGACTTCGCGAAGGACTACAACTCCCCCAAGTGCCTGGTGAAGAGCGGCTGTTGGGGGCCGGTCGTGAACTGCAACGTGCCCAAGCGCGGCTGGATGGCCGGCATCGGCGGATGCCCGAACGTCGGCGGCATCTGCATCGGCTGCACCATGCCCAGCTTCCCCGACGCGTTCATGCCGTTCATGGACGAGCCGACCGGCGGTGCCCTGTCGTCCACGCTGCTCAAGCCGTACGGCGCCGTCATCCGACGGCTGCGCGGCCTGACCAGCATCGCGGTGAACCGCGAACCCAAGTGGCACCACAACGGACCGGAACTGACCACCGGTTACGACCCGTACTGGCGTCCCTGAGCGCCGGCACCCACCCACGCCTACGACGAACGAGGGGCAGGAAGCGACATGACGACCACCGAGGACCCGACCCGGGTCACGGGGCGCAAGCCCGCGCAGATCGTGGACATGTCCTGGGACCCGATCACCCGGATCATCGGCAACCTCGGCATCTACACGAAGATCGACTTCGCCAACCAGGAAGTCGTGGAGTGCCACAGCACCTCGTCGCTCTTCAGGGGCTACTCGGTGTTCATGAAGGGCAAGGACCCGCGCGACGCCGGGTTCATCACCTCCCGGATCTGCGGCATCTGCGGCGACAACCACACCACGTGCTCCAACTACGCCCAGCAGATGGCCTACGGCGTCAAGCCGCCGCGGTTGGCCGAGAACATCACCAACCTGGGCGAAGCGGCCGAGTACATGTTCGACCACACGCTCTTCCAGGACAACCTGGTCTTCGTGGACTTCTGCGAGGCGATGGTCAAGGCGACCAACCCCGGTGTGCTGGCCCGCGCCGAGCGCACCGACGCGCCCCGCGGGGACATCCACGGCTACCGGACGATCGCCGACATCATGCGGGCCTTCAACCCCTTCGAGGGCGAGGTCTACAAGGAGGCGCTCAAGGTCAGCCGGGTCACCCGGGAGATGTTCTGCCTGATGGAGGGGCGGCACGTCCACCCCTCCACGCTCTACCCGGGCGGCGTCGGCACGATGCCCCAGCCGAACACCTTCACCGACTACCTCACCCGGCTGATGCGCGTCATCGACTTCGTGAAGAAGGCGGTGGCGATGAACGACGACGTCTTCGACTTCTTCTACGAGGCCCTGCCGGGCTACGAGGAGGTCGGCAGGCGCCGCGTCATGCTGGGCTGCTGGGGCGCCTGGCAGAACCCGGACGTGGTCGACTACCGGTACGAGAACATGAACCGCTGGGGCAAGGCGATGTACGTCACCCCCGGCATCATCGTCGACGGCAAGCTGGTCACCAACAACCTGATCGACATCAACCTCGGCCTGCGCGTCCTGCTGGGCAGCTCCTTCTACGAGGACTGGGTCAACGAGCAGCCGTTCGTCACCCACGACCCGCTCGGCAACCCCGTCGACATGCGGCACCCCTGGAACCAGACCACCGTCCCGGTGCCGCAGAAGCGGGACTTCACCGGCAACTACAGCTGGGTGATGAGCCCGCGCTGGTACCACCCCGAGACAGGTCAGCACCTGGCACTGGACACCGGCGGCGGCCCGCTCGCCCGGCTGTGGTCGACCGCGCTGAGCGCCCTGGTCGACACGCCGTACATCAAGGCCACCGGCGACAGCGTGCGCATCTCCCTGCCCAGGGGCGAGAAACTGCCGGAGACCACCCTGGAGTGGCGCATCCCCAAGTGGAGCAACACCATCGAACGGGACCGCGCCCGGCCCTACTTCGTCGCCTACGCCGCCGCCATGGCCCTACAGTTCCTGGAGGAGTCGATGGCGCTGGTGCGGGCCGGCGAGACGAAGATCTTCGAGAACTTCGAGGTGCCGGACGAGGCGATCGGCTGCGGCTTCCACGAGGCGGTGCGCGGTGTCCTCTCGCACCACCTGGTGATCAGGGACCAGAAGATCGCCAACTACCACCCGTACCCGCCCACCCCGTGGAACGCCAGCCCGCGCGACATCTACGGCACCCCGGGCCCGTACGAGGACGCCGTCCAGGGACAGCCGATCTTCGAGGAGAACGGCCCCGACGACTTCAAGGGCGTCGACATCATGCGCACCGTGCGCAGCTTCGACCCCTGTCTGCCCTGCGGAGTGCACATGTACATGGGCAAGGGCAGGACGCTCAGCACCGTGCACTCACCGACGTACGGGGCGAACCATGGCTGACGCCGGACGGCTCGCCGACCCGGTCGTCGAGGCGCGGCTGGCCCGGCTGGACGAGTTGCTGGCCGGGCTGGAGTCCGCGCCCGGCCCCGCGGCGGCCACCGCCGTGGAGGCCGTGCGGGTGCTGACCGAGATCTACGGCGAGGCCCTGGCCCGGGTGCTCGACCTGGCCGGTGAGCAGCCGGCCGCACGGCTCGCCGAGGACGAGTTGCTGGGACATCTGCTGGTGCTGCACGAGCTGCACCCCGAACCGCCCGCGCGGCGCGCCGAGCGGGCGGTCGACCGGCTGCGGCCCGCGATCCGCGAGCGTGGCGGCGACGTCGAACTGGTCGGCGTCGACGGGCAGGTGGCCCGGGTGCGGGTCACCGAGGCGGGTGGCTGCGGGTCCGGCTGCGGCGGCGGGCCGACGGTCGCCGACGCCGTACGGGAGGCCGTACTGGCGGCCGCCCCCGAGCTGACGGCGGTCGAGCAGCTGTCCGCGCCGGCCGCCCCCGCCTTCGTACCGCTGGACTCGCTGCTGGTGCGGGAGGCGCGGTGAGGGTGGACGGTGCGCTGGCCCGGGTCATCCGCTCGGCCGCCGAACGGGACGGCCCCGAGCGGTGCGACCTGTGCGCGGAAGCCGTGCCGGAGGAACACCGCCATCTGTACGCCGCCGACCGCGAGGAGCTGCTGTGCGCCTGCGGGGCGTGTGCGGTGCTGTTCGCCGGTGACGGTGCGGGCGGCGGCCGGTATCTGCTGGTGCCGAGCCGCCGGGTGCGGCTGGCCCCGGTGGACACCGGGCCGCTCGGGGTGCCGGTCGGGCTGGTGTTCTTCGTGCCGCGCGCGGACGGCACCGTCACCGCGCAGGGCCCGAGCCCGGCCGGGGCGATGCGCTGGGAGGTGGAGGCGGACCGCTGGGCGGAGATGTGCGCCGCGTGTCCTCCGCTGGCGACCATGGCACCCGAGGTGGAGGCTCTGTTGGTGAACACCGTGCGGGGCCTGGACCACCACTGGATCGTGCCGGTGGACGACTGCTTCCGGATGGTCGCGCTGGTCCGCCGGGAGTGGCGCGGCCTCGCCGGAGGCGGCCGGGTCTGGCCGGCCGTGGAGCGGTTCTTCACGGAGCTGACCGAGCGGCCGTGAGGGCCTGACACGAGAGGAGAACAGCGATGAGCACCATCCGAGTGGGCCGCCCCCAGGCGAAGCCCGACACACCGGGACATGTGCACGGGCTGCACCAGGGCAACAGCGGGCCGTACAAGCGCCAGACCGGACACCACAAGGACGGCACGTCCGACGCGCGCCGCTCCACCGGGATCCACTGGAAGCGGCACGACGCCATCATGAAGATCATGCCGAACATCTCTCCGGGATGAGGAACAGGATGAGACAGCGGAAGGGCATCGCGATGAGGACGCGTCCAGCGGGAATGACGGCCACGCCGGTAAGGACGAGGACGACGGCACAGCGCGTGCTGATCGCGCAGGGTGTCGCGCTCGGCGCCCTCACGTTCGGGCTGCTCGTCCTCGAAATCCCGGGCATCGTCCGGGAGGTGCGCATCTGGCGCATGATCAAACTGCGGTCCGGCGCCAGGCGCCCGCGCTGAGCCGGCCGTGCACGAGCTGTCGATCGCGACCGCGATCGTGGAACAGGCGGCGGAGATCGCCCGCGCGGACGGCGCGGACGGCGTGGCCTCGGTGACCGTCCGGGTCGGGGAGCTGGCCGGTGTCGTGCCGGACGCGCTGCACTTCGCCTTCGAGGTGGCCCGTGACGGCACGGCGCTCGCGGGGGCCCGGCTGATCGTGGAGCAGGTGACGGCGCGGGCCTGGTGCGGCGGGTGTGCCGAGGAGTTCGCGGTCGGCATGCCGCCGTTCTTCTGGTGCCCGCGCTGCGACCGGCCCTCGCAGGAGCTGCGCGGCGGACGGGAGCTGGAGATCACGGATGTGGAGCCGGTCCCGGCCCCGGCCTGACGGCGGGGCCGGGGGCGGTTTCAGCAGATCCGGGGCAACTGCTCGCCCAGCGGCAGGTCCAGCACCCGGGTGCCGCCGAGACCGGTGGCGACGACGACCATGCCGGGGTGGTCCGCGACGCACTCGCCGATGAGGGCGGCGTCCGTGCCCTGCGGGTGGGCGCGCATGGCCGCCAGGACGGCGTCGGCGTGCTCCGGGGGGACGAAGGCGACGAGCCGGCCCTCGTTGGCGACGTACAGCGGGTCGAGGCCCAGGAAGCCGCAGGCGTTCGCGACCTCGTCCGGGACCGGGACGGCCCGCTCCCGCAGTCGTACGCCGGTGCCGGAGGCGCGGGCGATCTCGTTCAGGGACGCGCCGAGGCCACCCCGGGTGGGGTCGCGCAGCACGTGGAGGTCCGGGGTGACCGCGAGCATGGCTGCCACCAGGTCCGCGAGCGGCGCGGTGTCGGAGGTGATCTCGACGCCGAACTCCAGGCCCTCGCGGACGCTCAGGACGGCCACCCCGTGCAGGCCGATCGGTCCGCTGACGAGGACGGCGTCGCCGGGCCGGGCCCGCTGCGGGCGGATGTCGACTCCCTCGGGGACCAGGCCGACGCCGGCGGTGGTGACGTAGACGCCGTCGCCGTGCCCGGACTCGACCACCTTGGTGTCGCCGGTGGCGATGGTGACGCCGGCGGCCCGGGCGGCGTCACCCATGGCGCGGGCCACGCGCTCGACCACGGCCAGTTCCACGCCCTCCTCCAGGATGAAGGCGGCGGAGAGGTGGGTGGGCCGGGCGCCGCTCATCGCCAGGTCGTTGACCGTGCCGTTGACGGCGAGATCGCCGAGGCTGCCGCCGGGGAAGAACAGCGGGCGTACGACGTAGGAGTCGGTGGAGAAGGCCAGCCGGGCGCCGCCGAGGCCGAGGACGGCCGAGTCGGTGAGCGCCGCGAGCGTGGGGTTGCCGTAGGCGGGGGCGAAGACCTGCTCGATCAGCTCCGCCGACAGGGCGCCGCCCCCGCCGTGGCCCATGACGACGACCGGCTGGTCGCGCAGGGGTGCGGGGCAGGTCCAGTTCGCGGGGTCGACGGGGGTGGTGTCCGTGGTGGCGAGGTCAGCCAACGGGGTTCATCTCCTCGCGCGGGATACGTGATCCCTGTGGTGCCGGGCTGTCGGTCATCCTGCGGTACAGGTAGTAGGCCGCGCAGGCGCCCTCGCTGGAGACCATGGTGGCGCCGAGCGGGGTGCGCGGGGTGCAGGAGGTGCCGAACGCCGCGCACTCGGTGGGTTTGATCAGCCCTTGCAGGACCTCGCCGGCGCGGCACACGGCGGGTTCCTCGGTGCGGATGCCGGTGACGTCGAAGCGGTGTTCGGCGTCGTAGGCGCGGAAGGCGTCGGCCAGCCGCCAGCCGCTGTCGGGGATGCGGCCGATGCCCCGCCAGTTGCGGTCGGTGACCTCGAACACCTCCTCGATCATCCGGACGGCCGCCGGGTTGCCCTGGTCGCGTACGGCGCGGGGGTAGGCGTTCTCCACCCGGTGCTCGCCGCGCTCCAGCTGGTGGACGGCGCGCCGGATGCCTTCGAGGATGTCCAGCGGTTCGAACCCGGTGACGACGATGGGGACGCGGTGCCGTTCGGCGAGGTCCGGGTACTCGGCGGTGCCCATCACGCTGCACACGTGCCCGGCGGCGAGGAAGCCCCGGACCCGGCAGGCGGGGGCGGTCATGATGGCCTCGATCGCCGGGGGGACCCGGACGTGGGACACCAGCAGGCTGAAGTTGGCGAGGCCCAGCCGGCGGGCCTGGTGGACGGCCATGGCGTTGGCGGGGGCGGTCGTCTCGAAGCCGATGGCGAAGAAGACGACCTGCCGGTCGGGGTGTCTGCGGGCCAGGTCCACGGCGTCCAGCGGCGAGTAGACGACCCGTACGTCACCGCCCTCGCCCTTGACCCGGAACAGGTCCCGGCCGGTGCCGGGCACGCGGAGCATGTCCCCGAAGGAACAGAAGATGACGTCGGGGCGCGCGGCGATCTCCAGGGCCTTGTCGATGACGTCGAGGGGGGTCACGCACACCGGGCAGCCGGGGCCGTGGATCAACTCCACCTCTTCGGGGAGGAGTTGGTCGATGCCGTGGCGGATGATGGAGTGGGTCTGGCCACCGCAGACCTCCATCAGGGCCCAGGGCCGGGTGACCGTGGCGCGGATCTCGTCCAGCAGCCGGCGCGCCAGATCGGGGTCGTTGAACTCGTCGAGGTACTTCACCGGGCCTCCGTTCCGCTCTCCTGCCGTGCCGCCTGCTCCCAGGCGTCACCGAACTCCTCTTCCAGCAGCCCCAGTTGGCCGAACAGCTCCAGGGACGCGCGGGCCGACTCCTCGTCCAGGCGCTGGAGCGCGAAGCCGACGTGGACGATGACGTACTCCCCCACCCGGATGTCGGGCAGGTACTCCAGACAGGCCTGTTTGCGTACGCCGCCGAAGTCGATCAGGCCGGTGAGCGGGTCGGCACGGTGGTCGATGGACACGACCTTGCCGGGCACTGCCAGACACATGGGTCACTCCGTCTCGTGGTGGGCTGCTGTTCCCGCGACCATCAGCTGGCCGAGTGCCAGACCGCCGTCGTTCGGGGGGACTTCGCCGTGCCGGAGGACGGTGAGGCCGGCCGTGGTGAGCAGCGCGGCGGTCTCCTCCTCCAGCAGGGCGTTGGCGAAGACACCGCCGGTGAGGGCGACGGTGGTGAGGCCGGTCTCCGCCCGGGTCCGGCGGCAGAGATCCGTCACCGCCCGGGCGACACCCCGGTGGAAGCGGGCGGCCAGGACGGGTACGGGGGTGTGGCGGGCCCGGTCGTGCAGCAGGGCGCGGAGGGCAGGGGCCGGGTTCATTTCCCACCCACCCGCCGGGATCTGTCGGCCGGGCGGCTGACGCCACGGGGTGCCGCCCCCGATCCCGGGGAGTGGGGTGAGGCCGAACGGGTAGGCGCCCGTGTCCGCGTCCCAGGCCTCCAGCGCCGCCGCCTCCAGTTCCAGCGCCGCCTGTGCCTCGTAGCCGGCGCGGTGGCACAGTCCCACCAGGGACGACACGGCGTCGAAGAGCCGGCCCATGCCGGAGGTCGGCACACAGGCCAGGCCGCGCGTCAACTGCTGCCGCAGTACGGTGAGTTCGGTCTCCGTGCAGGCCCGGACGCTCGGCAGCCCGGGTTCCCACGGCAGTCCCGCCGCCCACAGCCGGGCCAGGGCGAGCCGGCAGGGGTTGGCGACGCCGGTGTCGCCGCCGGGCAGCGGGGCGGGGGTCAGCCGGGCGAGCCGGTGGTAGCCGATGTAGTCGGCGAGCAGGATCTCGCCGCCCCACACCGTGCCGTCGTCGCCGTATCCGGTGCCGTCGAAGGCGACGCCGATCACGGGTGTGCCGCCGTCGAGGCCGTGTTCGGCCATCGCCGAGGCGATGTGGGCGTGGTGGTGCTGGACCAGCACCGGTTCGCCCAGGCCGAGCCGGGCGGCCCGGCGGGTCGAGTGGTAGCCGGGGTGGCGGTCGGCGGCCACCAGCCGGGGGGTGACTCCGGTGAGGCGGGTGAGGTGCCGTTCGGCGCGTTCGGCGGCGGCGAGGCCCGCCAGGTCGCCGAGGTCGCCGATGTGCGGCCCGAACCAGGCCTGGTCGCCCTCCCCCAGGCACAGGGCGTTCTTCAGGTCGCCGCCGGTGGCGAGCGTGGGGCGGACCGGGAGCGGGAGGCGCAGGGGGCGGGGGACGTAGCCACGGGAGCGCCGCAGGACCTGTTCGGTGCCGTCGGGGCGGACCCGCAGCAGGGAGTCGTCGCAGGGGGAGGCGATGGGCCGGTCGTGGGTGAGCCAGGCGTCGGCGAGGCCGGCCAGCCGGGTCAGCGCCTCGGCGTCGTCGGTGACGATGGGCTCGCCGGAGCGGTTGCCGCTGGTCATGACGAGGACGCGGGGGCCGGGTGGGTCGCCGGGCAGACCGAGGAGCAGGGTGTGCACCGGGGTGTAGGGCAGCAGCAGGCCGACGTGCGGGCTGCCCGGGCAGACCTGGTCGGCGAGGCGGATGCCGTCCGGGCGTGTGCGGCGGCGCAGCAGGACGATGGGGCGGCGGGCGCCGGTGAGCGCGGCCCGTTCGGCGGCGGAGAGCACCGCGACGCGTTCCGCCGTCTCCAGGTCGGCGCACATCACGGCGAAGGCCTTGCCGCCCCGCTCCTTGCGGCGGCGCAGGGTGGCGACGGCCCGGGCGTCGGTCGCGTCGCAGGCGAGGTGGTAGCCGCCGACGCCCTTGACGGCGACGATCCGTCCGGCGGCGAGCAGCGCCCGTGCCGTCGCGAGGGCCTCCGCGTCCCGGGCCGGGCGGACCCCGAGGCCCGTGGCCGGGACGAGGGCGAGGCGCGGGCCGCAGCCGGGGCAGGCGACGGGCTGGGCGTGGAAGCGCCGGTCGGCCGGGTCGCCGTACTCGCGGGCGCAGGCCTGGCACATCGGGAAGCCGGCCATGGTGGTGGCCGGCCGGTCGTAGGGCATCCCGGTGGCGATGGTGAAGCGGGGGCCGCAGTGGGTGCAGGTGACGAAGGGATGGCGGTGCCGGCGGTCGCCGGGATCGGCCAGTTCGCGCAGGCAGTCGGCGCAGGTCGCGGTGTCGGGCGGGAGCTGGGTGCGTCCCGGTGAGCGTTCGGTGGGGCGGATGGTGAAGGGGCCGGTGGCGCCGGTGGCGGGGACGTCCTCGCAGCCGACGCCGGTCACGGTCGCCAGCGGGGGCGGCTGCTCGGTCAGCCGGCCCGCGAACCGGTCCACGTCGTCCGGCGGGCCCTCGACCTCGATGAGCACACCGTCCGCGGTGTTGCTCACGAACCCGGCGAGCGCGAGCCCCGCGGCCAGCCGGTGCACGTACGGCCGGAAGCCGACGCCCTGCACCGTGCCGCGCACGGTGATCCGGCGGCGGACCGGGCCGGTGACGGGCGCGGTCACGAGACGGGGGCGGAGGCGGGGTGGTGGTGCGGGCGCGGGGCGAGTGGCGGCCGGTGCGGCGGGGCGCCGTCGCGGGCGGCGAGCGCGCGGTCGAGCAGGGTGCCGACGCCGGTGCCGGTGCGGGCGCACGACCGGATGATCTCCACGCCCGGGTTGACCTGGTGCACGTTCTCGTGGAAGAGGCTCTCGTCGAAGCCGGCCGGTCCGGCCAGGTCGGTCTTGGTGATCACGACGAGGTGGGCGGAGCCGAACGCGGTCGGGTACTTCAGCGGTTTGTCCTCGCCCTCGGTGACCGCCATCAGCACGATCCGCAGGGTCTCACCCAGGTCGTACGCGGCCGGGCAGACCAGGTTGCCGACGTTCTCCACGAAGAGCACGGAGGTGTCCTGCGGCAGCCAGCCGGTCAGCCGGTCGCGGACCTGGCGGGCCTCCAGGTGGCACAGCCCGTCGGTGAGCAGCTGCTGGACGGGCGCGCCGGACCGGGCCAGCCGCACGGCGTCGTTCTCGGTCGCCAGGTCCGCGGTGAGCGCGGCCACCGGGACTCCCCGCTCCCCGGCGCGGGCCAGCACCCGGGCGAGGAGTTCGGTCTTGCCGCTGCCCGGGCTGGACAGCAGGTTGACCAGGGTGACGCCCTGCCGGGCTAGGTCGTCGCGCAGACTCGCGGCCAGGCCGTCGTTCTTCGCCAGCACGGCCTGTTTGACGTCGGACCGGCACATGGGCGCTGCTCCTCGGGTGCGGTGATGCCCCGGCCGCGTCCCGTGCGGCCCGGGGGTCTCACCGATCTTGGGCTGCGCCGGGCGCCGTACCGGGCAGCGCAGCCGAGGACAGGCTCCCGGATTCCATCGGGCAGCCCAACGGGGGCAGGGGCCCGGCGGGGTCGGCGAGGAGGGCGGGGACGAGCGAGTGCAGCGCGTCGACGGCCCGGTCGACCGCCTCCCGCACCGGTGTGCTGAGGCCCGGGAGGATGTCGTCGTCGCTGGGCAGGACGCCGGGTTCGCACGCGAGGACGAGCACCCTGGGCAGGGGCTCGTCGCCCAGGTGGGCGGCCAGGGCCAGCACCTTCGCCGGGTCCATGCCGTGGGCCTCGGGCGGAACGGTCCCGTCGGGGGGTTCGGCCTCGATCAGGGAGAGGGTGCCGGGGCGGTGTCCGCGCGGGGCCGCGTCTACGAGGACGGCGGTGGCGCAGCCGGACAGCAGGTCGTACGCGAGGTCCAGGCCTCGGATGCCGTAGTCGTGGACCCGGACCCCGGGCGGCAGCGGGCGCTGTTCCAGGGCGCGGATCACCTCGGGGCCGAACGCGTCGTCGGCGAGGAAGATGTTGCCGACGCCTGCCACCAGCAGTCGCGGCGTCACCGGAGGTCTCCGGCGGCCGGGGCGAGGGGCCGGGGCGAGCCGCCCGGTGTCTTGCGGACGAAGGCCGAGCGCAGGGCGTGGTAGGGGGCCTCGGGGTCGAAGAAGAGGGCGTGCATACGGGCAAGTTCCGCTTCCCGGTACCGGGCGAGGGGCCGTTCCCGTTCGTCGGCGGCGCGCGCCGCCGCCTTGGCGGCGATCCACCGGTCCAGGTCCGGGGTGGTGGCGAGCCCGGTCGCGAGGCGCTCGACCTCGGCCGCGAAGTCCCCCGGTGCGGCCGGCACCAGCCGGTCCACGAGGCCCAGCCGTGCGGCGGTCGCGGCGCTGACCGGCAGGGCCTGCGTCGTCAGCCGCTCGGCCTGCTCCGGGCCGACGCGGCGCGGCAGGGTGTACGTCCAGAACTCGGAGCCGTACAAGCCCATGCGCCGGTAGTGCGGGTTGAGGACGACGCCGGTGCGGCACCACACCTGGTCGGCGGCGAGGGCCAGCATGGCACCGCCGGCCGCCGCGTTGCCGGCGAGCGCGGCGACCACCAGCCGGTCGGTGGTGCGCAGCACGGCCGCCACGAGGTCGTCCATGGCGTTGAGGTTGGTCCAGGACTCCTGGGCCGGGTCGGGGGCCGCCTCGATGACGTTCAGGTGGATGCCGTTGGAGAAGAAGTCGCGGGTGCCGCCGAGCACGAGGACACGGGTGGGGCGGGTGAGCGCCTCGGTGTAGGCCGCGAGCAGTCTGCGGCACTGGTCGGTGCTCATCGCGCCGCCCGGGAAGGAGAAGGCGAGAAAGCCGACGTCGCCGCGCTGCCGGTAGCGGATGTCGGTCCAGGTGCGCCGGCCGGGCGGGAGGTCCAGCGGGGCGGGGACCTCCGGGAGCGCGAGACCGGGCTGGTACGCGGCGAGCACCGAGGCGGCCGGCCGGCGGAAGGGCGCCGGGTCGCCGGAGTTCCTGCGGGGGCGTAGTTCCGGGATCCAGACCGCGCCGTCCCGGGTGGCCCGGCAGACGGCGCCCGCGCGCCGGGCCAGCAGGGTGCCGGGACGGCCGCGCAGCTCGTCCTCCGGGTGCCCGCCGTGCAGGAACACCTCATGGCCCAGGAGCTCGTCCAGGACGCCCGGCTGGGAGTCCGCGCCGCGAAGCTTGCGCAGGACCGTCCCTGTGTCGTCGTGCTCCCAGTCGATCCGCCGCCGCTCCTGCCGGAAGGCGTCGCGCCAGACGGCCGTGACCGACTCGTCGGTCTGCGGGAGGGGCTTGTACCCGCCGTCGGCGTAGCGCCGTACGGCCGTCAGGACGGCGGTGACGGCGGCGTCGGAGACCTCGTTGCGGTACAGGTCGCTCTTGCCGACGGGCGGCACGGGGAACGGCTCGGCCGCCCAGACCGGGCCCGCGTCCATCGCCGCCTCGGCCTGGAGCACGGTCACGCCCCACTGCTCGGCCCCGCCGGCGATGGCCCAGTCCAGCGAGGACGGGCCCCGGTCACCCGGCGGGCCGGGGTGCACGATCAGGCAGGTGTGCTCCCGCCACACGTCCTCGGGCAGGGCCGTCCTGAGCATCGGGGCGATGACCAGGTCGGGGCGCAGTTCGCGCACGGCGGCCCGGACCGGGTCGGGGCCGTGCGCGGCGAGCGCGACGTCCAGCTGGTGCCCGTGGTCCGACAGTTCGGCGTACAGGCGCTGGGAGAGGCTGTTGAACGCGCTGGCGACGAGCAGGATGTTCATGACACGGCATGCTCGTCGCCCGCCCGGGTGCCGGGAAGGACCGCCGCGGCGTTTCGCCGGCCTCGGTCAGGTCTCTTCCTCCATCCGGATCGCATTCCGCAGATCCTCGAAGGCCTGGCTCCGGTCGTCCTGGTGCGTCTCCAGCAGGGCGGCGGCGATCGCGTCGAGCTTGCGCTGGATGGCGTGCTCGGCGCGCATCTCGGAGTTCTTCAGCAGGGCCAGGAGCAGCAGGGTGACCGCCGTCATGGACCCGCCCGCGAAGAGCAGCACCTCGAGCGCCAGATGAGCGACGTGGGAGGCGACGAAGAAGCTGACGAGGAGAAGGCAGAACAGGAAGAACAGCGGTGAGCTGGTGAAGTTCGAGGCGTATTCGGCGAGCTGCTCGAACCGGCCGCGTCGCGCGCCGCCGCGGTGGACGGGGTTCTTGAAGGTCATGGCCGAGCCTTTCCCGCGACGGGCGGCTCCCGCATCAGGTCCGCAGTACCCCGGTGGGGGGCGTACGACACCGGGGGCCCGGGCGGGTGGCCCGGGCGGGTGCCGGTGAGTCCCCGGGCACGGACGCGGACCGCTCCAGCCCCGCCGGCTCAGGCGGCTCAGATGGCTCAGGCCGCGAGGGGCTCGCCCGGGGCGAGGCGGTCCACGAGCTGGTCGTGGTGCAGTTCGGCCACCGGCCACAGCAGGTCGGGGTGGCGGAGCAGGGCCGCCGCGCGGCGGTCGCCGTCGTCGGGGGTGAGCAGCCGGCGGAACTCGGTCGGCGTGGCGGCGTGCTCGCTCCCGGCGAGTGCGGCGACGGCCAGATCGGCCAGCTCGGGGTCGGTGAGCAGGGCGGCGGCCCAGCTGGCCACGACCTCGTCCACCCAGGTGCGCCAGGCCCAGTCCTCGCCCGGGTGGTCGCCGGCCCGTTCGGCGCCGGTGATCCAGTCGAGGCGTGCCGCCCCTCCGGGGCCCGCCATGGTGACCAGGCCGGCGTCGATCGCCGTCGGATACCGCAGCCAGGCCGCGACCGTCACCGCCTGCCGGGCCTGCGCCTCGCACAGCGCGGAGGCCAGCGCGCCGCCGGACGGCGGGTAGGCGACCGTCAGCCAGCGTGCCGTCGCGGCTATCAGGGGGGACAGATCAGTGAGCACAGCCGGGCCGTCCGAGGTGCGAAGGGGTACAGGGGCTCCACGCAACGGTAGCCCCGCGTCGGGCACGGCCGGGAGGGGATGCGTACCAGGTCATATGTGACGTGACCCACTCACCGGGGGTGTCCGCCCGCCGCTGACTCGCTCACCGGGGGTGTCCGGTCGCCCGTGACGCCCTCACCGGGGGTGTCCGTCCGCCGCTGACCCGCCCATCGGGAGTGTCCCCCGCCGCTGCCCCTCACCGGGCGTACCCGTCCATCCCTGACCCCCTCACCGGTCGGGTCCGCCCGCCTCTGACCCGGTCACCGGGGCGACCGCCACTGGCCCGTACCCGTCCACCCCTACCCCCCTCACCGGGGGTCCGACCGCCACCGACCCTCACCGGGCGTGCCCGTCCATCCCTGCCCCCCTCACCGGTCGGGTCCGCCCGCCTCTGACCCGGTCACCGGGGCGACCGCCGCTGGCCCCTCACCGGGGGTCTCTGTCCGCCGCTGGCCCCCTCACCGGGCGTGTCCGTCCACCCCGGCCCCCCTCACCGGGAGTGTCCGCCCGCCGTCGGTCCGCGCATCGCCTCCTCGGGCGGGCGTTCCCGGAGGGCGCCGTAGGCGATGAAGTACGCGGGGACGCGGCGCAGCCAGGGTGCGCCGGTGACCAGGTCCGCGAGGCGCTGGGCCCGCTCCGCGCCGCCCAGGGGCGGCCGGCCCCGCAGGACCGGCGCGATGACGCGGGCGTGGGCCGCCCGCTGTAGCGCTTGGGTGACGACCGTGGTGGGACAGCGCCGGCGCTGCACACCGCGTACGTCGCGCAGCCCCACGCTGCCCCGGCGCAGGGGGCCGAGCACATGGCGGGCGGTGGCCACGGCGTCCTGCACGGCGAGGTTGATCCCGATGCCGAAGACCGGGGACATGGCGTGCGCGGCGTCGCCGATGCACAGCAGACCGGGGCGGTGCCAGCGGCGCAGCCGGTCCAGGTGGACGTCGAGGAGCTTGACGTCGTCCCAGGAGCGCAGGGTGTGTGTCCGGTCGGCGATCCAGGGGACGGCGTCGGCGAAGGCGGCCAGGAAGCGGTCCAGGCCGGCGGCGCGGCGCTCGGCGTCGGTGCCCTTGGGGATGAGCGCGGCGCACTGCCAGTAGTCGCCGCGGTCGATCATCGCGGTCAGGAAGCCCTCACCGGCGCCGCCGACGAGCCCGCTCGGGTCGCCTTCGCGCCGCGGCAGGCGGAACCACCAGGCGTCCATCGGGCAGCTGAAACGGCGCAGGCCCAGTTCAGGGCGGGAGCGGGCCAGTGATCCGCGCCCGTCGCAGGCGACGGTGAGGAGGGCACGCAGCTCGCCGGTGCGGCCGTCGGAGGTGCGGTAGCGCACCCCGGTGACCCGCCCGGACTCGACGATGAAGGAGGTGGCCTCCGTGTTCATCCTCAGCTCGAAGGACGGCTCGCGCCGGGCCTGGTCGGCGAGGAGGTCCAGCAGGTCCCACTGCGGCACCATCGCCACGTAGTTGTGCGGACCGGGGAGCGTGGAGAGGTCCGCGACGGTGACCGCCGAGCGGCCGGCACCCAGCGGCAGCTGGACGGTGCGCACCCGGCGCTGCGGCAGCCGGGCGAAGTCCTCGGCCAGACCGAGGTCGTCCAGCAGCGCCAGGGTAGACGGGTGGACCGTGTCGCCGCGGAAGTCGCGCAGGAAGTCGGCGTGCTTCTCCAGCACGGTCACCGTGATCCCGGCGCGGGCCAGCAGCAGGGCGAGCACCATGCCCGCGGGGCCGCCCCCCACGACACAGCATGTGGTCTTTTCCATGGTGGTTCTGCCCTTCTCGTCGAGAGCAGTAATTCATCAGGTGATGAATACTATACCCCGAGCGGGGCGAAAGGTCACGTGTCGCCGCCACGCAGGGGGGAACTCGTCGCACGCCCGGAACAGGGCTGGAGACGCACCGGGAGGCTGGGAGGTCGCATGGCCACGGACGCCGCACGCTACGACGACCAGGGCGAGGTCCCACTGGGCGGTTATGCCGCCCTCGCCTCCGTGTTCGCGGCGAGCGCCGGCACCTTCGCGCTGCTGGCCCGGCGCCGGGGTGTCCGACTGCCGCAGCAGGTGCCGCCCTGGGACGTGGCGCTGCTGGGCGCGGCGGCGTACAAGACCTCGCGGCTGCTGGCCAAGGACAAGGTCACCAGCTTTCTGCGAGCGCCGTTCACCCACCGCGCGGACGAGGGCGAGGGCAATGAGGTCATGGACGAGCCCCGGGGCGACGGGGTCCGGCGCGCGGTCGGGGACCTGGTGTCCTGCCCGTTCTGCGTCGCCGCCTGGACCACCGGCACCCTGGTGTGCTCCTACGCGGCGGCGCCCCGGTTCACCCGGCTGGTGTGCGGGGGCTTCGGCGCGCTGACGGTGGCGGACTGGTTGCAGTACGCGTGGACGTGGACCCAGCAGAAGACGGAGAGCTGAGCCGGGCCTCGCCGGGTGCGGGTCTGCATCGGGAGCGGCAGCGGCGCCGAACGGTCCGGCAGGTCAGGGGTGCCTCCAAGGGAGCGACGGCCGTGCCGGGGATCGGACGGGACGTGAACCGGGGACAGCCGCGCACCACCAGGAAGTGCGGCGCCGTCACCGCCTGCGGCGAGGACCGGCAGTCCCCGCCGCAGGCCATGCCGACGCGCAGGTCAGCCAGATCGTCGCGGCAGCGGCCAGGCCCCGCACGGCGTTCCGTCGGTCGCAGGTCCCGCGCGGCGTCCCGTCGTACGAAGACGAGCCCGCCGCCGATGAAGCCGATCCCGGAGACGATCTGCGCCGCGCTCTTCTGCTGGGCCGCGCGCTCCCAGCCGATCAGGCTCGACAGCGGCGGCGCCGACGGTTCGGCCCGACGCGTACCCCGGCGACGGGCGCCCGACGCCACCGGAGCCCGTACGCCGTCGCCGGTGACCCGGAGCGGGTGCGGGGTACTCGCCCGGTGCCGCTACGCCCGGGGGACGGGCGTACCGTCAGCACGTCGCGCGGAAGGGACCGGTTTCATGCGGCACGACGAGATGATCGGAAAGGTGCAGGCGCTGGCCCAGCTGCCCGACCGGGGAACGGCCGAGCGGGCCGCGCACGCGGTCGTCAGCACGCTGTCGGAACGGCTGCCGTCCGGGCTGGCCCGGCATGTGGCCGCCCAGTTGCCGCCGGACATGGCGGCGGCCATGCGGGAGGCGGCCGACGCGTCCGCCGGACCGGACTCCGGTACGGCGCCCGAGCGGTTCGGGCTGACGGCGTTCGCCGGACGCGTCGCCGTCCGGGCCGGCACCGACGAGGAGACGGCGCTGCGGGAGGCCGCCGCCGTGATGGAGGTGCTGGACGCCGCCCTCGCCCCGGAACTGACCGAGCGGATGGCCGGGGCACTGCCGGCGGACATCCGCGAACTGCTGCCGGTCGAGCGCGCGGCACAGGACACCGGGAGGTCGGGCTGACGGAGTCGTCCAGACGAAGAGTTGTCGGGCTGACAGGGGGTCGGGCTCACACGGAGTACGGGATCACGGGAGCCGCCGACGTCCGGCGGCGCCGGGAGACGGGTGTTCGGGGCGGGGTGCGCCGCACCGCGCGGGCCCCACAGCGTGACCGGAATCTTCGAGGCTGGTTGAATTCGTGTGCACGCGCCCACTGGGGGCAGGCGTAGCAGTGACGCCCCCCACCCCGAAAAGGTGCTCCATGGCCTTCTTCGCCCTCTCCCGGCACCAGCCACTGGTCCTGCTCTCGGCCACCGACCTGGCGTCGGAATACCACCGGTTGCAGGAACAGAACCGGCAGTTGCAGCGCGCCGTGACCTCGCACGCCGTGATCGACCAGGCGATCGGTGCCGTCGTCGTCCTGGGGCGGATAGCCCCGGAGGAAGCCTGGCGTGCGCTGCGGGACGTCTCCCAGCGTACGAACGTCAAACTGCGCACGGTCGCCGAGCACATCCTGGGCTACGCGCAGGGCGGCACGCTTCCCGAGCCCGAACGGATCGAACTCGGAAAGGCGATCGTCCGCTATCGCCGGTGCGAGGAGCAGGCGGCGCTCAGTGACGGTCTGCCCGCGTCGGCCGGCGGTGCCGGGGACGACGGGCCGTCCGGGGCCGCGCCAGCCAGCGGTCCTCGACCTGGTCCAGCCCGTACAGCAGCAGACTGAGCACCGGGAGCAGCAGAAGCGCGACGGTGATCACTGGAGGTACCCCCTCCTGCCGACGACACCCGGCGAGTGCCCGGACGCGACGCCTCCACCCTCGCGGCTTGTGAAGGTCCTGTGGCCGCGCTGCTCGCGCGGCCGTGTCCAGCCGCTCACCGACCGGCACGCCGTCACCGGCTCCCACCCCCCACCCGCGCGCGGGCCGAGGCTTCGCCGGCGCCCGCCGGGGCGACTCGTTGCGTACGCGCCGAGCCACGGCCCGGGCGCGTTCGGCGCGCCCCTTCCACGCTGTGTGCTTACCGTGCTGTGAAGGTGACCGGCCGTCAGCCGGGTGACTCGCGGGGCGGAGAGGAGGCGGGAGCGGTGGTGGGCGATGCGCGCCGGCGGAAGGCCGGGCGGAGCGGCGGGCGCCGGGCCGCGGGCGCGGTACTGGGCAGCCGTCCGGCGTACTCCGTACGGCCGCCGGCCCTCACCCGCCCGGAGCCGCGCGTGCCGCGGGCCGAGCGGACGGTGCCGTGGCTGCGGATCGCCGCCGCCTACGCCTGGCGGCTCATTCTCGTCGGCGTCGTCGTCTACGGCGTCTTCAGCGTCCTCGGCAGCTTCCAACTCATCGCCGTCGCGCTGTTCCTCGCGCTGGTCGTGACGTCCGTGCTGCGCCCGCTGACCGATCTGCTGAGCCGGTTCCTGCCGAGGCCGCTGAGCGTGGCGATCGCGCTGGTGGGCAGTCTGGTGCTGCTGCTGGGCCTGCTCGCGATGGTGGGCAGCGCGGTGGCGGGCGAGTCGGCCCGGCTGACGGGTGAGTTCCGGGGCGGTGTCCACCGCATCGAGGAGTGGCTGCGCCGGCCGCCGTTCCGGCTCAGTGCCGACGCGCTCGCCGGGCTCCAGCGCCAGGTGACGCACTACATCTCCACGCACCGGGCGGCCCTGCTCAGCAGCGCGGTCAGCGAGCTGGGCCGGGTGGTGGAGCTGGTCACGGGCGGCGCGCTGGCACTGTTCGCCTCGGTCTTCTTCCTGCACTCGGGCGAGCACCTGTGGAGCTGGGCGCGGGACGAGCTGCTGCCGAGCGGTGCCCGTCCGGTGTGGGACCGGGCGGGGCGGGCGGCCTGGCGGACCTTCGCGGGATACACACGCGGCATCATCATCGTGGCCGCCACCAACGCCGTACTCGTGGGAGTGGTCCTGCTGGCCCTGCGGGTGCCGCTCGCGCTGCCGCTGACGTTGCTGGAGTTCTTCGCCGCGTTCGTGCCGCTGGTGGGCTCACCGGTGGCGCTGGGGGTCGCCACGATCGTCGCGCTCGCCGGGCGGGGCCCGCTGACGGCCGTCGGCGTGCTGGTGCTGATCGTGGTGATCGGCCAGTTGGAGGGGCATGTACTGCATCCGCTGGTGATGAGCTGGGCGGTGCGGCTGCATCCGCTCGTCGTGGCCGTGTCGGTCATCGCGGGCAGCATCGTCGCCGGGGTGATCGGCGCCGTCGTCGCGGTCCCGCTGGTCTCGGTCGTCTGGGCGGTCCTGCGCGCGCTGCGCGCGAGGCCACCGTGACGGGAACCCGGGCGGGGCGGGCTCCGAAGAGGCGCGGCGCCGTCGTCGTAAGGAGCCGACGCCGCCGTACGGCTCAGCGCAGCGCGGCCGCGACGAGGCCGCGGATCTCCTCCTCCTGGACGCTCCCGCCGTACACCAGGCGGTCGAAGACCAGCCCGTCCACGCAGGTCAGCAGGGTCACCGTGCGGTCCTCCGGGTCGGCGACGCCCTGCGCGGCGAGGAAGTCGCGCACGACCCGCCGCCCCTGGTTGTCGCGCGGCACGAGGATCTCGCGCAGTTCGGGGTGGCGCGCGCTCTCGACGGCACAGGCGTAGCGGGCGAGGGACCGCCGGCGGCCCTCCCCGGTGAGCCGTACCGCGACCAGCGCGGCGATGCCCGCCGTCAGGTCGTCGGCGGTCCGCGGTACGGGCGTGGCGGCGCCCCTCTCCTCCAGCTCCGCCTGGTCGAGCGCCACCAGACGCCGGACGAGGGCGGTGAGGAGGGCCTGCCGGGTGCGGTAGTACGCGGAGGTGGTGCCCGGCGGCAGCTGGGCCGCGCGGTCCACGGCGCGGTGCGTCAGCCCGCGCATGCCGCTGTCGGCGAGCACGGTGATCGCCGTGTCGGCGAGGAGAGTACGTCGGTCTGTGGCCACCCCCTCTTTCTACACCCGCCTTCTACAGCTGTAGAGCGGCGCGCTACGGTGCTTCTACAGATGTAGAACGCACGGGAGGGGACCGGCATGGGCGGTACGGCGGTGGTGGTCGGGGGCGGGATCGGCGGGCTGGCCGCGGCACTGGGGCTGCGCCGGATCGGCTGGGAGGTCCGGGTGGTGGAGCGGGCCGCCGTCCTGGCCGACGCGGGCGCGGGCATCTCGCTGCACGCCAACGGGCTGCGCGCGCTGGACGCCGTGGGCGTCGGCGCGGCGGTCCGGGCGGCGGCGCGCCCCCAGTACACCGGGGGCACGCGCACCCCGGCGGGCCGGTGGCTGTCGCGGATGGACGGCGCCCTGCTGGAGCGCGAGTTGGGCTCCTCCATCGTGGGCATCCCGCGCGCGGTGCTGCACCGTCTGCTGCGCGCGGCGCTGCCCGAGGAGTGCCTGCTCGTCGGCGCGACCGTGGACACGCTCGGCCTCTCGGCCCCCGACCGGGTGGCCGTGCCCGTCGGGGACGGCGTCCTGGAGGCGGACCTGGTCGTCGCGGCGGACGGCGTGCACAGCCGGCTGCGCGGGCTGCTGTTCCCGGACCATCCCGGTCCGGTGTACGCGGGTTCGACGGTGCTGCGAGCCCTCACCGAGGGCCCGCTGGAGGTGGCCACCGACTTCGAGCTGACCTGGGGCGCGGGGGCCGAGTTCGGGCACATCGGATTCACCGACGGCCGCGCCGAGTGGCACGCGGTCCTCACCGCGCCGCCCGGGGTCCGCCACGCCGACCCGCTCGGCATGCTCCGCCACCGCTTCCGCGACTGGCACGACCCGGTCCCCGCGCTGCTGGCCGCCACCCGGCCCGAGGCCGTGCTGCACCACGACATCCACGAACTGGCCACGCCCCTGCCGTCGTTCACGGCGGGACGGGTGGCGCTGCTGGGCGACGCCGCCCACGCCATGACGCCGCATCTCGGCCAGGGCGCCTGCCAGGCCCTGGAGGACGCGGTCACCCTGGCCGCCGCGCTCGCCGGGGAACCCTCGGTCGGCGCGGCGCTGGCCCGGTACGACGCCGAGCGCCGCCCCCGCGCCCAGGCGGTCGCCCGCGCCGCCCGGCAGGCCGGCCGGCTGGGGCAGCAACTGTCCCACCCGCTGGCCGTCGCCCTGCGCGACACCGGGCTGCGCCTCGCCCCGTCCCGGGCGACGATGCGGGCCATCCTGCGGCACGCCGACTGGACGCCGCCGAGCCTGGGGTGACGAGCGGCTGGGGGCTGTGCGGGTGGGCTGTGCGGGTCGTGCCGGATCCGCGGGCTCCAGGCCAGGAGCGCCGGGCAGCGCGGGCGGGATGCCGCCGCGACGAGACCGGCGGCGCGGATCAGGTCGCCGCTGCGCGGGGCGCCTGCGCTCACCCGGTTCCGTCGCTCCTCGGCGCCGGCGGCCCCTCGGTGCCGGTTGCTCCTCGACGCCGGTTGCTCCTCAGTGCCGGTTGTCCCTCGATGCCGGCGGGTCCACCTCCTCCCGGCTCGGACGGACGCAGGCCGGCTTCAGCGACACCGCGCAGGCCGGCGGCACGCCCACCCGGCACCGGTTCAACCGATCAGGTCCCGCTCCGTTCGGCCTTCGCGCGGGCGATGGCCGCGCCGGCGGGGTTGCGGGTGCTGATCCGGGCCAGTGGGGTGCCGTCCGGGCCGGTCAGATACAGCCAGTGGACGGTGGGACCATGGCTGTTCTGGCCGTACGACGTGGTCTCCGTCCGTTCCGTGACGCTCAGCCGGAGCCAGGTGAGGGCGTTGGTACGGGCCACGCCCACGGTCACGACGACGCCCCCGGCGAACACATGGAGCCGGGTGTCCCGGTGGGTGAGCCGGCCCTCGATCAGGAAACCGGCCACGGGAAGGGCGACCATCAGGAGGAGGAGGCCGACGGCGACGGCTTTCGCCCCGGGGCCGTAGGGGCCGGTCAAGGTGCCGACGCCGAAGATCAGGCAGAGCAGCGCGGGCATCAGCGACACGCAGCCCAGGCCGGTGATCCGGCTCCCGATGCGCTGCGTGTGCGTACGCTCGCCCAACCCGTGGGCGGCGGCGGCCTGTTCGGCCCTGCGCAGCGCCTCCTCGTCCGCTTCGGCGCTCCGTGTCCCCCAGCCCATCGCCCGACTCCCCTCCCGCGAAATCCCTTTCCGGTGAACCGCTACCGCGCGGTGCCGGACGGCGTCTCCTCCGGCAGACCGGCGTCCGCGCCGTCGCTCAGGCCGAGCCGCAGATGATCGATGTGATAGACGGCCTGGTCGAGGAGTTCGGCGACATGGCCGTCGTACAGGGCGTAGATCACCGAACGGCCCTGGCGGCGGCCGACCACCAGACCGAGGTTGCGCAGCAGCCGCAACTGGTGCGAGCACGCGGACTGTTCCATGCCGACCTCGGCGGCGAGTTCGGTGGCCGCGCAGGGGCCCTCGCGCAGCCGGGACAGGATCAGGAGCCGCGACGGAGTGGCGAGGGCCTGGAGGGTGGTCGCCACGCGCGTGGCGCTGTCCGCGTCCAGGCGCGTGCGGGGGACCGCCGTCCGCGCGGGAGTTGCTCCATGGCCCATGTCAGTCATCATACAGATGACACTTGAAGAGTTCTTCATATGTACCTGTATGGTGGACGTCGCTGCCAGATCGTCCGTCCTGCCGAAGGGTTCCCGCGCCATGCCCTCCGTCCTCACCGACCGCCCCCTGTCCCCCGGGGCCGCCCGCACCGCGCCCGCCGCTCCCCGGCGCCGCACCCGGGTCCTGGCACTGCCCGAGGCCCGCTGGGCGGCGGCGGCCGCGGTGCTGTTCCTGCTCGCCCTGTCCCTCCAGCTCACCGGCGCGCCCGGCTGGGCCTGGGGCGTGCCATACGCGCTCGCCTACGTGGCCGGCGGCTGGGAGCCCGCGTGGGCGGGGCTGCGGGCGCTGGCCGGGAGGACCCTGGACGTCGACCTGCTGATGATCGTGGCGGCGCTCGGGGCGGCAGCGGTCGGCCAGGTGATGGACGGGGCCCTGCTGATCGTCATCTTCGCCACCTCCGGGGCGCTGGAGGCGCTGGCCACCGCCCGGACCGCCGACTCGGTTCGCGGCCTGCTCGACCTCGCCCCCGCCACCGCGACCCGACTCCGCGCCGACGGCACCGAGGAGACGGTCGCGCCGGCGGACCTCACCGTCGGCGACACCGTCCTGGTGCGGCCCGGGGAGCGGATCGGCGCCGACGGCCGGGTGCTGGACGGGACCAGCGAGGTCGACCAGGCCACCATCACCGGTGAACCGCTGCCCGTCGCCAAGGAGACCGGCGACGAGGTGTTCGCCGGCACCCTCAACGGCACCGGCGCGCTGCGGGTGCGGGTCGGCCGGGACGCCGCCGACTCGGTGATCGCCCGGATCGTGCGCCTGGTGCAGGAGGCGTCCGAGACCAAGGCGCCGACCCAGCTCTTCATCGAGAAGGTCGAGCAGCGTTACTCGCTCGGCATGGTCGCCGCGACGCTCGCCGTGTTCGCGGTGCCGCTCGCTTTCGGCGCCGCGCTGACCGGGTCGCTGCTGCGGGCCATGACCTTCATGATCGTCGCCTCGCCGTGCGCGGTGGTGCTCGCGACGATGCCGCCGCTGCTGTCCGCGATCGCCAACGCCGGGCGGCACGGGGTGCTGGTGAAGTCGGCGGTGGTGATGGAACGCCTCGGGCAGGTGGACGCGGTCGCGCTGGACAAGACGGGCACCCTCACCGAGGGCACCCCGCGGGTGACGGACGTCGTACCGCTGCCCGGTGCCGGTCTCACCGAGCGGGAGTTGCTCACGCTCGCGGCGGCGGCCGAGCATCCGAGCGAGCACCCGCTTGCCAGGGCCGTGGTGGACGCCGCCCGCGCCCGTGGGCTCACCGTCCCCACCGCCCACGGCTTCCGCTCCGCGCCGGGCGTCGGCGTCACCGCCACGGTCGGGGACCGCACGGTCACGGTGGGCACCCCGGCCCGCCTGCTGAGCGATACGAACGCGACGCCGGACGACGGCACACCGACCGACCCACCGCCCGCCCGCGCCGCCGCCCCGAACACGGCCCGGCAGGACGACTCCACGGCTACCGGGCGGGGCAGCGACGCCGACACCCCAGTCACCGCGCCGCACGGCGACTCCCCGGTCACCGTTCAGCATGGCGACTCCGCGGCGAACGAGCCCCGCAGCCACGCCACCGTCCCGATCATCGCTGAACAGGCCGACGCCACCACCGTCACCGCCCGGCAAGGCGACTCCGCAGCCACTCGCTCCCTCACCCCCGCCACCGCCGCGCAGGCCACCACCGGCTCCCCAGTCGCCACCCGGCACGCCCACGACCGCGCCGCCCCGGCCCGCGTCGCGCAGATCGAAGCCGGTGGCCGTACCGCCGTGCTCGTCGCGGTGGACGGTGTTCCGGTCGGGGTGCTCGGGATCGCGGACCGGCTGCGGCCGGACGCCGCCGCCACCGTCGCCGCGCTCTCCTCGCTCACCGGCACCCGCCCGACGCTGCTGACGGGGGACAACGCGCGGGCCGCCGCCCGGCTGGCCGACGAGGTCGGCATCCGGGACGTCCGGGCCGGGCTGCTGCCCGAGGACAAGGTGGCCGCCGTGCGCGAGCGGCAGGACGCCGGCCACCGGGTGCTGGTCGTCGGGGACGGTGTCAACGACGCGCCCGCGCTGGCCGCCGCGCACACCGGCGTCGCGATGGGCCGCGCCGGTTCCGATCTGTCGCTGGAGACCGCCGACGCGGTGATCGTGCGCGACGAACTGGCGGCGGTGCCCGCGGTGGTCGCCCTCTCCCGCCGCGCCCGCCGCCTGGTGGTGCAGAACCTCGTCATCGCGGCGGTGTTCATCTCCGGCCTGGTCGTCTGGGACCTCATCGGCACGCTCCCATTGCCGCTGGGCGTCCTCGGCCACGAGGGTTCCACCGTCCTGGTCGGCCTCAACGGCCTGCGGCTGCTGCGCGAGGCGGCCTGGACGGAGGCGGCACGGGCGGGCACGGACCTCGTCTGACCGGGCGGCCCCGACTGCCTCGCCATCCGCGCGACGCTCGACCTGGACAGAGGCGGTGAGCGCAGGTGCGGACGGCACCCGACCGGACGTTTCCAACAGCTCTGCCGCCCGCGCGACGCTCGGCCTGGACCGAGGCGGCGCAGGTGGGCAGGAACCCCGCCTGACGGAACCGTCCGTCCCGACAGTCCCACCGCCCGCGCGGCGCTCGACCAGGACCGAGGCAACGCCGACGGGCACGAACCGCCTGACCGGACCGTCCGTCCCGACAGCCCCACCGCCCGCGCGACGCTCGGCCTGGACCGAGGCAACGCGGGCGGGCACGAACCGCCTGACCGGACGTTCCCCACCGCCGGTACGACGCTCGACCTCGGCTGAGGCGGCGCGGCCCCGTGTGACCGGACCATCCCGACAGCCCCACCCACCCGCCCGCGCGACGCTCGGCCTGGATCGAGGCTGCGCCGGCAGGCGCGGACCCCGCCCGACCGGACAGTGGATTGCCCCCGCGCAGCACTCGACCTGACCCCAGACGACGTCGGCACGCACGGCCCCCGTCCCACCGGACAGTGCCGATTGCCCCGCCCCCATCCCCCGCGACACTCGCCCTGAACCCAGACGACATCGGCAGCCACGCACCCCGCCCGACCGGACGCTCCCGGCCGCCCCCTACCCGCCGCGCCGGCGCTCCGTTTGGTGTCGGCGGCATGAGGTGGTGTCCACGGTGGCACCCGGGGCGCCGTGCGTGGGATTCGACTGAGCTGGCAGAGCGTGCGGCGGGATGCGGTGGCCGCGGTGGGTGCGGCGCGGCGGGCCTGGGCGGGGCCGTGCCGGGAGCGGGATCTGGCCGTGCAGGCGGGGAAGGCGGCGCTGGCCGCGTGGGTGGCGTGGGCGGTGGCGGGCTGGTGGCTGCGGGCGCCGGTGGCGTTCGTGGCGCCGTGGGTGGCGGTCGTCCTGGTCGAGTCGACCGTGTACCGGTCGATCGCGCACGGTCTGCAACAGCTCGCGGCGATCGCGGCCGGCACGGTCGCGGCGACCGCGGTCGGACTGCTGCTGCACAGCACGGTGGCGGCGATGGCGGTGGTGCTGCCCCTCGCGATGCTGCTGGGCCAGTGGCGGCGCCTGGGCAGTCAGGGCATCTACGCGGCCACGGGCGCCCTGTTCGTCCTCACCAACGGATCGGTCACCGTGGCCACCTCCGCGGCCCGGCTCGCCGAGGCCCTGTTCGGGGCGGTGGTCGGCATCGCCGTCAACGCGCTGGTCCGGCCGCCGCTGTATCTGCGCGACACCCGTGCGGTGCTGCGGGACGCGACCGAGGAGGCCCACGACATCCTGCGGGACGTGGCCGACGGGCTGGCCGAGAGCCGCTGGGACGCGGAGGAGGCCGACGCCTGGCACGGGCGGGCGCTGCGGCTGCACGGGCTGGTGGAGGAGGCCCGCTCGGCGGTCGAGTGGAGCCGGGAGAGCCTGCGCGTCAACCTGCGAGGCCGCCGCAAGCTCGCCGTGCCGCTGCCCGGCAAGGAGTACGACGACGCGCTCGTGGTGCTGGACTACGCGGCCGTGCACACCGCGGGGGTGACCCGCACGGTGCTGGAGGCCGCCGCCGAGGACCGCGCGGCGCCCCGGCCCGACCCGGGGCTCGCCAAGCGGTACGCGGAGTTCCTGTGCGAGACCGCCCGCGCGCTGCGGCTCTACAGCCACAGCCGGTTCGGCGACGAGTGCGAGGACGAGTTGCGCGAGGCGGTGGCGCGGCTGCGCGGCACGCTGGGCGACCTGCGCCGGGACCTGGCCCGCTCGACGACGGACGACCCCGACGAGGTCGCCACCTACGGCGCGCTGCTCGCCCAGGCCCACCGGCTGGCCGACCAGTTGGTCACCTCGGGCGCGTGAGCGCCGTCCCGGTCGGTCGCCGCCGCACGCGTCGTCGTTCTCACACGCCGGGCGTCGTGTCCCCCGGTTCCCGCACCCCGAACACGGCCGGGCCCACGGTGAGGAAGCCGTCGGTCAGCGGCCGGCAGCGCACTCCCCCGCCGCCGCGCAGGGCGCGCTGGGCGCCGGGGCCGAGGGTGGTGTCCATCCAGGCGCAGGGCCGGGCGGCGCTGCGCACGTCCAGTTCCACCGGTCCGGAACCGGAGTCGAGGAAGACCGTCTTGCCGATCCAGGCGTCGATGTCGACCCCGCGCAGCAGGACGTTGCGCCGGGTCCGCAGCAGGTCGGCGGGGTACGGCCCCGACTGCGGCAGTCGCTCGACGGCCATGAGGGTGATCGACGCGTTGCGGTGGGCGGGGTGGTTGAAGTACCGGTCTCCGACGATGCCGAGGCCCGCGCGGACCTCGGCCGTCGTGACCAGTTCGCCGGGCGGCAGCTCGGGCGGGCCGTCGCCCGGCCGGCCGGCGAAGCGGTGCACCGGGGACACCAGCAGCTGGAGGATCTCGACATGCGGCACGCCTCGAGCCTAACCAGGGCCGGTCCGTTTCCGGTGCCCGGTGCTCAGCGGTCCGGCTGCCACTCGAACATCAGGATCGTGGCGTCGTCCCGGAGCCGGCTGTCCTGGGAGTCCAGCAGTGAGTGGATCAGGCGTCTGAGTGTCTCGGGCGCGATCTCGCCGGTGGCGCTGGCCCGGATGACGTAGTCCGCGAAGCGTTCCAGGCCGAGCAGTCTGCCGTCGGCCATCCGGGCCTCGGTGACGCCGTCGGTGTGGAGCAGCACCCGGTCGCCGGGCCGTAGGCGGGTCTCGTGCACCCGCCGGCCCCGTGAGGAGAGCAGGGAGCGCAGGCCCATGGGCGGGTCGGCCTCGCGGGCCAGCGCGTCGACGATCAGCCGCTGGTCACGGATGAGCAGCGGCGCGGGATGCCCGCAGTTGCTCCATTGCAGCACCCCGGTGCTGAAGTCGAGCCGGGCGAGGATGCCGGTGCAGAACTGGTCCGGCAGCCATTGGGTGAGCGCCTCGTCCACGCTGTCCACGAGGGTGCGCAGATCGGCGTCGGTGCGCCGGGCGTTGCGGCAGGCGGCGAGGGCGACGGCGCTGGTCAGTCCGGAGAGCAGGTTGTGCCCCATGGCGTCCAGCACGACGGCGTGCAGGGCGCTGGTGGTGAGGGAGTGGTCGAAGGCGTCGCCGCCGATGTCGTAGGCGGGTTCGAGGACGGCGGTGGAGACGACCAGGCCGTTGCCGATGGTGCGCGGTGGCAGGAAGGCCCGCAGCATCTCGGCGGGCAGGTGCATGGCCTGGGTACGGGTCCGCCGTACGAAGGAGTCCTCGTACGCCCGCTTCGAGGTGGTCATCATCGACAGGAGGGCGGCGAGGGCGCGGCCCTGGCGCAGGGAGGCCGCGGTGATCGCCTGTGCGTGGACGGCGAGGACGCCGAGCCGTTCGGCGCCGTCCAGCAGCGGGAACCAGGCCGTCATCCCGTCCCGGTCGGACTCCTCGACGCGCAGGGCCTGGGTGCGGTAGCACCACCCGGCGAGCGAGTCGTCGATGGGCAGGGTGGGGGCCACGTCGGTGAGCGGCACGAGGTGTCGCTGCTGGAGGTCGGCGAGGTAGACCACCGCGTGCCGCAGACCGAGCGACTTCGCGCACTGCGAGACGGCGGCCGACAGGTCGAGGATGCAGTTGGCGGGGTCGGCGAGGAACTCCTCCAGCGGCGCCCCGCTCGGCTCCGCCGTCACGACACGGCCGGCGCTCCGCCGGTGGCGAAGTCCCGCAGCCCGTCCGGGGAGCCGTTGAAGCGGTCGTGGTCGCCGACCGTCTTTCCGCTGGAGGTGTACTGCCACATCGTGTACGCCGTCCAGCCCGCCGGCAGCGGCCCGACCGTCGAGGCGTAGCGCGCGACCCACAGCGGGTTGGTCTCGCCGAAGCCGGCGTAGTCGCCGGTGCACTGGACCCACCAGTTGGTGGCGGTGTAGATGACCGCGTCCCGGCCGGTGCGGGACTTGTAGCGGTCCAGGAAGTCGCGGATCCAGCTGACCATGCCGCTCTTGGACTTGCCGTAGCAGGCGTCGCCGTACGGGTTCCACTCGATGTCCAGGGCGCCGGGGAGGGTCTGGGCGTCGTTCGACCAGCCGCCGCCGTGCTGCACGAACCAGTCGGCCTGGGCGGCGCCGCCGCCCGTGTCCGGGGTGGCGAAGTGGTAGGCGCCGCGGACCATGCCGACGTCGAACGAGCCGTCGTACTGCTGGGTGAAGTAGGGGTTGGTGTAGGTCGTGCCCTCCGTGGCCTTGGTGTACGCCCACTTGGTGCCGTCGTCCCACAGTGTCGGCCAGTCGACGTCGCGTTGATGGCTGGAGACGTCGACTCCCTCGGTCTGGGAGGCGCGGGGGTCCGGGGGCGGGTCGCCGAAGTCGCCGTCGTGGGCGAGGACGCCGATGCCCATGTAGGCGCTGCCGCGCACGGGTGCGCCCCCGGCCGCGTCGGACGCGGCCGGGGGGCTGGACAGGAACAGCAGCAGGCAGGTCAGGGTGCCGGTGAGGCGCAGGCGGGACCGGCCGCGGAAGCGGGATATGGGGATTCGCACGGAATCCATCTGACCCGGGGCCGGGTCCTCGCGCACTCGGGGTTGCGCCCAACGGGCCCGTCCGCGGCCGGTTTCAACCCGTGTGGGTGTCCGTCCGTCATCCCTCGATGCGGTGCTGCGTCCAGAAGGAGGTCAGGTCCGTGCTCGTGGCGGCCTGGGCCGCCGCCTTGAACTCGGCCGTGGTGGACACGCCGTACCAGTGCGCGCTCGCGTAGTCCTTCAGCAGTGTGGCCATGGCGGTGTCCCCGAGGACGCGCCGCAGGTCGTGCAGGGCGCATTTGCCGTAGCCGTAGACGACGGTGGAGTACCGGGAGGAGTGCGCGTCCCAGTACGCCATCGAGTTGCTGATCTTCTCGGCGCTGGAGGTCCAGGAGACCCCGCTCCAGCAGTTGCTGCCGGTTCTGCCCTGGGCCAGGTCGGTGGCGTAGTCGGTGAACGACTCGTCCAGCCAGGGGCTGGTGTACTCGTCGTCGCCGACGATGCCGTACCACCACTGGTGGGCGATCTCGTGGGTGAGCGCGGTGGTGCTGACCACGTCGAGGACGAAGCCGGGGTACTCCATGCCGCCGAACCAGTAGTTGTTGTCGATGACGGCGTCCAGTTCGCCGTACGGGTAGGCGCCGAACCGGGAGGCGTGGGCGTCGACGGCGGTCCTGGCGGTGCTGAGCATCGACTGGGCGCTGGTGGAGCTGATCCCCGAGACGGAGTAGACGTTCACGGGGACGCCGGCGGCCGAGGTGCCGGAGATCTTGGTGAAGGGGCCCGCGGCCCAGGCGAAGTCACGGACCTTGGAGGCGGTGGCGGTGGTGACGGTACGGCCGCTGGAGCCGGGGGTGTCCGTGGAGGTGCCGGTGGCCGGGACCAGCAGGGTGCTGGGGTGGTCGAGGGTGACCTTGAAGTCGGCGGCCAGGGAGTAGAAGGACTCGCCGTTGTTGGTGTACGGGTCCAGGTGCCAGCCCGCGCTGTCGCGGACGGCGAGGACGGGGAGGGCGTTGCCGACGAAGCTGAACGCGCCGTCGTGGCCGAAGCGGTCGGCGCCGCTGGGCACGGTGATGCCGAGGTCGAAGCCGAGGGTGGCGCTCTGGCCCTGGGCGAGCGGGCTCGGCAGGTCGATCTTCAGCGCGGTGCAGGCGACGGAGAGGGCGCCGGCGGTGCCGCCGCTGACGTTGCCGACCTTGATGGGCATCGCGTCGCAGCTGCCGTGGTAGTTGTCCCACAGCCGCAGGTAGACCTCGCCGAGCGCGGTGGCGGAGGCGTTGGTGAAGGTCACGCTCTCGCGCCCGGTCCAGACGGTGCCGCTGGTGTCGCTGCTCAGGTTCACGGTGTACGAGGGCGCGGACGGCGTCCGTGTGGAGTCGGTGGGCGGCGGTGTGGTGGCGCCGGAGGTGTCGAGGGCGATGTCGTCCAGGACGAAGCTCGTCTGGAGGCTGGAGTCCTCGGTGCCGGTGAAGGACAGGTTCACGGTCTGGCCGGCGAAGGACGACACGTCGATCGACTTCTTCACGTAGCCGGTGTTCTTGTCCAGGTTCGAGTAGGTGGCCAGCGTGGTGCTGCCGAGCTTGGCCGTGAGCTTGTCGTAGGCGGTGGACGACGTCGTCTCGGCGGTGTCGATGTGCAGCCAGAAGGTGAGGGTGGCGGCGCCGCATCCGGACGGGATGGTCACGCTCTGGCCGAGGGTGTCGGTGTGGGTGCCGCCGACACCGTCCAGCCAGGCGTAGGAGCTGCCGCCGTGGGCGGTCTGTCCGGAGCGGCTGGTGATGACGGTGGACGCGGACTGCGTCCAGGGCGAAGTGCCGCTCTCGAAGCCGCCGTTGGCGACCACCTGCGCCGGGGTGCAGGCGGCGGCCACGGGAGCCGTGGCGGGCCGGGCGGCGGCGGAGGTACCGGGGAGGGAGAGGGCGGCCAGCGCGACGACGACCGCGCCGACGCCGAGGGCCCTGTGCGGGGTCGGTCTCACACGCTACTCCTTTGCGGCGGCCGGGGTCCGGCCTGCTCGAGGACCGCCCGGCCGGCTGGGGTGTGCCGGGGCGGTCGGGGTGGGGCTTGCGCGATCGCCGTGCGGAGGTGCGCCGCGCCTCTGTGGGTCGGGGCGCGGACTGCCGAAAGAGTGACAGATTTGTCGGGGCCATGCCAGATGGTCGGTCACCGCGATCGGGGCCGTGCACGCCTCGGTGGCACGGCGGCGGGCGGTGGCTCGGTGCCGATCGAGTACGGGCAGGACGCCGGCTGAGGGGGATCGACCACGGCGGCGGCCCGCGGTTCGGTTCCGATCGAGTACGGCGGCGCTGGATGCCTCGGTGCCGATCGAGCACGGCGGCGCTCGGTGGCTCAGTTCTGTTCGAGCACAGCGGCGCTCGATGGCCAAGTGCCCATCGAGTACGGCGGCGCTGGATGACTCAGTGCCGATCGAGCACGGCGGCGCTCGGTGGCTCAGTTCTGTTCGAGCACAGCGGCGCTCAGTGGCCAAGTGCCCATCGAGCACGACGGCGCTCGATGGCCAAGTGCCGATCGAGCACGGCCATGCCCCGGCCCCATCGGCGGGCCGTGGCTCAGTTCGGAGCGAGCACCGCGATGACCCCCCGCACCCGGCTGCCGTCCGGTGCCTGCCAGCCGCTCGCCACATGGCCGACCGCCCCGTCCGGCCGCACGGGCGGGTGCTCCGGCCGTGGAGTGAGGACCCGGCGGACGCGGAGGACCGTGCCGTGAGGTGCGGGCAGACGCGTGCAGTCCGCGTCGTCGGCCGGCTCGGGTGTGACCGGGTCCCGGGTGAGCGGGGCGCCGGTGCAGGAGCGGGTCACCTCCCGGGCGGGTGCCTCGCTGACGTTCTGGTCCTGCGCCTCGGCCCGGCCCTCGATCAGGGCGAGCAACTCGGCGACCAGCACCGGGTCGTGGCAGCCGTCGTACACCCAGCGCGTGCCCAGCACCCCGTGCTCCATCGTGCCGACGAGGGCGTGCTCGGCGCCCGGCAGCGGCGCGCCTCGATAGGTCAGCGGCACCAGGTAGACGGTCGGCTCGGGGGTGGCGGTGTCGGTGATCACCAGGAACTCGATGCCGACCTCGCCGGCGGGGTCGTCCAGCCGGAAGCCGCCGGACTTCTCCAGGGCCGGGAGGCCGGTTCCGGCGTGGTACCAGGGGCGGCCGGGCAGCCAGCCGGTGAGCAGTTCGAGCTTGCTGGGCCTGAGGGTGGTGTGGTGCACGACGGCCATGCCTGCGGCTCTCTTCCGTGCGGCGGACGCGGACCCTCGCAGCCTCGCACACCGGTTCCGCGACTCAGCGGTCCGCCCCGGCCGGCGCGGGCGTCAAGTCGGCCCAGAAGTCGGGAGGTTCACCCGTCACCGGCCCGGACGAGGGCCGCGGGGACGCCGGGACGGCCGTCGGTCGGTTGTCCCGGCGCCGGTCGGGTGCGGTCAGCCCCTGTGTGTCCTTTCGAAGGCCACGAAGGCGGCCTCCTGGCGCCATTCGAGGCGGGCCTTGGCGCTGTCGGCGAGCAGATGGCGGCAGGCCGCGCCGCGCACGGGGAGGCCGGGCTGCTCGGCACGGCAGGCGGGGACCGGCTGGTAGCCCCTGGCGGTGGGGTTGCCCTGCCACAGGCTCGCGCCCGGCAGGAAGCCGTACTCCAGGGAGGCGCGGGCGAGGTCCTTCAGCTCGGGGTAGCGCAGGCCGTAGGTGGCGGCGGCGTACTGGTACTCGTGGCTGATGTCGATGCGGGACACCCCGGGGTCGTCGGTGGCGAGGACGACCGGGACGCCGTAGCGGCGGTAGGTGCTGAAGGGGTGGTCGGCTCCCTTGACGCCGAGGATCTGGGCGTTGCTGGAGAAGGGCACCTCCACGGCCACCCGGCGGTCCGCCATGCTGCGGGCGGTGCTCCGCCAGTCGTCCTCGTGCACGAGGTCGACGCCGTGCCCGACGCGCTCGGTACGGGCCACCTCCACGGCCTCCCGGATGTGGAACTTCAGGTCCTCCGGCTTGACCAGCCCGGGCCACAGTTCGCCCGCGTGCAGGGTGACATGCGCCTTCGGGTACTGGGTGCGCAGATAGCCGACCATGCGCATCTGGAGGCCGTAGTCGCGCAGGGAGCTGTCCCAGTCCTCGGGCTGGACGAGGTTGACGGCGACGAACCGCGGGTCGGCCTCGGCCAGCCGCATACCGAGGGCGAGCTGGGTGAAGACCCGCTCCGGTGAACTGCCCCGGGACGCCTGGGAGATCCAGCGGACGGTGAGGCCGCACCCGGGCCGCGCCCGCGGGGTGCCGCACCGCTCGGTGGCGCGGAACTCGGCGTCCCCGTCGTCGGCCTCCTCGCGGGCCTCGGCGACCAGCTTGTCCAGCTTGCCGTCCGCGACCAGCGCGCGGTGCAGGGCGGCGAGGTCGCCGTCCCAGCCGACCTCGGCGGCGAGCTTCTTCGCGCCGTCGGAGGCCGGGGTGACCATCGTCTCCAGGTAGGACTGGTTGTTGCGGACGACGGTGTCGGCGACGTCGGCGAGCAGCTTGCCCCGGTGCCGCCAGGTGACCTCGCCGAACCTGCCGAAGGTGTCGAAGAAGTGGTCGTGCCCCCTCTCGCCGGGCGGGAAGTCCTCCATGGACCAGGCGCGGACCAGCGCGTCGTGGAAGGCGCGGTCGGTGCGCGCGTCGGCGGCGGGCCGGGTGCCGGGCCCGCAGGGCGGGGCCACCGCGGTCAGCGTCGTGGTGTCGACGCACAGCCCGTCCTCGGCGGCCAGCTCGATCAGGTACTCCGTGGACACCGCGCCGGAGAGGTGGTTGTGCAGGTCTCCGCCCTTGGGGAGCTGCCGGAAGAACTCCCTCAGGGCCGCGGGCCGGTCGTGGAGGGAGCGGAGACGGGCGTCCGTGCGCGCCTCCGCGGCCGTGACGTGCCGGGGCGGTGGCGCGGCGGGCCGGGGGTCCCGCTGCGCCGGCTGGGCGGCGGCGGGCAGGGCGGTGAGCAGGGACAGGACACTGAGGGTGCCGAGCACGGCCGGAACGACCGGCCGGCTCAGGGCACTTCGACGTTGCAGACTCACAGGGGGCATGATCACGGAAAGATCACGGCGGCGTGCTCTGATCCGGCGCATACCGGCCGGAGAGCACCCGACCGGGTGACGCACCGGCGCATCGCCGTGAACCCCGGCATCCGGTACCGCCCCTGTTCCGCACACTTCCCGCACAGGCCTGGGGGGGGGGGGGGGGGGGGGGGGGGGGGGGGGGGGGGGGGGGGGGGGGGGGGGTGGCTGGGGTTGCTGTGGGGGGGGGGGGGT
>NZ_JBVHWM010000069.1:0-55389 GCF_055564375.1 Streptomyces sp. NPDC029138
GGGCGACCTGGAACCCGGCCCGCGCCGGCCGTATGGCACGTGACCGAGACAACGCACACACAGACCACACCCCCCCCCCCCCCCCCCCCCCCCCGCAGCCCTGAGTTCCGGCTGGCCGTGGACGCCCTGCGCGGGCTGTGGCAGGACCTGTTCCACGATGCCTTCGCCTACCGGCCGCTGCCCCGCATGGCGGTGGACGGCCGCCTCACCCGCCACCTGTCCGACCGGATGCGGGCCCGCGCGGCCTGGACCCCGCACGCGGTGGTGGTGGCCGGCGGGCTCGTGGCGCTGCTCGTCGGCATGGTGAACACCGACGTCGGCGGGCCGTCCCTGCTGTGCGGGCTGCTCGCCCTGGCCCCGGTGCTGCTGACCCTGGTGCGTCCGGTCGGCGCGTTCTGGCTGTCGTTCGCGGCGACGGCGGCCACCTCCGCTTTCGGCAGCGACTGGGGCAGCTGGCCCTGGCTGCCGGGCAGCCTCGTCTCCCACCTGCTGGTGCTCACGATCGTGGCGAGCCGGACCCGCCCGCGCACGGCGGCCTGGATGTGGCTGCTGACCGCGCTGTACGGCTTCTGGGCCGAGACCGTCTTCGGTTACGGGCACTACGACACCGACACCGGCCCCATGCTGGTGCTGTCCGCGCTGGCCCTGCTGGTCGTCACGGTCCGGCAGGTGCGCCGGGAGGCCGAGCAGGAGGTGACCGCCCAGCAGTCGGTGACCGAGCACGAGCGCTCGCGGCGCACCCTGCTGGAGGAGCGCACGACGATCGCCCGGGAGCTGCACGACGTGGTGGCCCACCACATGTCGGTGGTCGCCATCCAGGCGGAGGCCGCGCCGTACCGGGTGGAGAATCCGCCGCCGGAGCTGGAGAAGGCGTTCGCCACCATCCGGGAGAACGCGGTGGCGGCGCTGACCGAGCTGCGCCGGGTCCTCGGGGTGGTCCGCGCAGAGAACTACGAGGCCCCGGACGCCCCGCAGCCCACCCTGGCCGACCTGGAAGGGCTGCTCGCGAACGTCCGGGAGGCCGGCCTGGAGGTGGAGAAGGTGGTGACCGGCGCGGTGCGGGAGCTGCCGCAGGGGGTGGAGCTGTCGGCGTACCGCATCGTGCAGGAGGCGCTGAGCAACACCCTGCGGCACGCGCCCGGCGCGAGCGCCCGCGTCGAGATCGGTTACGTCCTGGGCGGCCTGGGCCTGCGGATAGTCAACGGACCGCCCCCGGCGCCGAGTCTGCTGAAGCCCTCGCCCGGCGCCGGACACGGCATCACGGGCATGCGGGAGCGGGTCTCGATGCTGAACGGCGAGATGACGGCGGCCCCCACGGACGAGGGGGGCTACGAGGTGGCGGTGTTCCTGCCGGTGCCGGCGGCCGCTCCCGCGATCGAGGGCGGGTCATGACGATCCGCGTACTGATCGCGGACGACCAGATGATGGTCCGCGAGGGATTCTCGGTGCTGCTGAACGCGATGCCGGGCATCGAGGTCGTCGGTGAGGCGGTCAACGGCCGGGAGGCGGTGGACCGGGTCCGTGAACTGTCCCCGGACGTCGTCCTGATGGACATCCGCATGCCGGAGCTGAACGGCATCGAGGCGACCCGGGAGATCGTCGCGGCCGACGAGACGGCGAAGGTGCTGGTGCTGACCACGTTCGACCTGGACGAGTACGTGTACCAGGCGCTGCGCGCGGGCGCCTCCGGCTTCCTCCTCAAGGACGCCTCGGCGCGCCAGCTGGCCGACGGGGTCCGGGTGGTGGCGGCGGGCGAGGCCCTGCTGGCCCCCTCGGTCACCAGGCGCCTGATCACGGAGTTCTCCCGCCTGGCGGACACTCCCCGCCTGATGCCGGCGGCCCAGGCGGCGTACGGGGAACTGACGGAACGCGAGACGGAGGTACTGATCCTGATCGCCCAGGGCCTGTCGAACGCGGAGATCGCCGGGCGGCTGGTGGTGGCGGAGTCGACGATCAAGACCCATGTGAGCCGCGTCCTGGTGAAACTGGGCCTGCGCGACCGCACCCAGGCGGCGGTGTTCGCGTACGAGGCACGGCTGGTGACACCCGGCTGACCCACTGTCATAGCGGGTGCGAGGCCTGCCTGTTGCCGACTAGTGTTCGAAGGTGTATGCATGCGGATCGCATGTGCGAATGGCTTCGAGGTGACGGGAAGGCACACGGGGGATGGGCTACGTTCTGCCCGGATGGGCCGACCAGATCCTGGACTTCATCGGGATCAACTGGCCGAACGTCGACGAGGACGACTACCGCGAAATGGCGGACGCCATGCGGGACTTCGCGGACAGGTTCGAGGGGCATGGCGGTGACGCGCACCTGGCGGTGTCCCGGATTCTGTCCTCCTCGGAAGGGTGGGCCGTCGATGCGATGGAGAAACACTGGTCGCGGGTCAAGGCGGCGCACCTGGAGAAAGTCCCGGAGCTGGCCCGGTTGTTCGCGGACGCGTGCGATGTGGTCGCGGACATCATCTTCGGGATGAAGACCAAGGCCGAGATAGAACTCGGCGCGATGGCCGCCTCGTTGGGCATCTCGGTGGGTCTGGCCGTCGTCACCGGCGGGTTGTCGGCGGTCATCGGGGCGGCCGAGACCGCGGCGATGCGCCAGGCGATCAAGCGGATCATCGACGAGGCCGCCGACCGGATCGTGGACGAGCTGGTGGCGCGGGTGACCGAGCCGGTCAACGCCAAACTGGAGGCCATGGTCGAGGACATGGTCTTCGACCTGGTGGACGGCGCCTTCTCGCTGCCTCCCGCACCGGGCGACGGTCACCCGGACGGCACTGGCGGCTCAGGCGGGGCCGGTGGCAAGCACGGCGGCATGCAGCTGGCCTCCGCCGGCGGCGGAGGAGGCGGGGCCGGGGCCGGGAAGCGGACCGTCATCGACCACGTCGAGTTCGAGGACGGCGCCGGCAAGGTCTCCTTCCACGGTGGCGAGCTGCACCGGGCCGGCTCGGGCTCGCTCGTGAAGGCCAGGGGCGCCTTCGGCCGCACCCACGGCAGGGACCCCTTCACCAAGGCCTTCGACTCGGTCCTCGAAGGCGCCTTGAAGGGCACGGAGAAGGCCCTGTCCAAGATCGCCAAGCATGTCACCGAGACCATCCCGGACCGGGTGAAGGCCACCTCCCGCCTGCACAAGGGCATCGACCTCGGCGTCCGTGACCGGGTCGACGCCATCGACGGCGGAAAGAGGGGCGGCGACGGCGGCGACGGCCACGGGCGGGTCGGCGGACCGGGCCGCAAGCGCCCCGCGTCGCTGCGCACGGCGCTGGACAGCGTCCGCGAGAGGGCGATCGCCCTGGTACAGCGCCGCTGCAAGACCGACCCGGTCGACCTCGCGAGCGGCGAGATGGTGCTCTCCCAGACGGATCTCGCGCTGCCCGGCGTGCTGCCGCTGGTGGTGCGGCGCACCCACATATCCGGATACGGGTACGGGCACTGCTTCGGCCCCAGCTGGGCGTCCACCCTGGACGAGCGGCTGGAACCGACCGGCACCGGCGCGGTCTGGGCCCGCCCCGACGGGTCCCTGCTCGTCTATCCGCACCTGCCGCGCGAGGCGGGCGAGGAGGTGCTGCCGGCGGAGGGCGAGCGGATCGCCCTCACCTTCGTCGAGCGGTCGGCGCTCGGCGAGGTCACGTACGCCACGATCGACGTCCGCTCCGGTCTGACCCGCAGCTTCACCGGCAGCCCGTACTCCTCGGGCGGCCTGTACTGGCTGACGGACATCGAGGACCGCAACGGCAACGGCGTCCGGTTCGTCCGCGACGACGACGGCCTGCCCACGGTGCTCGTCCACGAGGGCGGTTACCGCGTGCGGGTCACCCGGGACCCGGATACCGCCCGGGTCACGGCCCTCGACCTGGAGACCCCCGCGGGCCCGGTCCGGGTCGCCTCGTTCGCGTACGACGAGTCCCACGACCTGGTGGGCGTCTCAGGCTCCCGGGGCGTACCCCTGCGGTTCACCTACGACGACGAGCGCCGCGTCACCTCGTGGACCGACCGCAACGGCCACACCTACCGCTATGTGTACGACGCGGCAGGCCGGGTCGTGGAGACGATCGGCCCCGACGGCGCGCTCTCCTCGCGCTTCGCCTACGACACCGCCGCCCGCGAGACCCGCTTCACCGACTCCACCGGCGCGGTCACCGTCACCCGTTTCAACCAGCTCCGCCAGACGCTCAGCGAGACCGACCCGCTCGGCAACACCGTGCACTTCGAGTGGGACCGCCACGACAACCTGCTGTCCCGCACCGACGAACTGGGACACACCTCGCGGTTCACGTACGACGACGCCGGCAACCTCCTCACCGTCCACTACCCGGACGGGCGCCGGTCGTCGGCCACGTACAACGCGCTGCACCTGCCGGAGACGACGACCGGACCGGACGGCACCGTGTGGCGCAACGTCTTCGACGAGCGGGGCAACCGCACCGCGGTCGTCGCACCGGACGGCACCGCGACCACGTTCACCCACGACGCGACGGGTGCCGTGGCCACGGTCACGTTCCCGACCGGCGAGACGGAGACCCGCACCCACGACGAGGCGGGGCTGACCCTCTCGGTCACCGACCCGCGGGGTGCCACCCACACGGTGCGCCGGGACGCCTTCGGCCGGCCGTACGAGTCGGTCGACCCGGCGGGTTCCGTGACCCGCCTGGAGTGGACGGCGGACGGCTGGCTGACCCGGCGTACCGCGCCGGACGGGGCCACGGAGTCGTGGACGTACGACGAAGAGGGCAACTGCCTCACCCACACCGACCCGCTCGGCGGCGTGACCCGCTTCGAGTACACCTGGTTCGACCTGCTCGCCGCCCGCACGGGCAAGGACGGGGCGCGCTACGAGTTCACGTACGACACCGAGCTGCGGATCAGCACGGTCCGCAACCCCCAGGGAAGAGAGTGGAGTTACCGGTACGGCCCGTCCGGCCTCACCGACTCCGAGACCGACTTCGACGGACGCGTCGCGCGCTACGAGTACGACGCCGCGGGCCGCCTCGTCACCCGGACGACCCCGCTCGGGCAGCGCATCGCCTTCACCTTCGACGCGGTGGGCAACGTGCTGGCGAAGGACGCCGACGGCGTGGTCACCCGCTACACGTACGACGACGCCGACCGGCTCGTCGCCGCCGTCTCCCCGACCTCCTCGCTCACCCTGGAACGCGACGCCCTGGGCCGTCTGCTGGCGGAGACCGTCGACGGGCGCAGCATGCGGTTCGGCTACGACGGGCACGGCGAACTGGTCTCACGCACGACACCGACCGGGGCCACGACGTCGTACTCCTACGACAGCGCGGGCAACCGGGTGCGCGTGGACCTCGCCGGACACGCGCTCGGCTTCACCCACGACCTGCTGGGCCGCGAGACCCGGCGCACCCTCGGCTCCGGGCCGGCACCCGTGACGCTCACCTCCCGGTGGGACGTGACCGGCCGCCTCGCGGCCCGGTCGCTGACCACGCCCCGCGGCACGCTCCGGGACCGCTCCTACGGCTACCGGGCCGACGGTTTCCTGACGGACGTCACGGACCGGCAGGACGGGCCGGACGGGCTGGACTGGCACTTCGACCTCGACCCCGTGGGGCGTCCGCTCGGCGTCACCGCGGGCGACTGGTCGGAGCGGTACGCCTATGACGCCGTCGGGAACCAGACGGACGCCCACTGGCCCGACCGGGCCCCGCACGCGGAGAGCCGTGGCGCGCGGGTCTACGACGGGACCCGGCTGCTCGGCGGGGACGGTGTGCGCTACGAGTACGACGCCGCGGGCCGCGTCGTGCTGCGCCGGAAACGGCGCCTGTCCCGCAAGCCCGACACCTGGCGGTACACCTGGGACGCGGAGGACCGCCTGGTCTCCTGCACCACCCCCGACGGCACCGTGTGGCGCTACACCTACGACGCGCTCGGCCGCCGCACCGCCAAGCACCGCATGCGCCCCGACGGGCAGGGCGTCGCGGCCACGGTCCGCTTCGCCTGGGACGGAACCCAGCTGGCCGAGGAGACCGACACGGCCACCGGCGTGACGCTGACCTGGGAGTACGAAGGGCCGCAGCCGATGGCCCAGTTGGAGCGCCGACTGCCGGCCGACGCCGGTCAGAGCGAGGTGGACAGCCGGTTCTTCGCCATCGTCACCGACCTCATCGGCACCCCGACCGAACTCGTGGACGAGCAGGGCGACGTCGCCTGGTACAAGCGCTCAACGGTCTGGGGCATCACGGCCCGCAACCGTCACGCCCGGGCCCATACACCGCTGCGCTTCCCCGGCCAGTACGCCGACCCGGAGACGGGCCTGCACTACAACCTGAACCGCCACTACGACCCCGAGACGGCCCGCTATGTCTCGGCCGACCCCCTGGGCCTCGTCCCCGCGCCGAACCCGGCCGCGTACGTCGTCAACCCGCACACGTGGATGGACCCCGAGGGCCTGGTCGCCAAGGGCTGCACGCAGATCGGTGGCTGGTACGGCGGACTGCTTCCCGCCAACCGGATGGCGAACGGCCAGAAGTACCCGCAGAGGATGGAGGTCAATCACATCCCGGCCAAGTCCGCGTACAAGGACGTCATCGAGCCCGGCTTCTACATGGCCAACAAGCCCCACAAGAAGCAGAAGGTCAACAACGGCCCGGCCATCCGGATGGAGCAGGCCGACCATGAGCAGCTCTACAGCACGGGCTACCACCTGCAGGCCCAGGCGTGGCAGCAGTACCAGCGTGAGCTGATCAACCAGGGGCGCATCACCGAGGCCATGCGGATGGACATCGACGACATCAAGCGGCGGTTCCCCGGTAAGTACGATCGGCACATCGAGGAGATGGTGGCCAGCCTGAAGCACAACAAGCCCCTTCAGGACATGCTCAAGAAGCGGGGCTGGACCATCGACGAGAGCGCTCTGCTGGCGTGAGGGCCCGGGGCGTGTGATCGAGGGAGTGAACATGGAACTGGAACTGGTGCCACATGTCGGCGTTGGGCGTTTCCGGCTCGGCATGCCGGTCGAGGAAGCGCGCGCCGCGGTGGAGGAGTGGGGTGTGTTCCGGACCGTCGCCGGCGACGAGGAGCCCGGGCAGATCGTCCTCACGCACGACGACTCCCAGATGGACATCGTGCTGGGCTTCAGCAAAGGCGCGCTGAGCGGAGTGGAGCTGATCCGTTTCCGGAAGGAGGACGCCGACGTCCGGGTGCTGCTCGACGGGCTCGACGTCTTCCGCACCCCGAGTGAGGACCTCTTCGAACAACTGGCGGAACGGGGCCACACCATCGAGGAGAACGACCTCGGATTCGACGCCCTGCCCGAGCTGAAGGTGATCCTCGCGAACCAGAGCAGCCACGAGTACCCGGTGGACGAGGACGGCGACCCCCTGTACTACGACTACGTCCTCGTCGCGGACCGGATCTGAGCGCACGTGAACGCCGAGATCCGGCCGCACGTCGGCGTCGGGCCGTTCCGGTTCGGTATGCCGTTCGACGAGGCGATGGAGATCGCCCCGACGCCGGGCCGTGTCAGCCATCGGCCGGGAGCCGAGCGGCCCCGGGCAAGTACGTCGTGAACTTCCACGCCCTGCCCGAGCTGAAGATGTCCTTCGCCAACAACAGCTCGTTCGAGTACCCCGTGGACGAGGAGGGGGACCCGCTGTACTTCGACTACGTCCTGGTCAGCACGGATCCGGTCACCTGAACCGCCTGGTCAGATGTCGCCCGGCGCGCTAGCGTCCCCGCATGGCAGGCTCCAGCGACCTCGCGTTCGATCCCTGGGACCCGGCGTTCCTCGCCGACCCGTACCCGGCCTACGCGGAGCTGCGGGCTCGCGGCCGGGTGATCCGGTACGAGCCGACCGACCAGTGGCTGGTCCCGCACCACGCGGACGTCTCGGCGCTGCTGCGCGACCGCCGGCTGGGCCGGACGTACCAGCACCGGTTCAGTCACGAGGAGTTCGGCCGTACCCCGCCCCCACCGGAGCACGAGCCGTTCCACACCCTCAACGACCACGGCATGCTCGACCTGGAGCCGCCGGACCACACCCGGATCCGGCGCCTGGTGTCGAAGGCGTTCACGCCGCGCACGGTGGAGCGGCTGGGGCCGTATGTGCGGGGCCTGGCGAACGACCTGGTGGCCGCCCTCGTCAGGAACGGCGGTGGTGATCTGCTGACGGACGTGGCGGAGCCGCTGCCGGTGGCCGTGATCGCCGAGATGCTGGGCATTCCGGAGGCGGACCGGGGGCAGCTGCGCCCCTGGTCGGCGGACATCTGCGGCATGTACGAGCTGAACCCGTCCGAGGAGACGGCGGCGCGGGCGGTGCGGGCGTCGGTGGAGTTCTCGGACTGTCTGCGGGAGCTGATCGCGGCCCGCCGCAAGGACCCGCGCGAGGACCTGATCTCGGGGCTGATCGCGGCCCACGACGAGGACGACCGCCTCACGGAGCAGGAGATGATCTCCACGGCGGTCCTGCTCCTCAACGCGGGCCACGAGGCGACGGTCAACGCCACGGTGAACGGCTGGTGGGCGCTGTTCCGCAACCCGGACCAGCTGGCGGCCCTCCGCGCCGACCACTCCCTGATCCCCTCCGCGATCGAGGAACTGATGCGCTACGACACCCCGCTCCAGCTCTTCGAACGCTGGGTCCTGGACGACATCGAGATCGACGGCACGACGATCCCGAGGGGCTCGGAGATCGCCATGCTCTTCGGCTCCGCCAACCACGACCCGGCGGTCTTCACCGACCCCGCCCGTCTGGACCTCACCCGCGAGGACAACCCGCACATCTCCTTCAGCGCGGGCATCCACTACTGCATCGGCGCCCCCCTGGCCCGCATGGAGCTGGCGGCATCCATGACAGCCCTCCTCCAGCAGGCCCCGACCCTGACCCTGGCGGAGCAGCCGAAGCGCAAGCCGAACTTCGTGATCCGGGGCCTGGAGGGCCTGAGCGTCGAGCTGAGCTGATCACTGGTGCCCGCCTGCGGAGGGAGGCACCATGACGGTTATGGCAGAGCGCACGTCGTCTCAGTTGTCGCTGGATACGTTCGAGAGGATCGCCGACTTCGCCGAGCGTGAGGACGAGGCCGTCAGGTTCGAGTTCATCGACGGCCGGATCGGACTCAGGAAAGTGACGAACGGGAACCAGCAGTACGTCGACTGAGGTCGTGTTCAGGAGTTCATCGAGCGGGACGTGGCGGGGAGGACGGAACGCCGGCGGGCGTACCGGGAGAAGAAGTACGGGGCAGCGTGAGCATCCAGGCGCCCTCCAGCACCCGCCAGGTCCGTCTCCGTACCGGGCCCGAGACCGCCGCGTCCGCGCGGTAGCGGAAGTCCGTGCCCGTGACCGTCACCGTGTGGCCGGAGGCCAGCAGCGGGGTCGCCTCCGCGCCCACCGACAGGGGCCGCACCTCCACCGAGGCGGTCCCGGTCCGGCCCGGTGTCACCGACACCGCCTCCACCGGCTGGTCCAGGTCCACCACCGTCTCCCCGTCCACCTCCACCCGCAGCCGGGTCACGCGCGGGGACGGCACGGCGGACAGGCGCACGGGGCGGGGAGCGAGGGTGCGGACCAGCGAGCGGAGCCAGGGCCGGTCCGGGGCGGCCGGGACCGGCTCGGCGGCGGCCGCCCGCGTCGGCGGAATGCCCAGCGTGCCCAGCACGACCCCGTCGCTGTCGTCCACGAGCAGGTCAAGCCGCCGCTCGGCGCCGTCCAGGACCGCCCGCGCCGCCGCCACCGTCCCGCTGGGCACCCCGAGCGACTCGGCGAGCGCCGCGTCCCCCACCGGCACCACCGACAGCGCACATCCGGCCAGCTCCCGCTGCCGGTGCAGCAGGGTGACGGCCCGCACCAGCGCCCGGTCGTCACCGATCACCACCGGCCGCCGGGACCCCCTTCGGCCGAGCGCGCGGGCGAATTCCTCCGGCCCGTCCGGCAGGCACACTTTCGCCGCCGCACCCGCGCTGAGCACGTCTTTCGCGATCCGTACGGACTCTCCGTCCGCCTGCCGTGCCGCCGGATCGATGATCACCAGCAGCTGATCGGACGTCGCGAAAGTCGCCACCTCGGTCCTGCCTCGCTTCCTCGGGTAGCATCTTTGTGCAAGAGCCCCTTGCGCTATTGCGCCAGGGGCTTCGTCTATTCCGGGGCATCCGGTCCGACGGTTGTGCGACCGACGACGGTCGCGGTGGTACGCGGCGGTGAACCTTACGCCCAAGCCCCCGACCTTGGACATGCCCCGCCCGGAAGGGGTGTACGCGCGTGCCCGCACTTGTGCTGCTCGGTGCTCAGTGGGGTGACGAAGGCAAGGGAAAGGCGACGGACCTGCTCGGTGGCTCCGTCGACTATGTGGTGCGATACCAGGGCGGCAACAACGCCGGCCACACGGTCGTCGTGGGCGACCAGAAGTACGCCCTTCACCTCCTCCCTTCCGGAATCCTGTCCCCCGGCTGTACGCCGGTCATCGGTAACGGTGTCGTCGTCGACCCGTCGGTCCTGCTCTCCGAGCTGAGCGGTCTGAACGAGCGTGGCGTCGACACGTCAAAGCTCCTGATCAGCGGTAACGCGCACGTCATCACGCCGTACAACGTGACCGTCGACAAGGTGACGGAACGCTTCCTCGGCAAGCGCAAGATCGGCACGACCGGTCGCGGCATCGGCCCGACCTACGCCGACAAGATCAACCGCGTGGGCATCCGGGTCCAGGACCTCTACGACGAGTCGATCCTGACCCAGAAGGTCGAGGCGGCCCTCGACGTCAAGAACCAGATCCTCACCAAGCTCTACAACCGGCGCGCGATCGCCGTGAGCCAGGTGGTGGAGGAGCTGCTGGGCTACGCCGAGCAGATCAAGCCGTACGTCGCCGACACGGTCCTGATCCTCAACCAGGCCCTGGAGGACGACAAGGTCGTCCTCTTCGAGGGCGGCCAGGGCACGCTGCTGGACATCGACCACGGCACCTACCCGTTCGTCACGTCCAGCAACCCGACCGCCGGCGGAGCCTGCACCGGTGCCGGCGTGGGCCCGACGAAGATCAGCCGGGTCATCGGCATCCTCAAGGCCTACACGACCCGCGTCGGCGCGGGCCCGTTCCCGACCGAACTCTTCGACGAGGACGGCGAGGCCCTGCGCCGCATCGGCGGCGAGCGCGGTGTCACCACCGGCCGCGACCGCCGCTGCGGCTGGTTCGACGCGGTCATCGCCCGCTACGCGACCCGCGTCAACGGCCTGACCGACTTCTTCCTCACCAAGCTCGACGTCCTCACCGGCTGGGAGCAGATCCCGGTCTGCGTGGCCTACGAGATCGACGGCAAGCGCGTCGAGGAACTGCCGTACTCCCAGACCGACTTCCACCACGCGAAGCCGGTCTACGAGATGCTGCCGGGCTGGAGCGAGGACATCAGCAAGGCGAAGTCCTTCTCCGACCTCCCGAAGAACGCCCAGAACTACGTCAAGGCGCTGGAGGACATGTCCGGCGCGCCGATCTCCGCGATCGGCGTGGGCCCGGGCCGCGACGAGACGATCGAGATCAACTCGTTCCTCTAGACCGCCGCCGCACGGCCCTCACTTCACGGCCCTCACTTCGCAGCCTGGCCCAGGAACGCCGACCAGGCGTCAGGGTTCACGGAGAGGTGAGGGCCGTCGGGCGTCTTGGAGTCGCGGATGTGGATGGCGGCGGGGCAGGAGGCGACCTCTACGCAGTCACCGCCGCCGCTGTCGCTGTACGAGGACTTGCGCCAGGTGTAGGCGGTTTCCAAGCAGTTGCCGCCGCCGTCGTCGCTGTAGCTGGACTTGAACCACCGAGGGGTTCCGGTGCCGGTCATTGCTTCTCCCCTGCCAACCGTTCGATGAGGCTGATCGAGTCGTCCGGACTCAGAGCCTGTGCCCGGATCTTCGCATAGCGGTGGGCGAGTTGGGACACCTCTGGCGGATCGCTGACCAGAATGCCCTGGTCCTCGATCTCCATGTAGACGACGTGTTCATGGTCCTTGGTCACGACGAGCTTCATGGAGCCCCGAGCGCCTGCATAAGTGCCCCGTAGTCCTCGGTCCATCGGCAGGACCTGAAGGCAGACGTTGTCCCGCTGCGCGTCCTCGATGAGCGAGCGCAGCTGTCCCCGGAGGATCTCCCAGGACCCGAACGGCCGCCGCAGCACGCTCTCTTCGAGGATCAGCTCGATCATCGGGGCGGGATCGCGGTCGAAGAGGGCCCTGCGAGCCAGCCGAGCCTCGACCAGCTCCTCACGCTTCTGCTCGGAGACCGGCGGATAACCGCCTCCGATCAGCGCCCGCGCGTACTCCTCCGTCTGGAACAACCCGTCCACGACCAGCGTCTCGTACGAGCTGATCGTGATCGCCCCCGCCTCCATCTCCGAGAACCCCCTGAACCGCGCCGGGTACTTCTCCAGGAGCATCCACCTGCGGGCCTTCTGGAAGACGCCCAGGCCGCCGCCGATCTCCTCCTCCAGGCCCACCAGCATCTTGTCGCTCGCCGGCTGCGCGCACGTCTCCATCGCGCTGATCGCCGACGCCGTGTACCCGAGTCGTTTGCCCAGCTCCTCCTGTGTGAGGCCCAGCTGCTCGCGCAGCGCCTTCGCCAGGGCGGCCACCAGATGTGCCGTGCCGCCCGCTTCCACCTTGTTCTCTGCCCGCGCCATCGCGGTCACCCCCGGACTCAACCGAACTCAAACGGTCATCGGCACTCCACGTCGACTCCGGACCGTTCGGGGGAGTGGACGGAGAGTTATGGAAGAAGGTAGCGCCCTGCACTGACACTGACCGCATGAATACGCAAAGTCACCTGTCGGTGGAGTGGATTCCCGCCACCGGCATCCATCTCCGCAAGGCAGGGGCCCAATTCGACGCCGTACGGCTGGACGACGGCCACGGCCGGGACGTCGCCGACCGGCTCGCGCGGCTCACCGGGGGCGATCCGGGGCCCGTCATCGAGTCCTCCAGTGGACGCCGGTGTGTGTACTTCCTCGTCGCGCCCGGGAGCACCGCGCACCATGCCTGGCCGGACCATGTGACCCGGCTGACCAGTGGGCCGTACCGGGTCAGCTTCATCCCCGTACCGGCGCTGGACGGGCCCACATGGCCGCTCGGGTGGCGTTACCGGCCCACCGCGCCGGACCGGTTCGTGCACACCTTGTTGCTGCGTACCCTGCTCAGCTGAAGACGATCATCGAGCCCTGCGCCAGCGAGCGGGTCGCCGCCGCGTGCAGGCCCAGCCAGACGTGCCGTTCGCGGGCGAAGGGGCTGGGGTCGTACGGGGCCGGAACGGCCGGTTCCTCCAGCTCCGTGGGGGCCGTGGGCGGGGCTGGGGGCTCCGGGGGGTTCGCCGGGTCGATGCCGATGGTCGGGGCGACGTACTGGAGTTCCCGCAGCAGCGTCTGTGACGAGCCCAACGGGCCGCCGCCCGCGAGGAGTTCGTCGTTCGACAGCGGGTGCGGGAAGTCCACGGGGACGTACGCGCCGGCGTGGTCGTAGTGCCAGACCAGGTGCGACTGCTGGGCGGTCGACTCGAACATCTCCAGCAACTGCTCGTAGTCGCCGCCCAGTTCGTCCACCGGGGTCACCGGCAGGCCGCAGACCTGGAGCAGGTAGGCCCGGCGCAGGAAGTGCAGGGCGTCGTAGTCGAAACCGGCGACCGGGGCGACGTCGCCGGACAGGCCCGGCATGTACTGGTACACCGGCACCGGCGGCAGGCCGGCCTCGGCGAGAGCCTTGTTGTACTGCGCGAGTTCCTCGGCGAAGGGGTTGTCCGGGGTGTGGCACAACACGTCCACGAGCGGTACCAGCCACAGGTCACAGGCCAAAAGAGGGCTCCTACATCGGCAGGCGCGTGGTCACGCACGGCAGCAGGTGGTCAGGGAAGGGTAGTCGGTACGGCCCCGGGGCGGCGCCCCTCCGGCTCCTCTCGTGCGGACCGGACGGGCCGTATCGGTCACTTACCCGTTGGTCAGGTGTTCCAGCAGCGTCAGCGAATCGGTGTTCGAGGCGGCCACGATCGCGCGGGCCGTCTCGGCCTCGCGGCGGGCGAGCGCGTCGACCAGCTCGGTGTGCCCGGCCCACAGCCGGCCGCGCAGGTCCGGCAGGCGCAGCAGGTGCTGCACCGCGCAGACCCAGGACTGGACGCGCAGGCGGTGCAGGAAGTCGCCGAGGTAGGGATTGCCGAAGAGGGCGCTCAGCTCGCGCCAGAAGCGGAGGTCGTAGCCGATCAGGACCGTGAGGTCGCCGGCGCTCGCGGCCCGCTGGGCCTCCTCGCCGCGGCGGCGAACGGTGGCCAGGGCTGCGGCCGTGCGGGGGTCCTCGGGCGGGGTGCGGAAGGCGGGGTGGCCGGTGGTGAGGGCCTGGAACATGCCGTCGGTGACCAGGCTGCGGGCCTCGATCATGTTCCGGTAGTCGGTGACCGAGTACTCGGGCACCCGGAAGCCGCGGTGCTGGTCGGCCTCCAGGATGCCCTGCGCGGACAGGTCGACCAGCGCCTCGCGGACGGGGGTGGCGGAGACGCCGTACTGGTCGGCTATCTCCTTCACGGTGAACGCCCGGCCCGGGCGCAGCCGGCCCGCCAGCACCTCGTCGCGGAGCGCGTCCGCGATCTGCTGGCGCAGGGTGCTGCGCGTCACGGTGCCGTTGCCGGGCATGTCCGTGCCTCTCCTCACACGTCCGGGTGACGTACTCGTACGGACTCGCGATCTACGCGAGTCGCTTTTGCTTACGAGCACGTCACCTTACGCGTTCGGACCCGCCCGGCGGCAGGCACCGTACGGTCACACCGTGTGTTCGTCGGCGACGCTCAACGCGGCGTCGAGCGCGGCCAGACCCTCCTTCAGCTCGGCCTCGCTCGCGTTGCACGGCGGGACGACATGCGTGCGGTTCATGTTCACGAAGGGCCACAGGCCGTGCCGCTTGGCGGCGGCCGTGAACGCGGCCATCGGGGCGTTCGCCTCACCGGCCGCGTTGTACGGCACCAGCGGCTCCCGGGTCTCCCGGTTCCGCACCAGCTCCAGCGCCCAGAACATGCCGACACCGCGCACCTCGCCGACGCTCGGGTGCCGCTTCGCCAGCTCGGCGAGGCCCGGGCCGACGACACTCTCGCCGAGCCGCTTGGCGTTCTCCACCACGCCCTCCTCCGCCATCACGCCGATCGTGGCGACGGCGGCGGCGCAGGCCAGCGGGTGGCCGGAGTAGGTGAGGCCGCCGGGGTAGGGGCGCTTGCCGAAGGTCTCCGCGATCTCCTGCGAGATGGCCACACCGCCGAGCGGGACGTAACCGGAGTTCACGCCCTTGGCGAAGGTCATCAGGTCGGGGGTCACACCGAACAGGTCGGCCGCGAACCACTCGCCGGTCCGGCCGAAGCCGGCCATGACCTCGTCCAGGATGAAGACGATGCCGTACTTGTCGCACAGCTCGCGCACCCCGGCCAGGTAGCCGGGCGGCGGGACCATGATCCCGGCGGTGCCCGGAACGGTCTCCAGGATGATCGCCGCGACGGTCGCCGGGCCCTCGAAGGCGATCGTCGTCTCCAGGTGCTCCAGCGCCCGGGCGCACTCCTGCTCCTCGGTCTCGGCGTAGAAGCGGGAGCGGTACAGGAACGGCGCCCAGAAGTGGACGACACCGGCGGCGGCGCCGTCGGAGGCCCAGCGGCGCGGGTCACCGGTGATGTTGATCGCCTGCTGGGTGCCGCCGTGGTACGAGCGGTAGGCCGAGAGCACCTTGGGACGGCCCGTGTGCAGCCGGGCCATGCGCACCGCGTGCTCGACGGCGTCCGCGCCGCCGTTGGTGAAGAAGATCTTGTCCAGGTCGCCGGGGGTCCGCTCGGCGATCAGCCGGGCCGCCTCCGAACGGGCCTCGACGGCGAACGCGGGCGCGAACGTCGTCAGCTTCGCGGCCTGCTCCTGGATCGCCGCGACGACCTTCGGGTGCTGGTAGCCGATGTTGGTGAAGACGAGTCCGCTGGTGAAGTCGAGGTACCGCGTGCCGTCGTAGTCCCAGAAGTACGACCCCTCGGCGCCGGCGACGGCGAGCGGGTCGATGAGGTCCTGGGCCGACCAGGAGTGGAAGACGTGCGCACGGTCCGCGGCCTTCACCGCGGCGCCGGCTTCGGGGCTGGGCTGAGGGGTCATGCGGCCGAGCGTAGATGTCCGCGATGCGGAAGGCCTATCGGCGTCTTGTTCCGTGGACCGGGGGAAAGCACGACAGGTTGTCGACGCCGGATCGGCGGTGGATCGCCGGTGAAGGGGTCCCTCGTCGTACCACCGCACTATTCTCGGTCGTCGCAGACCTATGGGGGGAAGGCGGGCGCGGGATGGAGAAGCTGGGAGCGGGGGATCCGTCGCAGATCGGTGCGTATCGGCTGCTGGCGCGGCTCGGCGCCGGCGGTATGGGGCAGGTGTATCTGGCCCGGTCGGACCGGGGGCGGACCGTCGCCGTGAAGCTCGTCCGGGAGGAACTGGCCGCGCAGGAGGAGTTCCGGGCGCGGTTCCGGCAGGAGGTGCGGGCCGCGCGGCGGGTCGGCGGATACTGGACCGCGCCCGTGCTGGACGCGGACACCGAGGCGGCCGTGCCGTGGGTGGCGACCGGGTATGTGGCCGGGCCGAGCCTCCAGCGGGTCGTCGGGCAGGACCACGGGGCGCTGCCCGAGCGGTCGGTCCGGATTCTGGCCGCCGGGCTCGCGCACGCGCTGAAGGACATCCACGCGGCCGGGATCGTGCACCGGGACCTCAAGCCGTCCAACGTGCTCGTGACCATCGACGGGCCCCGCGTGATCGACTTCGGGATCGCCCGGGCGCTGGAGACGGCGACCGCCGGCGGGGAGGGGCTCACCCGGGCCGGGGCGCTCGTCGGGTCGCCGGGGTTCATGGCGCCCGAGCAGGTGCGGGGCGACCGGATCACACCGGCGTGCGACGTGTTCTGCCTCGGGTCCGTGCTGGCGTACGCCGCGACCGGGACGTTGCCCTTCGGGAGCGTCGACAGCGGCGCGCACGCGCTGATGTTCCGGATCGCCCAGGAGGAGCCGGATCTCACCGGGGTGCCGGAGGGGATCGCCGACCTCGTCCGGGACTGCCTGCGCAAGGAGCCGGGGGCCCGGCCTTCGCTGGACACGCTCCTGGAGCGGACGGGGGTGGAGGACACCGTGGCCGAGGGGCGGTCCCGGGACCCCTGGCTGCCCAGTCCGCTGGTCGCCCAGCTCGGCAGACACGCCGTGCGGTTGCTGGAGGTCGAGAATCCGGGCGAGGGCGGGGGCGCCGAGCATGCCGCTGTCTCCGACGGCGGGGACGCCGGAAGCGCCGATCGCCTGCCCACCGTGGTCTCCGCCCAGGCTCCGCCGCCGCCCAGCGTGCCGCCCGCGTCTGTCGGGTTCGGACCGGCGTACGGGGTGCCACAGCCGCAGCCGTCGTACCCGCGGCAGCAGCCCTATCCGCAGCCGCCGCAGCCGTACGCACAGCCGCATTCTCCGCAGCCGTACGCACAGCCGCATCCGCCGCACGCCCAGCCCGTCGGCCACGGGTATCCGCCGCCCGGGTCCACCCCGCCGTACGGGCCGCCCGCCGTCGGCGTGCCGGCGGAGCCCGAGCGGCGCAGCGGGCGGTCCACCGCGCTGCTCGTCGTGGTCGCGCTGGTCGTCGCGCTGGGCGCGGGCGGTTCGGTGTACGCGCTGATGAGGGACGGCGGCGGGACCGACGACAAGGGCGGCACGGTCGGCCCGGCGCCCACCGTCACCTCCGGATCGCCCGACGAGACCGGCACGCCCACCCCGTCCGAAACGGAGGAGCCGTCCCCCTCCGCCTCCACGGCCGGCGCGGTACCGGACGCCTATCTGGGCACCTGGCGGACGACCATCGACAACGCGGGCGGCTCCAACACCCGCGAACTGACCATCCGACAGGGCGAGGTGGGCGACACCGTGCTGACGCTGGTCGCCGACGGGCCGACCGAGGGCGGTGGGTCGTACCACTGCGTCTTCGAGGCGGAGCTGGCCGAACAGCCCAGTGGCGGCGGACCGTTGGAGATCGGGCCGTCCACCGTGACCACCGGCGAGCCCGCCTCCTCCTGCACCCCGGGCGAGGCCACCGAGGTCACCCTGCTGCCGGACGGGCGGCTGAAGCGGGCGAAGGCGAGCGGCGGGGAGAGCCTGACGTACACCAAGGACTGACCGTGGCGACCGGAAACGCGCGGTGCCCCAGGGGTAGTTGAACGTCGGGCGAACGTTCGTGGACCGGTCCCGCCGGCGCCCTGTCGCGCGCGTACCGTGACTCCACCATCATCCGGCTCCGGGGAGTGGCGGGGGCACCCACATGGAGTGGCTGAACGCGGAGAACGTCGTCGCCGTCGGGACCGCGGTGCTGGGCATCGCCGCGTCCGCGGGCATGGTCTGGTACGAGCGCCGGGTGCCCCGGCGCAAGCGGGTCGGCTACCGCGTGCAGATGGACAACCCGATAGGCGACGACGTCCGGTCCGGGCGGGTCAACCGGCGGCTCGGGCTCTTCCTCGAAGCGCCCGACATGGAGGACGCCACGCTCGTCCTGCTGCGCGTCGAGAACGACGGCTCGCAGGGCATCGACCGCGACGACTACACCAGCCCCGAACGGCACGGGCTCACCGCGGTGTTCACCGACCGGACCATCCGGGGCGTCTCGGTGACCCAGCCCACCGACACCGACCACCTGATGGACCACTTCACCGCCGAGCGCGGCTTCGGCTACGAGGGCAACACCCTGCGCATCCCGCGCGTCCCGCTCAACAAGGGCGACCACTTCAAGCTGCTGGTGCTGCTGTCCGGCGGAGACGTGGGCCGGGAGATCCGGCTGATCGGCGGCATCCGGGAGGGCGAGGTCCACCCCAACCGCAGCGCCACGCCGGACGACCAGCCGCCCCTGTTCAGCCGCGCCTCCCGGCTCATCAGCATCATGCTCACGGTGTGCGTGATGACCCTCGCCGGCATCGTCGTGGCCCGCGACGACAGCCCGCCGCCGGTCGGCTGCGAGCAGGGCACGCTGACGGTGATCGGCTCGACGGCCTTCGCGCCGGTGCTGCGGGAGGTGGCGAAGGAGTACGAGGAGGACTGCGAGGGCGCGGACATCGCCGTCGACGTGCACGGGTCCACCGCCGGCATCCGGGAGCTGGCGGCGGCCGGGGCGGCCGCGAAGGGGAAGGGGGCGCCGGCGCTCGTCGCCTTCTCGGACGGGCCCAAGCCCGGCGACATGCCCGAGCTGCGGGAGACCCGGGTCGCGCTGTCCGTGTTCGCGCTCGTGGTCAACGACGACGTGGGCGTACGGGACCTGTCCACCACGGACGTGCGCGGGCTGTACCAGGGGCGGATCGGCGACTGGGCGAGGCTCGGCGGGCGCTCGCTGCCGGTCCGTCTGGTCAGCCGGGACGCCAACTCCGGCACCCGGCAGGTCTTCCAGCGGCGGGTGCTGGGGCGGGGCGAGACGGCGAACTCGTCCGTCGACTGCGTCCACAAGGACTATCCGTCGGCGCGGGTGACCCGGTGCGAGCTGGACTCCACCGACCAGGTGCTGGCGAAGGTGGCCGAACTGCCCGGAGCCGTCGGCTACAGCGAGCTGAACCTGGCCCTGCGGGCGAAGGGGGTGCGGGTGCTGAGCCTCGACGGCGACGCGCCCTCCGTCGACGCGATCGAGCACGGGCGCGGTGGCTATCCGTACCGGGAGATCGAGTACGCCTACACCTACGGCAGCCCGCCCGCCGACTCCCTCGCCTCCAGCTTCCTGACGTACCTGTCCCGGGGGAACGGCCAGTCCGTCATCCGCACCCATGGGCACGTGCCGTGCTGGACACCGGAGGGGATGAAACTGTGCGCGTAGGGGTCTCTTCGTCGCCGCGGGCGCGTCGTGGCCGATCGCGCGGTTCCCCGCGCCCCTTCGGCGCGCTCACCGCGGCTCCGGCGGGCGTTGCCGGGGCATGTTGGGGCGGCTGCCGTTCGCCGGTGGCAAGGGGAAGCGGCCACCCGGACCCCCGGTCTCCTGGCGCGGTACCGTCGCCACCGCCGTCTGGATGCCCAGCGGCGCGGACCCCGTGCGGAACTCCACCATCCAGTCGGTCGTCTCCGTGCGCACCAGCTCCGTGACGTCCTCGGAGAACCGCCGCAACACCGACAGGCACCGCTCGGCCGCCTCGCTCGCCGTACCCTCCGCCGGCCCCAGCACCTCCCGCACGCACTCCGACGCCCAGTCGAACTGCAACACCTGGAGCCTCCGGTGCACCGCCTGGGCCGTGGCCACGTCCCTTATCCAGCCGGACGTGACCCCGAAGAACCGGTCGATGCCGACGCAGGACACCGCGAGCAGCAGCGCCAGACAGCCCCACGGCGCCACCCCGTCGGCCACCCCCGTCAGATCCAGCAGCGGCAGCGCCGCTCCGGCCACCGCTCCGGCCGCCGCCCCGACCCGCAGCACGCGCGCCCCGCGCCGCTTCCACACCCGGTCCCGCAGATACCAGGCGGCCGTCTCCAGCGCCCGCCGCTCCACCCACCGGTACAGCTCGTCCAGCCGCTCGGCGGGCTCCCCCCAGTCCCCGAGCGGAAAGGCCCGCCCGGTCAGATCGCCCGGCCGCAGCCCGGCCGCACCCTCGCCCCGCCCGTCCTGAGGCGGACCCTCGGGCTGCATCTCCGGCTGACCCACCCGGCACTCCCTACTGATCACGACCGGTCACGTTGCGTGACATTCCATGCCGACGCGCGGGCACCTTCCTACCGCCCAACGGGTGGCGGAGAGGGGGCTTTCCCGACTTTTCCGCCCGTAAGAGGGCCTTGATCAGGTATAGGGCCGACGCGGTTCTCACTCGAAAGAGTGGCGGAGCAGTGGCCGCGTGGACCACGTAGGCTCGTTCCGACGGAGAAAAAAGACGGCGAGGAGCTGATCGTGATCCCCGGTGGTGGCCAGCCCAACATGCAGCAGTTGCTCCAGCAGGCCCAGAAGATGCAGCAGGATCTCCAGCGGGCGCAGGAGGAACTGGCGAACACGGAGGTCGACGGGCAGGCGGGCGGCGGTCTGGTGAAGGCCACGGTCACCGGCTCCGGTGAGCTGCGCGCGCTGAAGATCGACCCGAAGGCGGTGGACCCGGAGGACACGGAGACCCTCGCCGACCTGATCGTCGCGGCCGTGCAGGCGGCCAACGAGAACGCGCAGGCGCTCCAGCAGCAGAAGCTCGGCCCGCTGGCCCAGGGGCTGGGCGGCGGCAGCGGCATCCCGGGTCTGCCGTTCTGACGCCTCCGCCTTCCGAGCGGAGGCGTCAGGCAACTACCGTACGTACCGAAAGGTCTTCAGGAAGGGCAGTCCGTTGTACGAAGGCGTGGTCCAGGACCTCATCGACGAGCTGGGGCGGCTGCCCGGCGTCGGTCCCAAGAGCGCGCAGCGGATCGCCTTCCACATCCTTCAGGCCGAGCCGACGGACGTGAAGCGGCTCGCGCAGGCACTCCTGGAGGTGAAGGCGAAGGTCCGCTTCTGCGCGACCTGCGGCAACGTCGCGCAGGAGGAGCTGTGCGGCATCTGCCGCGACCCGCGCCGCGACCCCTCCGTCATCTGTGTGGTGGAGGAACCGAAGGACGTCGTCGCGATCGAGCGCACCCGCGAGTTCCGGGGCCGGTATCACGTACTCGGCGGCGCGATCAGCCCGATCGAGGGCGTGGGACCCGACGACCTGCGTATACGGGAACTTCTCGCACGGTTGGCCGACGGGACGGTCACGGAACTGATCCTGGCCACGGACCCGAATCTGGAAGGCGAGGCGACGGCGACGTACCTCGCCCGCATGATCAAGCCCATGGGCCTGAAGGTCACCCGCCTGGCCAGCGGCCTCCCGGTGGGTGGCGACCTGGAATACGCGGACGAGGTGACCCTCGGCCGCGCCTTCGAGGGGAGACGACTCCTAGATGTCTGACGCCACACTGCACGCCTCGACGCAGAACCCGGACGACTTCGTGGTCCAGATCGCGGACCAGGTCGAGAGCTTCCTGGTGGCCGTCACGGAGGTGGCGAAGGGTGACGAGCCCGAATCGGCGGTCCCCTTCCTCCTCCTTGAGGTCTCCCAGCTCCTGCTGGCCGGCGGTCGGCTGGGCGCCCACGAGGACATCGTCCCCGAGGAGCGCTACGAGCCCGACCCGGGCCCCGAACCGGACGTGGACGAGCTGCGCGAGAACTTCGCCCGGCTCCTGGACCCGATCGACGTCTACTCCGAGGTCTTCGACCCGTACGAGCCCCGCAGGGCGCCGGTGCCGGCCCGGATCTCCGACGACCTCGCCGACATCATCACCGACCTCCGCCACGGCATGGTCCACTACCGCGCGGGCCGCACCACCGAGGCCCTGTGGTGGTGGCAGTTCTCCTACTTCTCCAACTGGGGCCCGACGGCCTCCGCCGTGCTGCGCGCCCTCCAGTCCGTCCTCATCCACGTCCGCCTCAACCAGCCCTTGGAGGAACTGGACGGCCTCGACACCGACCAGGCCGCCATGGGCGACGAAACCCTGGAGTTCGAGGCCGGCCGGGTGATGGCCCAGGAGATCGCCGGCCCCCTGGGAGTCCGCCCCGGGCAGTAGCCGGCCCCGGCTGTGTCCGGGCCCGGCGCCCTGTGAGCCAGGGCACTTTCCGAGTGGCGCGCCGATCGCTGGGCAGGGGTCGAGACCGAGCGGGCGGATGTCTCACCATGCGGGAGCAGGGTGGTGGAATTCGGACGCTCGATAGACTGAGCCGACACAAACGAACCGAGCGAGGAGCGCACGTGGGCCTTGTCGTGCAGAAGTACGGAGGCTCCTCCGTAGCCGATGCCGAAGGCATCAAGCGCGTCGCCAAGCGGATCGTGGAAGCGAAGAAGAACGGCAACCAGGTTGTCGTCGTCGTTTCCGCGATGGGCGACACGACGGACGAGCTGATCGATCTCGCCGAGCAGGTTTCTCCCATGCCTGCCGGGCGGGAGTTCGACATGCTGCTGACCGCCGGAGAGCGGATCTCCATGGCCCTGCTGGCGATGGCGATCAAAAACCTGGGCCACGAGGCCCAGTCCTTCACCGGCAGCCAGGCAGGCGTCATCACCGACTCGGTCCACAACAAAGCCCGGATCATCGACGTCACGCCGGGGCGGATCAGGACGGCTCTCGACGAGGGCAACATCGCCATCGTCGCCGGGTTCCAGGGCGTGAGCGCCGACAAGAAGGACATCACCACGCTGGGCCGCGGCGGCTCCGACACCACCGCCGTGGCGCTCGCCGCCGCGCTCGACGCCGAGGTCTGCGAGATCTACACCGACGTCGACGGCGTGTTCACCGCCGACCCGCGCGTGGTGAAGAAGGCGAAGAAGATCGACTGGATCTCCTTCGAGGACATGCTGGAGCTCGCGGCCTCCGGCTCCAAGGTGCTGCTCCACCGCTGTGTGGAGTACGCCCGCCGCTACAACATCCCGATCCACGTCCGGTCGTCCTTCAGCGGACTCCAGGGCACGTGGGTCAGCAGTGAGCCGATTGGGGACATGAAGGTGGAGCAGGCCATCATCTCCGGTGTCGCGCACGACACCTCCGAGGCCAAGATCACGGTCGTCGGCGTGCCGGACAAGCCGGGTGAGGCCGCCGCGATCTTCCGGACCATCGCCGATGCCGAGATCAACATCGACATGGTCGTGCAGAACGTGTCCGCCGCCTCCACCGGCCTGACGGACATCTCCTTCACGCTGCCGAAGACCGAGGGCCGCAAGGCCATCGACGCGCTGGAGAAGAACCGCTCCGGCATCGGCTTCGACTCGCTGCGCTACGACGACCAGATCGGCAAGATCTCCCTGGTCGGCGCCGGTATGAAGACCAACCCGGGCGTCACCGCCGCGTTCTTCGAGGCGCTCAGCGACGCCGGTGTGAACATCGAGCTGATCTCGACCTCCGAGATCCGCATCTCGGTGGTCACCCGCGCCGACGACGTGCCGGAGGCCGTCCGCGCCGTCCACACCGCCTTCGGTCTGGACTCGGACAGCGACGAGGCCGTCGTCTACGGCGGCACCGGCCGATGAGCCGGGACACGCGCCGATGACCGGCAAGCCGACGCTCGCGGTCGTGGGAGCGACCGGAGCCGTCGGCACGGTCATGCTCCAGATCCTGTCCCAGCGCGCGGACATCTGGGGCGAGATCCGCCTGATCGCCTCCCCGCGCTCGGCCGGCCGCAAGCTGGCCGTGCGCGGCGAGGAGGTCGAGGTGGTGGCCCTGACGGAGGACGCCTTCGCCGGGGTCGACGTCGCGCTGTTCGACGTACCGGACGAGGTCGCCGCCGCGTGGGCGCCGGTCGCCGCCGCGCGCGGCGCGGTCGTCGTCGACAACTCCGGCGCCTTCCGCATGGACCCGGACGTGCCGCTCGTCGTGCCCGAGATCAACGCGCACGCCGTGCGGTCCCGGCCGCGCGGGATCGTCGCGAACCCCAACTGCACGACCCTGACGATGATCGTCGCCCTGGGCGCGCTGCACGCCGAGTTCGGGCTGCGCGAGCTGGTGGTGTCGTCGTACCAGGCGGTGAGCGGGGCCGGGCGGGCCGGCGTGGAGACGCTGCGGGCCCAGCTGTCCCTGGTGGCCGGGACCGAGCTGGGCACCAAGCCCGGGGACGTACGGCGGGCCGTCGGGGACGACACCGGGCCGTTCCCGGAGCCGGTCGCGCTGAACGTCGTCCCGTGGGCCGGATCGCTGCGGGAGGACGGCTGGTCGTCGGAGGAGATGAAGGTCCGCGACGAGTCCCGGAAGATCCTCGGCCTGCCGACGCTGCCGGTCGCCGTGACCTGTGTCCGGGTGCCGGTGATCACCACGCACTCGCTGACCGTCCACGCCCGCTTCCAGCGGGAGGTCGGCGTCGACGGCGCCCGGGAGATCCTCGCCACCGCGCCGGGCGTGGTGCTGTGCGACGACCCGGCCGCCGGTGAGTTCCCCACCCCCGCCGACGTGGTGGGCACCGACCCGACCTGGGTGGGCCGGGTGCGCCGGGCCCTGGACGACCCGACCGCGCTGGAACTCTTCGTGTGCGGCGACAACCTGCGCAAGGGCGCCGCGCTGAACTGCGCGCAGATCGCGGAACTGATCGCGGCGGAAATGACCGCGCCCAAGTACCGTTGAACTTTGTAGGATCTCGGTAAGCACTGTGGCCGGGAGCATGGTCCAGATCTCTTGAACCGCCCCCTGCCGACGACAGAGGATTTCTCTCCCCGCCTTCCGCAACCGTACGGAGGCGGGGAGCGTCTTTGCGGTCACCCTTGCGGGACCTGGGGACGTGATGATCCTGGCGTGGGGACGCCGTGATCAGGGCGTGGGGACGCCCGTTCAAATGGGACATGAGGGAAGAGCGGGACGCATGACGGCACTTGAGGCACCGCCGGTTGTCGCACATGTGACGCCCGGCACGTACAACCCTCTCGGGGGGAAGCGTGTCCAACAGGCGTGGCAGAGGTACTCGAACTCAGTGTGGCCCGCGGTGGTACAGCCCTGCGGCCCCGCGCGGCGCTCCGGCCCCGCACGCCCGGCGGCATGCCGGTGATCGCGCCCATGCCCGCAGCGCGGCCCGCCCGCATACCCAGTCAGCGTGACGGCGCCGAGGAATCCGCGGGCGCCGTGGCGACCGAGGCCGCCGGCACGACCGTCGACCACCTCACCGAGACCTACCGGGCGCACTACCGCTCGCTGCTCGGTCTCGCCGCGCTCCTCCTCGACGACACCGCCTCCTGCGAGGACGTCGTCCAGGAGGCCTTCATCCGCGTCCACTCGGCCCGCAAGCGCGTCCGCGACCCCGAGAAGACCCTCGCCTACCTGCGGCAGACGGTCGTCAACCTCTCCCGCTCCACGCTGCGCCGGCGCATCATCGGCCTCAAGCTGCTCTCCAAGCCGATGCCCGACATGGCGAGCGCGGAAGAGGGCGCCTACGACCAGCTGGAGCGCCGCGACCTCATCAAGGCGATGAAGGGGCTCCAGCGCCGCCAGCGCGAGGTGCTCGTGCTGCGGTACTTCGCGGACATGACCGAGGCCCAGGTCGCCGAGACGCTCGGCATATCCCTGGGCTCGGTCAAGGCGTACGGCTCGCGGGGCATCGCCGCGCTGCGGGTGGCCATGGGGACACCGGCATGAGCGGCCACGCCGAAGAGGGCGAGTCCCATGACAGTCACTCCCATGAGCGCCACTCCCATGAACGTCATGAGCCCTACGCCTGGCACGAGCCGACAGAGCGCAACGGGCAACAGCACACGCCATCGCACGCTGGGAACGGAACTGTGAACCACGGCCCCGACGACAAGGGCCCGGAGAGGCTCGACGGAGTCCACAGCCTGGACGAACTCGACTCCGACGAACTGGCCCTGCGCCGGCTGTTGCAGTCGGCGGTCGACGACATCGAACCGCGCACCGGCACGCTGGACCACCTGCGCCGGGCCGTCCCCGCGCGGCGCGCCCGCAAGCGGCAGGCGGTGGTCGGCATGGCCGCGGCGGCCCTGTTCATCGGCACCGCGATCCCCGCCCTCGTGCACGTCTCCCAGGCCGGCGGCTCCGACCCCAAAACCGCGATGGCCGGCCAGTCCTCCCAGGCCCAGGGCGGCACCGGCCAGGGCAAGGACAAGGGCACCGGCAAGGGCGGCACGAAGGACGCCGGCAGTACGACGGTCAAGCCCGGCAAGGAGTCCGGCAAGCCCGACGACAAGGGCACGAAGGGCGGCAGCGGCGGCGGCTCCGCCGGCGGCGCCAACCCCTCCGCCACGCTCGCCTCCGGCGTCCCGCTCTGTACGGCGACCCAGCTGGGCTCCGCCACCGGCAGCGTGAACGCGCCCGACACCGCGGGGGTCGTCTACGGCACCTTCCGCGTCACCAACATCTCCGGCACCGCCTGCACGGTCGCAGGCGCGGGCAGCATCACGCCCACCGCCCAGGGCGCGGCCGATCCGGCCAAGGTCCTCAGCGCCCGGCATGTGGCCGGGGACGCGGCGACCGCCCTGCCCGACCCGTCCCAGGAGATCGACGGGCTGGTCCTCCAGCCGGGCGCGGCCTACGAGGAGAAGTTCGCCTTCGTCCCCTCGGAGACCTGCCCCGTCGACGGCGGCGACAGCGGCACGGGCGGCCCCGGCCCGACCGACCCGACGCCCGATCCGTCGTCCAGCCAGGAGGCGAGCGCCTCCGGCGACACGACCGACACCACCGGCTCCGAGGGCACGGCCCCCCAGCTGCTCACCGAGGACGGTCCGGCCGACGGCAGCGTCGCGGTGACCCACACGGCCCAGGGCGGCTCCCCGACGGCGACGGCGGTGGTGTCCGGGGCGTGCGCGGGGACGGTCTACTACACCGGGGTGCTGGCCGGCGCCTGACCGCCGTCCGGCTGGGGGAGCGTGCGCGACCGCGGGCCCGTCGTGGCCGGTCGCGCGGTTCCCCGCGTCAGCCGGTCGGTACCGGGGACTGCTCCGACTCCTCCGCCACCAGACCCAGCGCCGCGTCCCGTTGGAACTCCAGCTCCCGGCGCAGCAGGCGGAACCACATGAAGACCACGAAGCCCGCGAACACGAACCACTCGCCGGTGTAACCGAGGTTCTGGAACGCCTTCAGGTCGAGGCCCGTACCACCCGGCGCGCTCGCGGGCACGGCCTTCATCCCGGCGTCCCCCTTGTCCAGGGTGACCCAGGCGTCGTACAGCCGGTACGGCACCAGGTTCACCAGCGACGCCGAGCTGATCGCGGCGGTCTGCCCGGCGGGGAGCCCGCCCTGCGCGCTGACCCCGTTGTCCCCGGGGGTCTCGGGCGCCTGCAACGCACCGGTGACGGTGACCTCACCTCGCGGCGGCGCGGGTGCCTTCGCCGCGTCCGCCGTACCCGGCAGCCAGCCCCGCACCACCGGGAGCGCCTTGCCGGAACCGGTGCGCAGCAGCGTCAGGACGTAGAAGCCGCGCTTGTCGTCCAGCTCCCGCCCGGGCACCAGCAACTGCTCCCCGTACCGCCCGCTCGCCGTGACCCGCCGCCCCGACGTGCTCTTGTCGACGGGCAGCAGCGAGTCCAGCGGGCGCGCGGCCTCGCCCCGGTCGGAGGCGGCCTGCTCGGTCGCGGCGCGATGGTCCTGCACCCGCCCCTCGAACCGGCTCAGCTGCCACGACCCCATGAAGACGCAGAACGGGATGGCGAGCAGCACGAAGACGTTGATGCCCCACCAGCGGGGTGTCAGCAGAAACCGGTACACGCCCTCCACGGTACGGCGCCCGGCCCGGTGCCTCGGCCTCGGGTCAGCTCTTGCTCGCCTTCAGCGAGTAGATCAGCGGGATGCGCGGATGGCCCGCCGGGAACCGGTGGTAGCCGTCGCGCACCTCGAAGTTCCTGAAGCGCGGGAAGAGCGACACGTCGTGCTCGTGCAGGAACTCGATGCGCAGCCCCGCCGCGGCCAGCGCGGAGACCACGTCCCCGACGGGGTGCAGCCACTCCACGCTGCGGTTGTGGACGGTGACGGCGTCCAGGTCGGCGTAGGTGCCCGGTTCGTTCCACACCTGCGCGTCCCGGGTGAAGTAGTCGCGCACGACCCGGGTGCCGGTCTCGTCGTCCAGGGTCTCGGTGATCGGGTGGAACTCGGCGAGGTAGAGGAACCCGCCGGGCGCGACGAGGGACGCGGCCGTCTCCGCCCAGCGCCGGAGGTCCGGCAGCCAGCACAGGGCGCCCAGCCCGGTGTAGACGATGTCGTACGACGGCTCGGGCACGGCCGCCGCCGCGTCGTACACGTCGCTGGTGACGAAGGCCGCCCGGTCGGGGCCGTGGCCGAGGTCGGCCGCGAGGGCGCGGGCCGCCTCCACCGCCGGTGCGGAGAAGTCCAGGCCGACGACGCGGGCGGCGCCGTGGTGGACCCAGGAGAGCGTGTCGGTGCCGATGTGGCACTGAAGGTGCAGCAGCGACTTCCCGGTGACGTCCCCGACCTCCGCCCGCTCGAAGTCCCGCAGGTCGTCCCGGCGGGTGCGGAAGCCGTCGAGGTCGTAGAAGGAACCGGCGACGTGGACCGGGACCCGCTCGTCCCACATGGCCCGGTTGTCCTCGCGCCAGCCCTCGGGGACGGACGGGGAGCCCTCGGGGGCAGACGGGGAACCTTCGGGGGCGGACGGGGATGTGGCGGAAACGGTCATGCGCCGGAAGTTATCCACAGGCTGCGCACACCCGCCACCCAATTGTCGGCGCGGCCAGGCAATATGGGCGCATGACTGGGGCCATGAGTGAGAGCAGGACGCCGGACACACCGGACATGCCGGACTGGGAGAAGCGCTTCCGGGCGCCACGCGTCTCCCTGCCGGACTGGGCGGAGGACGCGCCGGACCGCTCCCTGTTCGTGTCGAACGCGACGGGGACGTACGAGCTGTACGCCTGGGACAGAGCGACGGGCGAGCAGCGGCAGGCCACGGCCCGGCCGAACGGCACGACGGACGGCGTGCTCTCCCCGGACGGCGCCTGGATCTGGTGGTTCGACGACAAGGACGGCGACGAGTTCGGCATCTGGCGCCGCCAGCCCTTCACGGGCGGCCCCGACGACCCGGCCGTGCCCGGTCTCGACCCGTCCTACCCGGCCGGCCTGGCCCTGTCCCGCGACGGCCGCACGGCGGTCGTCGGCCGCTCCACCGACGAGGACGGTACGACGATCCACCTGGCCCGCGAGGGCGCGGACCCGGTGGAGATCTACCGCCACCGCGAGTCGGCGGGCGTCGGCGACCTCTCGCACGACGGCACCCTGATCGCCGTGGAGCACACCGAGCACGGCGACGCCATGCACGCGGCCCTGCGGGTGCTCCGCCCGGACGGCACGACGGTCGCCGAGCTGGACGACACCCGGGGCGGCACCGAGGAGCTGGGCCTGGAGGTGCTGGGCTTCGCCCCGGTCGACGGCGACACCCGGCTGCTCATCGGCCACCAGCGCCGGGGCCGCTGGGAACCGCTGGTGTGGGACGTGGCCACGGGCGAGGAGACCGACCTCGCCCTGGACCTGCCCGGTGACGTCAGCGCCGAGTGGTATCCGGACGGCTCGGCCCTGCTCATCGTCCACGGCTTCGAGGCCCGCAGCGAGCTGTTCCGGTACGACGTGGCGACCCGCGAGCTGACCCGCATCCCCACCCTGCCCGGCACGGTCTCCGGCGCGACCGCCCGCCCCGACGGCAGCGTGGAGTACCTGTGGTCGTCGGCCGCCGAGCCCCCGGCGGTCCGCTCCACGGCCGGCGGGGTGGTGCTGGACCCTCCGGGCATGGCGTGCCCGCCGTCGGTGCCGGTGGAGGACGTGTGGGTGGAGGGCCCCGGCGGCCGCATCCACGCGCTGGTCCAGAAGCCGGCGGGTGTCACGGGCCCCCTGCCCACCGTCTTCGACCTGCACGGCGGACCGACCTGGCACGACAGCGACTCCTTCGCGGCGGGCCCGGCCGCCTGGGTCGACCACGGCTACGCGGTGGTCCGCATCAACTACCGCGGCTCCACCGGCTACGGCCGCGCCTGGACGGACGCCCTCAAGCACCGGGTCGGCCTGATCGAGCTGGAGGACGTGGCGGCGGTGCGCGACTGGGCGGTCTCCTCCGGTCTCGCCGACCCCGCCCGTCTGATCCTCACCGGCGCCTCCTGGGGCGGCTATCTGACCCTGCTCGGCGTCGGCACCCAGCCGGACGCCTGGGCGCTGGGCATCGCGGTGGTGCCGGTCGCGGACTACGTCACCGCGTACCACGACGAGATGGAGTCCCTGAAGGCCATGGACCGCACCCTGCTGGGCGGCACCCCGGAGGAGGTCCCGGAGCGGTTCGAGGCGTCCTCCCCGCTGACGTACGTCGACCAGGTCAAGGCCCCGGTCTACATCTCGGCGGGCGTCAACGACCCGCGCTGCCCGATCCGCCAGATCGACAACTACGTCAAGAGACTCGAGGCCCGGGGCGCGGTCCACGAGGTGTACCGGTACGACGCGGGTCACGGCTCGCTCGTGGTGGAGGAGCGGATCAAGCAGGTGAGACTGGAACTGGAGTTCGCGGCACGGCACTTGCCGGCCTAGGGCCTGTCTGACGATTCCCGTCTGCCGCGCGACGCCATGCACGCACTCTCGCCGCACCGGCCCCAGACCCAAGTACGTCCAGTACGAGGGCCTGGGGCCGGCACTCCCCCAGCCTTCGGCCGGGGGTACCCCCAGAGCACGCACCTGACGCCGCGCGGCCGCCCTTCGGGCGACGACGCGAATTGTCAGACAGGCCCTAGGTCAGCGCAGCTCCGCGAGGCCCCGGCGGGTGGCGGCGACGACCACCCGGTCCCCCTTCTCCAGGACGTGGGAGGAAGAGGTGTCGGCGCGGCCCAGCAGCGCCAGTACCCGCCAGGACCCGGCCCGGAAGGCCTCCCGCACGGTCCGCCCCTCCAGCTGGGGATGCCCGTCCACGTCCACCGCGGCGAACAGCAGCACCCTCCGCTCGACGGCGACGGCCCCGAGCACCTGCCGCCCCAGCATGGCCCCGGCGAACGCGGGGGCGGCCAGGTGGGTGACGCTCCGGCTCCGGGTCAGCGCGTGCGGGTAGGCGGTGCGCAGGGTGCGGTACACGGCGGTGGCGAAGTCGTCGTCGTACAGCCGCAGCACCACACGCAGACCGGGTCGTACGGTCCGCGCGTAGAGCACGGCCTCCAGGTTGGTGGTGTCGGAGCTGGTCACCGCGAGCAGTGCCTGCGCGCGCTGGATCTGGGCGGCCTCCAGGACGCCTTCCTGGGTGACGTCCCCGAGCACCACCGGCACCCGCAGCCGGCGGGCGGTGGCCAGGCCCCGTGCCTCCGGGTCGGACTCGACGCACACCACCGGGATGTTCAGTTCCCGCAGCCGGGTCAGCACCCGGGTGCCGATCTTGCCGAGCCCGAGCAGGACCACGTGTCCGCTCAGGCCGCGCGGCGGCTTGCGCAGGGCGGAGGCGGTGCGGAAGGTGCCGAAGGTCTCCAGCGCGGCGGCCAGCAGCACCGGCAGCAGCAGCAACCCGACGAGCGCGGACAGGAGTTGGAGGAGCTGGCGGCCGAGGGGCTGCTTGAGGGCCGGGTCGTCGATCGCGAACAGGTCGAGGAGGGTGATGTAGAAGGCGCGCAGCGGATGGATGCCGGTGACCACCCACAGGGCGACGGCGAGGCCGACCACGCAGCCGACGAGAACGGCCAGGGACCAGCGCAGCCGCCGGGAGAAGAGGGAGCCGAGCGGCGGTACGCCGGTCATCGCGCGGCGGGCGGGCGCGGCGGACTCGGTACCGGTCCCGGCGGAGACGTGTTCCAGCACCACGGCCTGCCGTCCGGTGGCCTGCCGTACCTCCTCGTCGTCGGGGAGCAGCCGGGGCTGCTGTTCCACGGCGCCGAACGGGCCGTCGGTGCCGGCCGGGTCGCCGCCGGAGAGCAGGGCCAGGGTGAGCAGCCCGGCCTCGGTGCCGGTGCCGGTGCCGTCCCCGGACAGCGGCCGTTCCACGGCCCGCAGCAGCAGGCCCTCGGTCTGCACGACCCTGCTGGTGCCGGCGACGGCGGTGGCGGCCAGCGCGGGCGCGGCGGTGTCGGCGTCGGACAGGACGGTGGTGGAGGCCTCGATGCCGGTGCCCTGGCCGTCGTCGTCCCCGGCGGCCAACGCGGCGGCCTGGTCGAGGAGTTCCTCGATGTGCTGGCCCAACCGCCGGTTGTAGAGCCGGAGGACGAGCCGCAGCCGGGGGTTGAGCCGGCGGGCGGTCAGGGCGGCGCGGATGTTGGTCTCGTCGTCGTCGTACACCAGGGCCAGCGCGGCGGCCCGGGCCACCCCGGCCTCGGCGAGCACCGCCTCGGTCAGCTCGGTGGCCTCCAGGACCGCCTCGCCGTCGGGGCGCCCGCCGGTCGTGGCACCCGCGGGCTGCCCGGCCGCGCCGGACCGGCCGACGGTGCCCACGGCGGCGCTGACCACGCGGTCGAACAGCGCCGCCGACGCGGACCGGGCGCGGCCGACCACCGGGGGCCGGACGGTGCGCTCGTTCGGAGGCACGACAAGGGTGACCTGCTCGCCGTAGACCCCGCGCAACTCGGCGGCCAGCCGGTGCGCGAGCCCGTCGTCACCGCACACCACCATGTGCGCCGGCGGGGACCCCGGCCCCCCTTGATACGGAACGCTCGCCACAAGGGAAAAGAGTGCCCCAAGGAGTTGAGTGGTTCCAGCAACGGCCTGAACGCCCGGGTCGGAACCCGCGTAGGGAAGGGGAGCAGGAGCAACAGCCGGAGGGAACCATCCGTGGCCATCACCGAAGACGCCCCGCCCGGCACGGACAGGGGCGGTGCCGAGCCTCCGCGCGGCCGGCGGCTCAGCTCCCCGCTGGCGCTGACCCTGGCGCTCCTGCTGGCCGTGCTCGCCCAGTCCCCGATCCGCGGCGCCCTCGGCACTCCGCTCATGCAGAGCTGGATGACGGTGTTCGTGGCGGTGACCGTCCAGGCGCTGCCCTTCCTGGTGCTCGGCGTGCTGCTGTCGGCGGCGATCGCGGTGTTCGTCCCGGCGTCCTTCTTCGCGCGCGCCCTGCCGCGCCGGCCCGCCCTGGCCGTGCCGGTGGCGGGGATCGCGGGCGCGGTGCTGCCGGGCTGCGAGTGCGCGTCGGTGCCGGTGGCGGGCGCCCTGGTCCGCCGGGGCGTGACCCCCGCCGCCGCCCTCGCCTTCCTGCTGTCCGCGCCCGCGATCAACCCGGTGGTGCTGACCGCCACCGCCGTCGCCTTCCCCGGGCACCCGGAGATGGTCCTGGCCCGGTTCCTGGCGAGCCTGCTGGTGGCCTGCGCGATGGGCTGGCTGTGGCAGCGGCTGGGCCGGACCGACTGGCTGCGCCCCCCGGCCCACGGCGCGCACGAGGGCGCGACGAAGGGGGAGGCGTTCTGGGGCGCGGTCCGGCACGACGTCATGCACGCGGGCGGATTCCTGGTGCTCGGCGCGACGGCCGCGGCCACGCTGAAGGCGGCGGTCCCGGCGGACTGGCTGCGCACGGCCGCCGGCACCCCGCTGGTCTCGGTGCTCGCCCTCGCCGTGCTCGCCGTCCTGCTGTCGATCTGCTCGGAAGCGGACGCCTTCGTCGCCGCCTCCCTCACCCAGTTCTCCCCGACGGCCAAGCTGGTGTTCCTGGTGGTGGGCCCGATGATCGACCTCAAGCTGTTCGCGATGCAGGCCGGCACCTTCGGCCGTACCTTCGCGCTGCGCTTCGCGCCCGCCACGTTGGCGCTGGCCGTCGCGGGCGCCGTACTGACCGGGGTGGTGCTGCTGTGAACCGCCAGGCCCAGGCGGCCGTCCTCTTCCTGCTCGGCGGCGCGCTGCTGCACGCGGGCGCCACCGACCTGTACCTGCGGTACGTGAAGGCGGGCCTGCGCCCGCTGCTGCTGGCCTCGGGCGCGGTGCTGATCGCGGCGGCCCTGGCGACGGCCTGGTACGAGCGCCGACGCGACCGGGAGCGGCACCCGCACCCGCACCCGCACCCCGAGCCGCGCGTCGCCTGGCTGCTCCTGCTGCCGCTCCTCGCCCTGATCCTGATCGCCCCGCCGGCCCTCGGCTCCTACAGCGCCCTGCGTTCCGGTACGGCGCTGCAAAAGCCGTACGCCTACGGCCCGTTGCCGGCGGGCGACCCGGTGCCGCTCTCCGTCGTGGACTACGCCTCCCGCGCGGCCTACGGCCACGGCCGCTCCCTGCACGGCCGTGCCGTCCGGGTCACCGGCTTCCTCGCCCTGGACCACGCGGGCCGGCCCTACCTGGTCCGCATGGCCCTCAACTGCTGTGCCGCGGACGCCCAGCCGGTGAAGATCGCGCTGACCGGCACGCTGCCGCCGGTCCTCCGCCCGGACGCCTGGCTGGAGGTGACGGGCACGTACACCCCCCGGCTCATCCACGACCCGGTCAACGACGGCCCCATCCCCGCGCTGAAGGTCACGTCCACCCGCCCGGTCCCGGCGCCGCGCGACCCGTACGACGAGACCTGGAACACCTGAGCCGGTCCCGGCTACCGGTCGGCGGCGGCGCTGTCGAAGTCGAACCGGTCGAGGTCCCTGAGCCACGCCTCCGCGTTGCCGTCGGACGGGGCGCGCCAGTCGCCGCGCGGGGAGAGGGAGCCGCCCGCCGACACCTTCGGGCCGTTCGGCATGGCCGAGCGCTTGAACTGCGAGAACGCGAAGAAGCGGCGGCAGAACACCGCCAGCCAGTGCCGGATCTCCGGCAGGTCGTACGCCACCCGCTTGGCCTCCGGGAAGTTCGGCGGCCAGGCGCCGGACTTCGGGTCGTGCCAGGCGTGCCAGGCCAGGAAGGCGATCTTCGAGGGCCGGAAGCCGTGGCGCAGCACCTGGAAGAGGGTGAAGTCGTGCAGCGCGTACGGGCCGATCTTCGACTCGGTGGACTGCATCTCCTCGCCGGGCACCAGCTCGGGGCTGATCTCCGTGTCCAGGATCGCGGCCAGGATCTCGCCGGTCTCCTCGTCGAACTGGCCGCTGTTGATCACCCAGCGGATCAGGTGCTGGATGAAGGTCTTCGGCACCCCGGAGTTGACGTTGTAGTGGCTCATCTGGTCGCCGACGCCGTACGTGGACCAGCCGAGCGCCAGCTCGGAGAGGTCGCCGGTGCCGAGGACGATGCCGCCGCGCTGGTTGGCCAGCCGGAACAGGTAGTCGGTGCGCAGACCGGCCTGCACGTTCTCGAAGGTGACGTCGTACACCGGCTCGCCGGAGGCGAACGGGTGGCCGATCTCCTTCAGCATCAGCCGCGCGGTCGGCGTGATGTCCAGCTCGGCCGCGGTGACGCCGAGCGCCCGCATCAGCTTGTGGGCGTTGTCCTTGGTGTGGTCGCTGGTGGCGAAGCCGGGCAGGGTGAACGCCAGGATGTCGCTGCGCGGCCGGCCGGCGCGGTCCATCGCCCGGGCGGCGACGATCAGCGCGTGCGTGGAGTCCAGTCCGCCGGACACCCCGATGACGACCTTGGGCCCGCCGATCGCCGCGAGGCGCTGCTGGAGCCCGGCGACCTGGATGTTGTAGGCCTCGTAGCAGTCCAGGGCGAGCCGCTCGGGGTCGGCGGGGACGAACGGGAAGCGCTCGACGCGCCGGCGCAGCCCGAGGTCGGTGAGCGGCGGGTCCAGCTCGAAGGAGACGGTCCGGAAGTCCCCGGTCCGGGCGGCGTGGGCCCGTCGGTTGTCGTCGAAGGTGCCCATCCGGTGCCGCTCCTGCCGCAGCAGGTCGAGGTCCACGTCGGCGACCGCGTACTGGTCGCCGAGCGGGAAGCGGTTGCTCTCGGCGAGCAGCACCCCGTTCTCGTAGATCATGGTCTGCCCGTCCCAGGACAGGTCGGTGGTCGACTCGCCGAGCCCGGCCGCCGCGTACACGTAGGCGGCGAGGCAGCGGGAGGACGCCGAGCGGCACAGCAGCTTGCGGTCCTCGGCCCGGCCGACCGTGATCGGGCTGCCCGAGAGGTTGACCAGCACGGTCGCCCCGGCGAGGGCGGCCTCCGCGCTCGGCGGCACCGGCACCCACATGTCCTCGCAGATCTCGGTGTGCAGCACGAGCCCCGGCACGTCCTCGGCCGCGAACAGCAGATCCACCCCGAACGGCACCTCGGCGCCCGCGACCCGGATGGTCCCGCCCCGCTCGTCGTGCCCGTCGGCGATCTGGCGGCGCTCGTAGAACTCGCGGTAGGTCGGCGGGTACGACTTCGGTACGACACCGAGGACGCGACCGCGGTGCACGATCACCGCGCAGTTGTAGATCCGGTGGCGGTGGCGCAGCGGGGCGCCGACGACCAGCACCGGCAGCAGCTCCGCCGACCCGGCCACGATGGTCCGGAGCGCCGCCTCGACCTGGTCGAGCAGCGCGTCCTGGAGCAGCAGGTCCTCGATCGAGTAGCCGGTGAGGCCCAGCTCGGGGAAGACGGCGACGGCGACGCCCTCGTCCGCGCACCCGCGCGCCTGGCGCAGGACCGCATCGGCGTTGGCCCGCGGGTCGGCGATGACGGTGTGGCCGGTGCACGCGGCGATGCGCGCGAAGCCGTGGCTGTAGAGCGACCAGAAGTTCAACGGGGCTTCCTTCATGTCTGGAAGCCTAGAGCCCGGCCGCGCCGGGGTACTCGGGCGCACCAGTGGGCCGGGGTACTCGGACGCGGCTGAGTATGTGCGCTCTGGCCGGTGCCGGCGCGGAGCGGAAGGCTGCCGGTATGCGCCAAGGACTCCTGAAACCGCTTCTCCGGATACTCCCGGCCCTCGCACCCGCCCTGGTCGCCCTGGTGGCGTGGGCCGCCTGGCTGGGCTGGGACCAGCAGCGGGACGTGCACCCGGACGGCTCGACGACCGGCCCGTACGAGGCCTGGCAGGTGACCGGGCTGGTACTGACGCTGCTGGTGCCGGTGTACTGGGCCGTGTCCCGGGGACACACCGTGAGCGCGGTCCTCGGCACCACGGCGGGGCTGACGGCCGCGGCCTCCTACGACTGGTCGGACGACGCCAGCGGCCTCTTCGTGATCGGCGTGGGCCTGGTCATGATCGGCAGCCTCGCCGGGACCGCCGCCGTGTCCGGCGCCATCGCCTCGGCCAGGCGAGGCATGCGCCGCCCCGCGTCCTGACCGGGGCGACCGCCCCCGGGTGCGGGTCGGGGGCGTAACAGCGCGCACTGATAACCCTGGTTATCAGACCGCGTCGTGTGCGGCCCCCGACCCGCTCGTATCGTTCAGTGGCCGATGGGACCGAGAGAGCGACGGGGAGGGGTGCACACGATGGTCGCGCCCCTCCTGCTGTCGATGTCCGAGATCGCCGCTCTGGCCCGGGTGAAGCGTCCCGTCGTCTCCACCTGGCGCCGCCGGCACCCGGACTTCCCCGAGGCCGGGTCCGACAACTCGGGCAGGCCGCTGTTCGACGGTGCCCAGGTGGCCGAGTGGTTGATCGCGTCCGGCCTGGGCAACGCCGCCCCGGCGGAGCTGCGGTCCGAGCTGGCGCTCTTCGGCGTCAACGCGCTGCGGGAGCGGTTCACGCCATGGCAGCTGGTCGAGACGCTGGGCAGCCTTCTGTGCCTGCGCCACCTCGACGGCCGCCCGCTGACCGAGTCCGTGGACACGGAGGGCGCCCCGGACCGCGCGGTTGCGGACGGGCCCGGGGGTGAAGCTGTAGCGGACGGGCTTCAGCGGCTCCGCTCGGCCCTCCTGCGCGGCAACGTCGTCGAGTCCGTCATCGCGCTTCCCGGCGGCGTCCTGCCCTTCCGCCCCGGCTACCGCCCCGCGCTGTGGACGCTGACCCGCGGTCCCGTCCCCGAAGCGGAGGGCAAGGTGCTGCTGGCCGACATCGGCTCCGAGCCGCTCACCGCGGAGGTACGCGCGCGGCTCGCCGAGGACGTGCTCATCTGGCGCGCGGAAGGCTTCCGAGGGCTCGACGGCCACGACCCCCGCTACGGCCGTGTGGTGCCCGTCGCCGACCTGGACCGGGCCTTCGGCGGACCGCTGACACCGCCCGCGCCGCCGGCGTCCGCGGTCTGGTCCGACACGGTGATCGAACGCCCGGCCCTGATCGCCGAGGCCGAGGCGCGCCTGGAGCGTGCGACGGGCGACTTCCGCGCGTACGAGGGGGAACAGGGGCCGTACCGGGGAGGCGTGCTGCGCCGGGTCGGACGCCCGCCCCGGCGCACCACCCTCGGTGAGCTGATCGCCGGGCACCGGGTGACCCGGCTGCCGGGCCACCGGGTGGACGGCCGGCACGTCACGGCGGACGGCCACCACGCCGTCCTCGGGCCCGAGGAGATCACGGGCGGCCGGGCCGTCGGCGAGCGCCGTATCGACCGGCTGGTGCTGGCCGCCGCGTACGACCGGGTGGCGCTCACCGAGCCGGGCGACGTCGTCTACACCCTCACGCCCCGCCTCGGCCTCTACGTCGACCACGACGGCTTCTCGGTGGTCGCCTTCCCGGCCCGCGTCCTGCGCGTCCGCCCCGACGCGGCCCGTCCGCTGACCCCGCGCGTCCTGGCGGCCCTGCTCGGTGCCGCCCGGGGCACCGCCCGCAGTCCCGGCGCGGTGCGCCCGGCCCGCCGTGTCGAGGACTACCAGCTCCCCGACCTCGACCCGGACGAGCTGCTGCGCCTCGACGCCCTGCTGGCCGAGACCGAGCGCCGGGAACGCCTGCTGCGCGTCCAGGCCGACGCCCTCGCCGAGGCCCGCCGGCTGACGGTCGCCGGCCTGGCGGACGGCACGCTCACCCTCGCCGATCCGCGCTCCCGGCCCGCCCCTCGCCCATAGTCCGCACACGACCAGCCGGAAGAAGGAACCATGCCTCCCCGTAAGCGAGCCGCGGCGGCCGGCGGCCAGGGCGAACCGCCCGGCGTCGCCGGCGCCAAGGAGATCCAGGACATCCTGTGGAAGGCCGCGGACAAGCTCCGCGGCTCCATGGACGCCGCCCAGTACAAGGAGTTCGTGCTCGGACTGGTCTTCCTGAAGTACGTCTCCGACGCCTTCGCCGAGCGCCGTGCGGAACTGGCCGCCGACCCCGAGCTGGCCCGCATCCCGGAGCACCGCCGTGCGGCCTTCCTGGAGGAGAAGGACGAGTACACGGAGAAGAACGTCTTCTGGGTGCCCCCGACCGCCCGCTGGGACCACATCTCCGAGAACGCGGCCGGCGCGGAGGGCGGCGTGGGACAGCTTCTCGACACGGCCATGGACGAGGTGATGAAGGCCAACAAGGCCCTCACCGGGGTCCTGCCGAAGATCTTCAACCGCGACAACGTCGACCGGAACCGCCTGAAGGAACTGGTCGACCTCATCAGCGACGCCCGGTTCACCGGCCACGGCGACCGTCCGGCGCAGGGCGTGCTGGGGGAGACGTACGAGTACTTCCTGGAGCGGTTCGCCCGCGCCGAGGGCAAGCGGGCCGGCGAGTTCTACACCCCGGTGAGCGTGGTCCGGCTGATCGTAGAGGTGCTGGAGCCGTACGAGGGGCGGGTGTACGACCCGGTGTGCGGCTCGGGCGGCATGTTCGTGCAGAGCGGCAAGTTCATCGCGGAGCGGCTGGGCAAGGACCGCACGCACGACATCGCGATCTACGGCCAGGAGGCCAACGAGCGCACCTGGCGTCTGGCCAAGATGAACCTCGCCATTCACGGCATGGACCCGAAGGGCATCGGCGACCGCTGGGCGGACACCTTCGCCGACGACAAACTGCCCGGTCTGAAGGCCGACTTCGTGATGGCGAACCCGCCGTTCAACATGCCGGACTGGGCGCGGAAGACGGACGACCGGCGCTGGAAGTACGGGGTTCCGCCGCAGTCGAACGCCAACTTCGCCTGGCTCCAGCACATCGTCTCGAAGCTGGACGACCGGGGCAGCGCGGGCGTGGTCCTGTCCAACGGCTCGACGTCGTCCAAGCAGTCCGGCGAGGGGGAGATCCGCGCGGCGATGGTCGAGGCCGACCTGGTCTCCTGCATGATCGCCCTGCCGGGCAACCTGTTCCGTACGACGGCGATCCCGGCGTGCCTGTGGTTCCTGACGAAGGACAAGTCCCCGCAGGGCGCGAAGGGGCTGGCGGACCGGCGGGGCCGGGTGCTGTTCATCGACGCGCGGTCGATGGGCACGATGGTCGACAAGACCGAGCGCGTCTTCACCCAGGCGGACCTGGAGAAGATCTCCGGCACCTACCACGCCTGGCGGGGGACGAAGTCGGCGCGGGACAGGGGCCTTTCGTACGAGGACGTTCCGGGCTACTGCTACAGCGCGACGCTGGAGGAGATCGGGAAGCACGGCCATGTCCTGACCCCGGGCCGGTACGTGGGGGCGTCCGAGGCCGGGCACGACCCGGACGCCGAGCCGGTGGAGGAGCGGATCGCCCGGCTGACCAAGGAGCTGTTCGCGCAGCTGGACGAGGCCGCCCGGCTGGACGCCGTGGTGCGGGAGCAGCTCGGGAGGCTGGGGTGAACCACGAGGCCGGGTCGAACACCTGGGAGACCATGACGATCGGCGGGCTCGGGCGTGTGGTCACCGGGGCGACACCGCGGACGGGTGACGAGAGCGCGTGGGGCGACCAGGTCGACTTCGTCACCCCCACGGAGATGAGCTACTCGGACCGCGACCCCGCGGGCTGCCGGCGGCTGTCCGACGACGGCCTGGCCGCGCTGCGGCGCAAGCTCGTACCGGCGGGATCGGTGCTGTTCGCCTGTATCGGCTTCTCGACCGGAAAGGTGGCCCGTACCTCTCGGCCCGCTGTCACGAACCAGCAGATCAACACGCTGATCCCCGATCCGGCGGTCATTGACGCGGACTTCGCCTACTACCTGCTGCGGTATCGCGCCGCGGACATCCGCCGGATCGCCAGCGGTTCCACCACGCCGATCGTGAACAAGTCCACGTTCGAGGCATTTCCCGTGGCGCTCCCCGGGCTGCCGGAGCAGGCGGCGATCGCCGGGGTGCTCGGGGCACTGGACGACAAGATCGCGGTGAACGGGCGCATCACGACGGCCGCCCTGGAGTGCGCGGACGCCCGGTACGCCCATGCCGTCCGGGACCTCGACCCCGGGCCCGGGACGTTCGGCTCGACGGCGCCCGTCGTCGGCGGGGGAACGCCCCGCACGAAGACGGAGGAGTACTGGGGCGGGGGCATCGCGTGGACCACTCCGACCGATGTGACCGCGCTGTCCGCGCCGTATCTCTTCGAGACCGGCCGGACCCTCACGGACGAGGGACTGGAGAACTGCGCCTCGCGGCTTTATCCGGCGCGGTCCATCTTCATGACCTCGCGTGCGACCATCGGCGCCTTCGCCCTGCCGCAGATGCCCGCCGCGGTGAACCAGGGATTCATCGTCGTCCTGCCACCGAGCGAGGAGCTGCGGTGGTGGCTGTTCCATGAAATGCGCTCGCGCGTGGACGAGATGACCGGCCTGGCCAACGGGTCGACCTTCCTGGAGCTGAGCCGCAAGAACTTCAAGGCGATGCCGATCCGGCTGGCGGACGACCAGCGCATCGCCGAGTTCGCGCGGGCGGTGTCGCCCTTGCACGGCAGGGCCGTTCAGGCAGCGGCCGAATCGCGCACCCTGGCCGCCCTCCGGGACACCCTTGTGCCCCGACTGATGTCCGGCAAGCTGCGCGTCCGGGACGCGGAGAAGATCATGGAGGACGCCGTATGACCGCCGACGGAATCGGGGGGCACAGCCTCGCCCCCCTGGCCGCCAGGATGACCGAGTCCGCCTGGGAGGACCTCGCCCTGCGCGAACTCGGCCGGCTCGCCTGGCAGGTCAAGGCCGGCAGGGACATCGCCCCCGGCACCGGGCACCGCCACGACTGGGACGACCTGATCCTGCACGACGAGCTTCGGTCGGCGATCGAGCGGCTGAACCCGGAGCTGTCCCCGGCGGCCGTCCAGGAAGCGTTCCGCATCGCCACCGACCCCACCTCCCGCGAGGCCTACCCGGAGAACCGGCAGGCGCACGAGCACCTCACCGCCGGCATCCGGCTGACGTACACCGACGAGTTCGGCGCCGAGCGGACCCCGACCGTCCGTCTCGTGGACTTCACGGACGCGGACGCCAACAGCTTTCTCGCCGTCAGGCAGGTCACCGTCCGGGAGACCGACGGCAGCCACCGCCGCTTCGACATCGTCCTCTACGTCAACGGCCTGCCCCTCGCCGTGGTGGAACTGAAGAGCGCCTCCGACGAGAACGCCACCCTCAGGTCCGCGCACGCGCAGCTCCAGACCTACCTCGCGGAATTCCCGATCGCGTTCCGCTACAACGTGCTCTGCCTCGTCTCGGACGGCATCACCGCCAAGTACGGCACGGTCTTCACGCCGTACGAGCACTTCGCGCCGTGGAACGTCGACCACGCGGGCCTGCGCGTCGACACCCACGCGCCGGGACACGACGGCCCCGACGCACTGCACCTGGCCCTCCAGGGGCTGTTCACGCGGAACCGGTTCCTCTCCCTCACCCGCGACTTCGTCAACTTCCCCCCGCCCAGGATGGGCGAGCCCCTCTCCGGCAAGCGGATCGCGAAGCCGCACCAGTACTTCGCGGTCACCAAGGCGGTGGACGCCGTCGTCGAGGCGTCCCGCTCGACCGGGCAGGCCGGCGTCGTCTGGCACACACAGGGCGCCGGCAAGTCGGAGGAGATGGTGGAGACGGCCGCGCTCGTCTCCCGCCACCCGGCGCTCAACAACCCCACCGTCATCGTCGTCACCGACCGCAACGACCTGGACGACCAGCTCTACGACACCTTCCGGGACAGCGGGGCCCTGCTCGGGCAGGAGCCCGTCCAGGTCGACTCGCGCGAAGAGCTGCGTACCGCGCTGAAGAGCCGCACCGTCGGCGGGATCGTCTTCACCACCCTCCAGAAGTTCGGCCTGAGCAAGGAGGAGAAGCAGGCCGGCAAGCGCCACCCGCTGCTCTCCGAGCGCCGCAACATCCTGGTGATCGTGGACGAGGCGCACCGCTCGCACTACGACAGCCTCGACGGGTACGCCCGCCACCTGCGCGACGCCCTCCCGCACGCCACGCTGCTCGCCTTCACCGGCACGCCCGTCTCCAAGGCCGAGGCCGACACCCGCGCCGTCTTCGGCGACTACATCGACGTCTACGACCTGAAGCGCGCCGTCGACGACGGGGCCACGGTCCGCGTGTTCCACGAGCCGCGCATCATCGAGGTCGACCTGCCCGAGGGCATCGACCCGGGTGCGCTGGACGAGCAGGCCAACGCCCTCACCGAGGGTCTGGACGACGCCGAGCGCCGCCGTGCCCTCGCGTACGCCACCACGATGAACACCGTCTACGGCGCCCCCGGCCGCACAGCGAAGCTCGCCGATGACCTGATCGCCCACTGGGAGACACGCCGGGAACTGGTCAGGCCGGACATCGGCGGCCCCGGCAAGGCGATGGTCGTCTGCGCCACCCGGGACATCTGCGTACACCTCTTCGACGCGCTGGCCGAACGGCGGCCGGAATGGGTGGGCAAGGAAGCCGACCAGGGCGTCATGAAGATCGTGTTCCACAGTGACCCCTCCGACGAGGAGCACCTGCGCGCCCACGCCCTGCGCCCGTCCCAGCAGCGGGTCGTCCAGGCCCGCGCCAAGGACCCGGACGACGAGCTGGAACTGCTCATCGTCCATTCGATGCTGCTGACCGGTTTCGACGCGCCGCCCATCCACACGCTGTACATGGACCGCCCCATGCGGGGCGCCAACCTGATGCAGGCCCTGGCCCGCGTCAACCGCCGCTTCCGGGGCAAGCAGGACGGCCTCCTCGTCGGCTACGCGCCCCTCACCGACCCCCTCGCCAAGGCCCTGCGCGAGTACTCGGACCAGGACCGCGGGGACCAGACGCTCGGCGCGGACATCGACCGGGCCATCACCGAGGTCAGGACCGAACTGTCGGCCGTCAGAAGCCTGCTGGCCGGCTGCGGCTGGAGTGACTGGCTGGCCGACACGACCCGCCCCGACGCCCGCAGACGTGCCCTGCGCCTGACCGCCGACTTCCTGCGCGACCCGAGGAACCCGGGCAACCGGGTCCGGCCCGGCGCCAAGCCGCTCTCCGCCCGCTTCAAGGACACCGCCGCCCGGCTCGACCGCTTCTACCGCGTCTGCGCGATGAGCCGCGAGATCGCCGAGCGCTGCGCGGACCTGGCCGACTGGCGCCGGGACATCGCCTTCTTCAGCGAGGTCCGGGCCTGGATGATCAAGCTCGACGCCGCCCAGCGCGAGGCGAGCGGGCAACCGCTCAGCGCCGAGGTCCAGCGCTACCTCCAGGCCTTGGCGGCCTCGGTCGTCGACGCCGACCAGATCACCGACCTGTACGCGGAGGCCGGGATCGGCCGGCTGGACATCACCCGCCTCGACGAGGCGCAGCTGCGCGAGCTGGCGAACTCCGAGACGCCGCACCTGGTCACCGAGGCGCTGCGGCGCCTGATCCAGCGGCGGATGCGCGAGGCGACCGAGCACAACGTCGTCCGGAACGAGAGCTTCTCCAAGCGCCTGGACGACCTGATGAAGCGGTACATGCTCCAGCAGCTCACCAGCGCCCGGATCATCGCCGAACTCGCCGCCCTGGCGCGGGAGGTGTCGGCCGAGTCCCGCCGCGGCGAGCGGTTCGACCCGCCCCTCACCCGCGCGGAACTGGCCTTCTACGACGCACTCGCCCACCAGGACATGGCCGAGCTGATGGAGGGCGGCCAGGACACCCTCGCCGAGATCGCCCGTGCCCTGGTGAAGGACATCCGGAAGAACCTCTCCGTCGACTGGCTCTCCCGCGAACCCGTACGCGCCAAGCTCCGCACCCGCATCCGCCGCGTCCTGGCCATGTTCGACTACCCACCGAAGGAGGAACCCGAGGCGGTGGACCTGGTCCTCAGACAGATGGAACTCGTGGCCGCTTTGTGGGCACCTGCCGCGGGGTGGAGTGCCCGCGGTTTCAACGTCCTCCCGCCCCGCCCGAGCGCCTGAAACCGTCCTGAAGCCACACTGAACCGCCTGGGCCGCACGCTTCCCGGCATGACGACGACGGACCACGCACACGAACTCGCGATCGCGGCCACCGGGCTGCGCAAGTCCTACGGGGACAAGACCGTCCTCGACGGCATCGACATCCAGGTGCCCGCCGGCACCGTCTTCTCCCTCCTCGGGCCGAACGGTGCCGGCAAGACCACGGCGGTCAGCATCCTGTCCACGCTGATCTCCGCCGACGGCGGCCAGGCGCGGATCGCCGGGCACGACCTCGCCGCCGAGGCACAGGCGGTACGGGCCGCCATCGGGGTCACCGGTCAGTTCTCCGCCGTCGACGGGCTGATCACCGGCGAGGAGAACATGCTCCTCATGGCCGACCTGCACCACCTCTCCAAGCACGAGGGACGGCGGGTCACCGCCGAGCTGCTGGAGCGGTTCGACCTCACCGAGGCCGCGAAGAAGCCCGCCTCCACCTACTCCGGCGGCATGAAACGCCGTCTCGACATCGCCATGACCCTGGTCGGCAGCCCGCGGATCATCTTCCTGGACGAGCCGACCACCGGCCTGGACCCGCGCTCCCGGCACACCATGTGGCAGATCATCCGCGAACTGGTCTCCGGCGGTACGACCGTCTTCCTCACCACCCAGTACCTGGAGGAGGCCGACCAGCTCGCCGACCGCATCGCGGTGCTCAACGGAGGCAAGATCGTCGCCGACGGCAGTGCCGAGCAGCTCAAGCGGCTCGTCCCCGGCGGACATGTGCGACTCCGCTTCTCCGACCCGGTGGCGTACGAGCGGGCGGCCACCGCGCTGCGCGAGGCCACCCGGAACGACGAGGGGCTCACCCTTCAGATCCCCAGCGACGGCAGCCAGCGCGAGCTGCGCGCCATCCTCGACTGGCTCGACGCCGCCGGCATCGAGGCCGACGAGCTGTCCGTCCACACCCCGGACCTGGACGACGTGTTCTTCGCCCTGACCGGCAGCTCCGTACCCGCTCAGACCACCGACAAGGAGACCGTCCGATGAGCACCGCCGGCCACGCCTTCCGCGACAACCTCACCATGCTGCGGCGCAACCTGCTGCACGCCCGCCGCTATCCGTCCCTCACCCTGAACCTCCTGCTCACCCCGGTCATCCTGCTGCTGTTGTTCGTCTACGTCTTCGGTGACGTGATGAGCGCCGGCATCAACGGCGGGCACGCGGACCGTGCCGACTACGTCGCCTACCTCGTCCCCGGCATCCTCTTCCTGACCGTGGCCATGACCTCGCTCGGCACCGCGGTATCCGTGTGCACCGACATGACCGAGGGCATCATGGCCCGGTTCCGCACCATGGCGATCTCCCGCGCCTCCGTGCTGATCGGCCACGTGATCGGCAGCGTGATCAAGACGCTGATGGCCCTGGTGCTCGTCCTGGGCATCGGACTGGCCATCGGATTCCGGCCCGACGCGACGCCGCTGGAGTGGATCGCGGCGGCCGGACTGATGGCGCTCGTCAGCCTCGCGCTGACCTGGATCGCGGTCGGCATGGGCCTGGTGAGCCCCAACCCCGAGGGGGCCAGCAACATCGGGACGCCGCTGGTGATGCTGCCGTTCCTGTCCAGCGCGTTCGTGCCGGTGGACGCCATGCCGGGCTGGTTCCGCTGGTTCGCCGAGTACCAGCCGTTCTCACCCTTCATCGAGACGCTGCGGGGGCTGCTGCTCGGCAGCGGGATCGGCACGAAGAACGCGGTGCTCGCCGTCGCCTGGTGCGTGGGGCTGACCGTGCTCGGTTACCTGTGGTCCAAGGCGCAGTACAACCGGGAACCGAGGCGTTGAACCCGGCGGAGCTGAGCCGGTGTTCAGCCTCTCGGGGCTCACCCGGGCTTCGGCTCCCGACAGCTCACCCGGCGCTCAGTTCGCGCAGCGCCGCCGCCCGCAGTTCCTCCCGCCCCAGGGCGGCGTACCTCGACCTCGCGTCGGCGTACGCCGCCCTGTCGGCGTTCTCGGCCGCCTGCCGGGACCGGGCCGAGGACAGGGTCGGGAAGTCCCGCACCACCGGCATCCGCTCCGCCAGCGCCACCAGCCGTACGGCCGCCGTCTCGCCCCTGGCCAGCCCGGCGAGGCCGAGCGCCAGCAACACCGTGCCGTAGACGGGCAGTTCCACCGGAGATCCGGTTCCTGAGGAGCTGGGGGTGCTGGGCGAGCTGGGGATGCCGGCGGTACCTGGGGAGGCGGACGAGCCGCCGGAGCCGGACGAGCCGCCGGAGGCGGACAAGCCGCCAGAGCCCGACGAGCCGGAGGCGTTGGCGGAGCCGGACAGCATCCCGAGAAGCCGCTCCCGCAGCTGCCCGGCCAGCCCCGCCACCGGCTCCAGCCGCCCGTGCCGCGCGTGCGCCGCCAACGCGGCCGACTGCACCTGAAGCGACCACGGATGCACGAACGGATCACCGGCGTACAGCAGGCTGTCCTCCCGCACCCGCTCCACCGCCCGGCGCCACAGCCCGAGCCCGACCTCCGTCAGCCCCCGGGCCAGCGCGATCTCCGCGCGCGCCGGGAGATCGGGGGTGTAGATCTGCGCGGACTCCGGCGGCTGGTCCAGGGCCGCGAGTCCCAGCCAGTACTCCGCCTCGTCGACCTCCCCGCGCTGAAGACAGGCCAGCACCAGCCCCCACCGCACACCGACCGAGTCCGACCAGTCGCCGAACCGGTCGAGCGCGTCGAGCGCGGCGCGCAGATGGTCGTACGCCTCCGCGCCCCGCTCGGACTGGAGACACAGCTCGCTGATCCGCCCGTGACAGAGCAGCTGCATGGAGGGGTTGGCGAGCGGCTCCAGCGCGTCGAGCATCCGGCGGGCGTACTCCAGCGCCCGCTCCGTCTCGTGCGCCGCGTCCCACACGTAGCTGGCGAAGCACGCCGCCACACCCGCCAGCAGGGGTTCCTCCGCGTCGCACAGCTCCCGCAGCCGCGCGTAGTCCGGCGGATGGATGTCCGGGACCGCGCACAGCACGACGGCCAGCGCCCGCAGCAGCGTGTCGGGCGGAGCGGGCGGCAGCCGGCGCAGCGTCACCAACGGCCGTGCGGCGTGCGGGCCGTGGGCCATGAAGAGGCTGGCCGTGCACACGGCCGCGGCGGTGCGGGCCGGCTCGACGTCCTCGGGGCCGGGGCGGAAACGGGACAGCGGCCCGCCGGTGTCGGCGATGAGGGCGGTGAGCCGGGTGAAGTGGGAGTCGGTGGCCCACAGGGAGGCCAGTACGGCGGTGAGCGCGGCGGTGGTGGGCCCGTCGGACCGGGCCAGCGCGTGCCGGAGCGCGAGGACGAGGTTGTCCTGTTCGGCGCGGATGCGGTACCAGGAGGACGCCGGGTCGCTGCTGAACAGCACATCATGGTGCGCGCGGCCGAAGTCCCGTGCCCAGCGCAGGAACCGGTCGGTCACCGCCTCCTCCTCGCCCGCTTCGGCGCGCCGGGCGGCACCGAACTCCCGCAGGGTCTCCAGCATGCGGAAGCGGGCCCCGGACGGGCTGTCGTCCACCTTGATCAGGGACTGACCGGCGAGCTGCTCCAGCAGGAACAGCGCGTCCCCCGTCTCACCGAGCAGGTACTCCGCCGCGTCCTCGGCGAAGCCGCCCGGGAACACCGACAGCGCGCGCAGCGCCGCCCGGCCGTCGGGCTCCAGCAGGTTCCAGCTCCACTCGACCACGGCGTGCAGCGTGCGGTGCCGCTCGGGCGCGTCGCGTGCGCCGCCGCGCAGCAGCGCGAAACGGTCCCGGAGGCGACGCGCGATGTCGGCCACGGAGAGCACCCGTACCCGGGCCGCGGCCAGTTCCACGGCGAGCGGCAGCCCGTCCAGGTGGCGGCAGATCTCGGCGACCCGGTCGGCGGGCAGGTCCACGCCGGGCCGGGCCGCCCGCGCCCGCTGCTCGAAGAGCGCGACCGAGGTGGTCAGGGACAGTTCCGGCAGGGCGTACACGGACTCCGAGGTCAGCCCCAGCGGGGCCCGGCTGGTGGCCAGGACCCGCAGCTCCTTCGACCGCGACACCAGGGCCTGGACGAGGGCGGCCGCGCCGGCGATCACCTGCTCGCAGTTGTCCAGTACGAGCAGCGTGGGCCCCGTACCGAGCGCGCCGACGATGCCGCTCACCGCGTCGCCGCCCCCGGCGAACTGCCGGCCCTCGCCCGCGCCGACGGCCGAGGCCACCTCGGCGGCCACGTCGTCGTCGGCGGTGACACCGGCCAGGGGCACGAAGTGCACCACGGGCTGCTCGGCCGCCCGGCTCACCGCGTGGGACAGCCGGGTCTTGCCCAGCCCGCCGGGGCCCACGACGGTGACCACCCGGGCCTCGCGCAACAGAGCGGCCACGGCGGCGATGTCGGCGTCCCGGCCCAGCAGCGGATTCGGCTCGTGCGGCACTCCCTGCCGCACCCGAGGCGCGTCCGCGTTCAGCAACTCCTGGTACAGGGACCGGAGTTCAGGACCCGGATCGGCGCCCAACTCGTCGCGCAGCCCGCGCCGATAGGCGTCGTACCGGATCAGCGCCGCGGCCCGGCCCGTGGTGGCGGCCTCGCAGCGCAGCAGCTCCGCCAGCACCTCCTCGTCCCGGGGCAGCTCCCGGGCCAGCTCGGCCAGCGGCGCCGCGGCCTCCTCCCGCCGCCCCAGCCGGGCGAGCGCGAGCGCACGGGAACGAACGAGCGAGCGGTGTGCCCGAAGCCGGTCAGTACGGAGCGCCACCACCGGATCGTGCAGATCCTCTCCTGCCCCGGCACCCACACTCCCGTCCCACAGCGCCAAGCCCGCCTCGGCCTGCGCCAGGGCACCCGCGTGATCCCCCGCCCTCGCGCGCCCGGCGCTCGCCGCCTCGTACAGCAGCAGCGCGGAACTGTCGACCTGGGCCTCGTCCAGCGCCAGCCGGTACCCCGTCGGCGTACTGACGACCAGCTCAGCACCCACCTGGGCCCTGAGCCGCGACACCAGCACCTGCACCGCCTTGCCGGGCCGCTCCGGCACCGCGTCCGGCCACAGCCCCTCCACCAGCCGCCCCGTACTGCACCCGGCCCGCAGATCCCCGGCCAGCAACGCCACCAGCCCACGCAGCCGAGGCGCGGTGACCTCCCGCCCACGACAGGCGACGCGGGACAGCAGGATCAACTCGGTCGTCACGCGCGAAGCCTAGCCAGCCGATCCCCTCCCGGACCCAGCGGAGGCCGACGTCGCGCCGGCGGCGGAGAATGCGTTGGGCACTCTCACCCGCCGACACATTGCGCGCGCATGCCGTTGGCATGACCTTTCCTTGACCCGTCTCCCCTGGGGTCGGATACCGCGACTGCGAACGGGGGTTCATCGGTGGGCGACGGCAAGGTGCCCGGCAAGGTCCTGGACATCAAGACCGCCGACATCAAGGCGCCTACGACGAGGCGGGCCGGCTTACCGCGGAGACGGACTTCAACGGCCGCACGCTGACATACGTCCATGACGCTGCAGGACAGTTGGCCTCCCGGACCAATTGACCGAGGAGGTCTACCGGAAGCAGATCCGGCCCGTGATCCAGACCGCCCCGTGGTCGCGGGTGTGGCGGTCGTAGACCGTGAGCGCGAGGCCGGCGGCCACGCGGGCGCGGGACTGTTCGTCCGGGCTCCACGCGGCGGCACCGAGCACGGTCAGGACGTGGTCGAGATCGATGGGGTCCATCCGCCTCACCTCGTACGAAGGGACGCGGCACGGGGATCGGGGACGTGGTCGGCGAGCAGCAGGGTGTCCCGGCGGCGAGGGCATCGAGGCGCAGGTCCACCGCCGCTGCCACGGCTTGCTCAGCGGTCCGCAGGATCGGGGTGCCTTTGCGGTTGAAGGATGTGTTCAGCAGCAGCGGCAGTCCGGTGAGGTCGCGGAACTGCTCAAGGAGATCGCGCAGGCCCCGGTGGTCGGCGGCGACGGACTGGACGCGGGCGGTGCCGTCGTGGTGGGTGACCGCCGCGACGCGGTCGGCTCGGCACCGTCGGACGGTGGCGACACGGTACATGAAGGGGGCGCCCGCCGACATGAACCATTCCGTGGCGTGCTCGGAGAGGACGGCCGGCGCGAACGGGCGGTACGCGTCTCTGATTGGGTCTGCAGCGTCCATGTCCAGAGCGATGGCTGGACTGACAGCAGCGGCAGCCGCCGCATCCGAACTCCTCGCGTCTCTCTCCGGTTGGTCATCTTTCGGAGCCGAAGTAGCGCAGCGTGCGCACGCAGCCCGGACCAACGCAGCCGTCAACGCCAAGTCGGCTCGCACAGCCACGAAGAGGCGGAAGACATAGTCACGGGGTGGCGGGACTCCCTCCGACAGCGGATGCCCGGGGTAGGCGTGGAGCCGGACGCAGGAGCAGGGAGCGGCTCGCCCTGCGCTCTGGTGAGGCTGCCACGCAGTCCGCTGATGCCAGGCAACCGGAATGCGAGGTCCCGTCGGCCAGGCGGTGTCAATTCCGCGCCGCCCGGACATTGCCCATGGGTGCCGCAGGCGTCGACGCGGCACCAGCAAAGATCGAGGCCCACCCCATCAGCAGGACTGCCAAAGCCTCGGTAGTGAGCGGCACGGCCACAAGGGCCGTTATTGCACACCTCCGTGCCTCCAGCCGCGCTCAGAGGTCCTTGGCCGGCCAGTCGAGCAGCCGGGCGCCGATGACCGCGGTCTGCAACATGTAGCGGTGCGCGGGGTCGGCCGGGTTGGCGCCGGTGAGTTTGTGGATGCGTTCCAGGCGGTAGGTCATGGCCCGCACGCTGAGGGAGAGGCGGCGGGCGGCCTCGGCGGCGACGCAGCCCGAGTCGAAGTAGGCGGTGAGCGTGTCGAGGAGCGGCTCGGCGCCGCCGCGGGCCGTGGTGAGCGGGCCGAGCGTGCCGAGGACGAGGTCGGCCATGGCCTGCCGGTCGCGGGTCAGGACGGGGTAGACGAGCAGGTCGGCGGCGCGCAGTACCGGGTCGTCCAGACCCAGCCGTTCCGCCAGTTCCAGGGCGTTCAGGGCTTCCTCGTACGACTGGACCACCCCGCCGGGGCCGGGCTGCGGGCGGCCGATGGCGACCGTGCCGCCGTCGGTGGCGGCGTGGGCCTGCTTGGCGAAGTAGGGCAGGACCTCGTCCTCGTGGCCGGGGGCGATGCACAGCAGCCGGCCGTCCTTGGTGGTGAGCAGGACGCTGCGGTTGCCGAAGCGGGCCAGCAGCGCCTGCTCCACCTGCCGGGCGACCGGCGCGCCCTCCTCGTAGGCCACCGGGCCTTCCGCGACGGCGACGGCGTGGGCGTGCGACAGGCGCAGGCCGAAGCGTTCGGCGCGCTCGGCGAGTCGGCCCAGGTCGCTGCGGCCGTAAAGCAGGTCGTCGATGAACTCCCGGCGCACGGCCTCTTCCTGGCGCACGGCGAGGTGCTGGGCGCGTTCGTAGCCCTCGGCGAAGGCGTCCACAGCCTGTTGCACGGCGGCCAGCGTGCTGTCGAGCGAGCCGGGGCTCTGCGAGCGGACGGGGCGCGCGGCGGTCAGATGTGCGCTGACGAGGGCTCGTAGTCCGTAGCCCGCCTCCGCTGCCTGCTCGCCAAGAATCCGCCGGGACTCGATCTCCTCCCGGGTGAGGCGACGGCCCGTGGCAGAGACATCGGCCAGGATGCGGGCATAGCCGTCCAGGTACTGCTCGGGAATGTCCCGCCCCGTCACGCCGCCCCCAGAATCTTGACGCGCCGATGACGTTTTCTTAGCGGGTCACCGGCATGCAGACCCTAGTGAACACTGCCGGACACCGGCAATGCGCGGGCGTGCACCGGTCGCCCATCATGACCTGCGGGGAGCACTGCGGAGGGTTCCGGTGCCGGACACCGGCAGGTGCCAATGCACCGGAACCCGCACCGAAGCAGTGCACCGTTCACTGACGCGCGCCTGTCTCGTCGACCGCCTCTGCCTCAAGGACGTATGCCATGACTGTCATCGGCGTGCTCGCAGCCGCCTTCCTCCTCGTCGTCGCCGTCGTACTGCTGGTCGTCTCCCGGCTGTTCCGCAAGGTCGAGCAGGGCAAGGCGCTGATCGTCTCCAGGATGCGCAAGGTCGATGTCACCTTCACCGGGCAGGTCGTGCTGCCGGTGCTGCACAAGGCCGAGGTGATGGACATCTCGGTGAAGACCATCGAGATCACCCGGGCCGGCAAGGAAGGGCTGATCTGCCGGGACAACATCCGCGCGGACATCCGGATCTCGTTCTTCGTCAAGGTCAACCAGACCGTGCAGGACGTCATCAAGGTCGCCCAGGCCGTCGGCACTCAGCGGGCCAGTGACCAGCGGACACTACAGGAGCTGTTCCACGCGAAGTTCTCCGAGGCGCTGAAGACCGTCGGCAAGCAGATGGACTTCACCGACCTCTACACCCAGCGTGAGGAACTCCGCTACAAGATCATCGAGTTGATCGGCGTCGACCTCAACGGCTACCACCTGGAGGACGCCGCGATCGACTACCTGGAGCAGACACCGCTCACCCAGCTCGACCCCGCCAACGTGCTCGACGCCCAGGGCATCCGGAAGATCACCGAGCTGACGACGATCGAGCACGTGCGCACCAACGAGTACCAGCGCACCGAGGAGAAGGAGATCACCCGGCAGAACGTCGACGCCCGCGAGGCCATCCTGGAGCTGGAGCGCCGTCAGGCCGACGCCGAGATCAAGCAGCGCCGGGAGATCGAGACCTCCCGGGCCCGCGAGGAGGCCGAGACCGCGCGGGTGGTGGAGGAGGAGCGGCTGCGCGCCCAGTCCGCCTTCCTGCGGACCGAGGAACAACTCGGCGTGCAGCGGGAGAACCAGGCCCGCGAGGTCGCCGTCGCCGCCAAGAACCGCGAGCGGGTCATCGCCGTCGAGAACGAGCGCATCGAGAAGGACCGCCTGCTGGAGGTCATCGCACGCGAGCGGGAGACCCAGCTGACGAGGATCGCCTCCGAGAAGGAGGTCGAGGCGGAGAAGCGGGAGATCGCCGAGGTCATCCGCGAGCGGGTCGCCGTGGACCGCACGGTCGCCGAGCAGGAGGAGGCCATCAAGAAGCTGCGCGCGGTCGAGGAGGCCGAGCGGCAGCGGCAGGCCGTGGTCATCGCCGCGGAGGCCGAGGCGCAGGAGAAGCTGGTCAAGGACATCAAGGCCGCGGAGGCCGCCGAGCAGGCCGCCACCCACCGCGCCGCCGAGGAACTGACTCTGGCAGAGGCGCGGTTGAAGACGGCCGACCTCGACGCGCGGGCCAAGCTGAGGCTCGCCGAGGGTGTGCAGGCCGAGGCCGCCGCCGAGGGACTCGCCGCCGTGCAGGTCCGCGACAAGGAGGCGGAGGTCATCGAGAAGGTCGGCCGCGCCGAGGCGGAGGCGACCGAGGCCTGGCTGCGGGCCGAAGCCGAGGGCGTGCGAGCCAAGGCGCTCGCCGAGGCGGAGGGCATCGGCGAGAAGCTGAAGGCGGAGGCCGCCGGCCTCACCGAGAAGGCCGCGGCGATGGCCGCCCTCGACGACGCCTCCCGGGGCCACGAGGAGTACCGGCTGCGGATCCAGGCCGAGAAGGACATCCGACTGGCCGGACTGGACGTGCAGCGCCAGGTCGCGGAGGCGCAGGCCACGGTTCTCGCCACCGGTCTGGAGAACGCCGACATCAACATCGTCGGCGGTGACTCGGTCTTCTTCGACAAACTGGTCGGCTCGATCGCGCTCGGCAAGGGCGTCGACGCCTTCGTACAGCACTCCGAGACCGCGCAGACGCTGGCGAAGCCCTGGCTGGACGGCACGTCGAGCTTCACCGACGACCTCGCCCGCATCCTCGGCTCGGTCTCGACGGCCGACGTGCAGAACCTCACCGTCTCGGCCCTGCTGATGCGGCTGATGAAGTCGGGCGGCACGAACGCCGGGCACCTCCAGCAGCTCCTCGACAAGGCGGGCGAACTCGGCCTCGCCGACACCCCGCTCACCGCCCTCAACGGCGCGGCGAGGGTCTGACCAGGACCAGGTGGTGGGGGGGGGGGGGGGGGGGGGGGGGGGGGGGGGGGGGGGGGGGGGGGGGGGGGGGGGGGGGGGGGGGGGGGGGGGGGGGGGGGGGAGAGCGCCGGGCACAGGGGGGTGGGAGGGG